>JACIYH010000079.1 GCA_014360055.1 Bacillota bacterium | reverse complement strand
GCCCTGGCGCGGGGCCAGGCGCTCACCTACCGGTTCCTGCGCCGGGAGAGGAAGGGCAAGCCGGCGTGGTACGTGCAGATCACGTTGGAGCGGGAGGATGCCCCGGTGGTGACCGGCAGACTGCTGGGTGCCCTGGGCGTGGATCTCAATCCCGGTCTGGTGGCGGCGTCGCAGGTTGACCGCCATGGTAACCCGGTATCCTGGCGGCACATTCCCGTGCTGACGCGGGGGCGCAGGCGGCACCAGGTCACTGCCAGCCTGGCGGAGGCGGCGGCCGACGTGGTTGCCTGGGCGAAGGCCGAGGGCGTGCCCATCGTGGTGGAGAGGCTGGATTTCGAGAAGAAGAAGGCGCACCTTGGGGAGATGGGCGCCCGTTACGCTCGTATGCTCTCGGGATTTGCCTACGGCAAGTTCCACGCCCTGCTTCTTTCCCGGGCGGCGAGGGAGGGCGTGGAAGCGGTGTTCGTCAACCCGGCCCTGACGAGTGTGATCGGGCAGGTGAAGTTTGGCCCCGGATACGGCCTTTCGCCCCACGCTGCGGCGGCGGTGGCGATTGCGCGGCGGGGCCTGGGGTTTGGGGAACGGCTCCGGTCCAGGTCCGCCCTTTCCCTACCCGCGAGGACTCGGGGAAGGCACGTCTGGAGTGACTGGAGCCGTCTATCCCGGAGGCTGCGTGCCGAGAGGGTACGTGGTCGGTGTCCCTCCGAGGGAGACCGGGGCAGGGGGCTACCCCTATCCCGGGCGGCACCTGCGGCCGCGCTCAGGCCGCAAGGCCCGCCTGGAGATGGTCTATCCCCGGTTCCGGGGCGTGATCCCCCGGCACAAATGGTCGGGAGTGCTGTTCGCCCGGCCTCTCAACAATGCGCGGCTATCTGCACTTATTGTTGAGTTCCGAGGAACGGTAGCACCATAGGTTCATCTTCAGGCCCTTGGCGAAGGCGGTTTGCCTTCTCGGGATCGTAGGGGTAGCCGGGCACATTGTAGTCCAGGATGGTCTTGGGCACCGGGCCGGTGGCGACCACGGCCGCCCCCTTATAAAGGTAGTTGACGATGTTCTCTTTGTTGATTGCGTAGGAGATGGCCTGGCGCACCCTCACGTCCGAGAACGGCTTCTTCTGGGTGGGGAAGCACAGGTAGTTGATGTTGAGGCCGGGCTGCTTCATGAGGGTGAGGTTGGCGTCCTTCTCCACCGTGGCGATGTCGTTGGGGTCCAGGCCGTCCATCATGTGGATGTTGCCCGCCTGCAACTCGGCCAGGCGCACCGAGTTCTCCGGGATCACCCGGAAGATGACCTGGTCGACCTTGGGGGCCCCGCCCCAGTACTCCTTGTTGGCCTCCAGCACGATCTGGCTGTCGCGGTCCCACTTCACGAACTTGAAGGGACCGGTCCCCACGGGGTTCTTGAAGAAGTCGTCGCCGTACTTCTCCACGGCAGCCGGGCTCACGATGGCGTTGCAGAACATGGCGATGTTGCGCAGGAAGGGACCGAAGGGGTGCTTGAGGACGAACTTCACCGTGTACTCGTCGACCTTGACGACCTCCTTGACCACCCCCAGGGTCATCTCGGCGTACTCCATGTCCTCGTAATAGTACTTGTGGTTCTTGTCCATCTGCCGCTGGAAGGTGAAGAGTACGGCGTCTGCGTTGAAGGGCGTGCCGTCGTGGAACTTCACCCCCTGGCGCAGGTGGAAGGTCCACTCCGTCCCGTCGGCGGAGGGCTCGTATTTCTCCGCCAGGGCGGGCTCCACGTCCGTGCTCCCGGGCCCTCCTGCCGGCGAGTCCGCGGTTATGTTATATTTGAGCGACCGGCCGGCACGGGATAGCGGAGGTGGCGGGCATGCAGCAGAACGTCATCCTCGGATTAGTGGCTCTCATGGCGGTAGCGGGTCGCGCCAACGCGGTGGCGGTGGGTGCCCTGGGGGTCCTGCTGCTCCGGTTGGTGGGGGCTGCCCGCTGGCTTCCCACCCTGGAGGGCCAGGGCATGTTCTGGGGGATCGCCGTTCTCACGCCTTGGTGCTGGTACCGGTGGCCGACGGCAGGGTCACTCCGGCGCAGGTGGGCGCGGCCCTGGCCTCCTGGCAGGGGGTGGCTGCCCTCATCATCTGCGCCTTTACCACGTATCTGGCCGGGCGTGGTCTGGGTTGCCCACCGCCTCACCCGCTGACCGCTGCGGGGCGCTGTTGGGGGGATTTGCAATGCAGCACCTAACCTCGCCTGCCCGCCGCCCTACCTGGGCGATGGACCTCGCCCTGGTGGGGGTGGCTGCTTCCTGGGGTGTGAACCACGTGGTGGTGAAGCATACTCTCGCCAACATGATGCCCTTGGCCTTCAACGCCCTGCGCTTCGGGCTGGCATCGGCCACCCTGCTTGGCATCCTGTGGCTGGTCGAAGGAGACGTGGGACTGAAACGCTGCGACTTCTGGCCCGTGCTGGGGGTGGGAGTGCTGGGCCACACAGTATACCAGACGCTCTTCATCACGGGGCTGAGCTTCACCACCGCCGGCAAGACCTCGGTCATCCTGGCCATGTCACCGGTGTTCGTGGCCTGCCTGGAACGCCTGCTGGGGATCGGTACCTACCGCTGGCGAGCGTGGGTGGGGGTGCTGACTTCCCTCGCGGGGGTGATCCTCATCACCGGAGGTGGTAGAGGCGGCCTGACGCTGTCCGGTGGTCAGCTGCGGGGGGACCTGCTGGTGCTGGCAGCGGCCGCCTGCTGGGGCGGCTATACGGTGGCTGCCCGCCCCCTGCTCGACCGGTATTCGCCCCTCAGAGTGACGGCGCTGACGATGTCCGCCGGCACCATTCCCATGATCCTGCTCTCTGCTCCCGTCCTGATGGCCCAGGACTGGGGAAGGGTGACGGCGACCTCCTGGGCGGCGTTGGTGTACTCGTACTCAGTGCCCATCGTGGTGGGATACCTCATCTGGAGTTGGGGGATTCAGCGCATCGGCAGCGGGCGCACCGCCATCTACTCCAACCTGAGTCCCCTGGTGGCCAGCCTGCTCGGGTGGGCGCTCCTCGGGGAGAGGTGGTCGGCGCCCCAGGTGGCGGGCGGCCTGCTCATCCCGCTCGGCATCGCCCAGGTACGCGCGGACGGCAGGGTCGACCGCCGAATCGACGCCCGGGGTCAGGGCGGTGTTGGCAGGTGGACTCGGGTGGACGATCGGGGACCGGAAACGGGGCGGCGTGTGCTATAATGCCGCCGGGGGGTAAGTCGTGCCTCGTGAGGTTTCCCGGGGGCGCGGCACCATACTGGTGCGAGGCGCCCGCGAGCACAACCTGAAGGACATCGACGTCGAGATCCCCCGCAACCAGCTGGTGGTGATCACGGGGGTGTCGGGGAGCGGCAAGAGCAGCCTGGCCATCGACACCCTCTTCGCCGAGGGTCAGCGGCGGTACGTGGAGTCGCTGTCCGCATACGCCCGGCAGTTCCTCGGGCAGCTGGACAAGCCCGACGTGGACCTGATCGAGGGGCTGTCACCGGCCATCTGCATCGACCAGAAGGCGGCCAGCCGCAACCCCCGTTCCACGGTGGGGACGGTCACTGAGGTGTACGATTACCTCCGCCTGCTTTTTGCACGCATCGGTAAGCCCCACTGCCCCCGTTGCGGGCGGCCCATCACCTCCATGACCGTGGACCAGATGGTGGACCGGGTGCTGGGCCAGCCCGAAGGCACGCGGTTGCTGGTGCTGGCGCCCATGGTGCGGGGGCGCCAGGGGGAGCACCAGAAGGTGCTGGAGGACCTCCGCCGGGCCGGGTACGTGCGGGTACGGGTGGATGGCGAGGTACGGGAGCTCTCGGAGGACATCCAGCTGGAGAAGTACAAGCGGCACACCATCGAGGCGGTGGTGGACCGCATCGTGGTGCGCCCCGACGTGGGGAGCCGCCTGGCGGATTCCCTGGAGAAGGCGGTGGAGCTTTCCGGGGGACTGGCGGTAGTGCAGGTGGTGGACGGGGAAGAGATGTTCTTCTCCCAGGAGATGGCTTGCCCCGACTGCGGCATCTCCCTGGGTGAACTGCAGCCCCGCCTGTTTTCCTTCAACAGCCCCTACGGGGCCTGTCCCGAGTGCGACGGTCTGGGGACCAGCATGGAGATCGACCCCGACCTGGTGCTGGACCGCTCCAAGTCACTCTCCGAGGGGGCGGTGGTGCCCTGGTTCCGGGGCAACGGCACGTATTACCCGCAGTTGCTGGAAGCGGTGGCCGAGCACTTCGGCATCGATACCGAGGTGCCGGTGAAGGACCTGCCCGAGCGCCACGTGCACATCATCCTTTATGGCGCACCGGGGGAGCGCATCCGCTTCCGCTACGTGAACCCCTACGGACGGGTGCGGGTGCACGACATCTACTTCGACGGGGTGATCGCCAACCTGGAGCGTCGCTACAAGGAGGCCCAGACCGACGCCCAGCGCATGGAGATCGAAGAGTTCATGTCCAGCCGTCCCTGCTCCGCTTGCAAGGGCGCCCGTCTGCGGCCGGAGGCCCTGGCCGTGAAGGTGGGTGGCCTCTCCGTGGCCGAGGTTACGGCCATGTCGGTGGCGCGGGCGCAGGAGTTCTTCTCCCGGCTGGATCTCACCCCGCGCGAGCACCTCATCGCCGACCGCATCCTCAAGGAGATCGCCGCCCGCCTGGGCTTCATGGTGAACGTGGGGCTGGACTACCTCACCCTGGACCGCCCCACGGGGACGCTGGCCGGGGGTGAAGCCCAGCGCATCCGGCTGGCCACCCAGATCGGCTCCGGACTGATGGGCGTGCTGTACATCCTGGATGAGCCCAGCATCGGCCTGCACCAGCGGGACAACGCCCGCCTCATCGCCACCCTCAAGCGGCTGCGCGACCTGGGCAACACCGTGCTGGTGGTGGAACACGACGAGGAGATGATGCGGGCGGCGGACTGGATCATCGACATGGGCCCCGGAGCCGGTGCCCACGGCGGCGAGGTGGTGGTGGCCGGCACGGTGGAGGAGGTGGCCGCCTGCCCGCGCTCGGTGACCGGGCGCTACCTCTCCGGGGAGGCGGCCATCGAGGTGCCCCTGGCCCGGCGGCCGGGTAACGGCCGGGTGTTGACCGTGCGGGGCGCCCGCGAGCACAACCTCAAGGACATCGACGTCTCCTTCCCCCTGGGCACTTTCATCTGCGTGACCGGGGTTTCCGGGTCGGGGAAGAGCACCCTGGTGAACGAGATCCTCTACCGCCGCCTGGCGGTGGAGTTGAACGGCGCCCGACTCCGCCCGGGCGAGCACCGGGGGGTCGAGGGCCTGGAGCATCTGGACAAAGTGATCGAGATCGACCAGTCACCCATCGGCCGCACGCCCCGCTCCAACCCGGCCACCTACATCGGGGCCTTCGATTTCGTGCGGGAGGCATTCGCCGCCACGCCCGAGGCGCGCATGAGGGGGTACCGGCCGGGTCGCTTCAGCTTCAACGTGCGGGGCGGCCGTTGCGAGGCCTGCCGGGGTGACGGCATCATCAAGATCGAGATGCACTTTTTGCCCGACGTCTACGTACCCTGTGAGGTCTGCAAGGGCAAGCGCTACAACCGGGAGACCCTGGAGGTCCGCTACCGGGGCCGCAACATAGCGGAAGTGCTGGACATGACCGTGGAGGAGGCTCTGGACTTCTTCTCCGCCCTGCCCCGGCTGCGCCGCAAGCTGGAGACCCTGTACGACGTGGGGCTGGGCTACATCAAGCTGGGGCAGCCCGCCACCACCCTCTCGGGCGGGGAAGCCCAGCGGGTGAAGCTGGCGGCGGAACTGTCGCGCCGGGCCACCGGCCGCACCATGTACATCCTGGACGAGCCCACCACAGGGCTGCACTTCGACGACGTCAAGAAGCTGCTCTCGGTCCTCCACCGCCTGGTGGATGCGGGGAACACGGTGGTGGTCATCGAGCACAACATGGACGTGGTCAAGACGGCCGACTGGATCATCGACCTGGGGCCGGAGGGCGGGGACGCCGGCGGTCGGGTGGTGGCCGAGGGTACTCCCGAGGAGGTGGCCCGCACCGACACCCACACCGGTCGCTTCCTCCGCCGCTGGCTGGCGTCCCGCCGCTCACCTGCCGCCGACACGCCAGTTACGCCCGCGTCCGCCACCGATCTGTCCGGGGCCGCCGCGGAGACCGGGCCGGACGCTGCCGCGCAGGCTGCCACAGGGGGGGTGGCCGCGGCACGGGCGGCTACCGGCGCAGCCGCCGCCGTGGGCGGGCGATAGAGGGACCGGCGAGCGTGCATGGAGCAGGCACAGTGGCGTGAGTTGGTCAAGGGTTTGCCCGATCGGCCGGGCGTGTACCTGTTCAAGGACGCGGCCGGGCAGGTGATCTACGTGGGCAAGGCCCTTTCCCTGCGCAACCGGGTGCGCTCGTACTTCCACGCCTCGGCGGGGTTGAACCAGCGCACCATGGCCATGCTCAGCCGGGCGGCCGGCCTGGACTGGATCGTCACCGATACCGAGCTGGAAGCGCTTACCCTGGAGTCCAACCTGGTGAAGCGGTACCGGCCCCGGTACAACGTGATGCTCAAGGACGACAAGCACTACCCCTACCTGCGCGTAACCACCGAGGACCGATGGCCCCGGCTGGTGATCGCCCGGCGGGCGCGGCGGGACGGTTCCCGCTACTTCGGTCCCTATTACCCGGCCTCCGTGGTACACGAGACCATGCGGCTCTGCCGGCGCCTCTTCCCCCTGCGCACCTGCTCGGACCGGGTGCTGGAGAACACCGAGCGGCCCTGCCTCAATTACCACATCGGCCGCTGCCTGGGCCCGTGCACGGGGCAGGTGGACGAGGGCGAGTACCGCCAGGTGGTGCGGGACCTCTGCCTGTTCCTGGGCGGGCGGGGGGAAGAGGTCCGCGGGCGCCTGCGGGCCCGCATGGAGGAAGCTGCCGAGCGCCTGGAGTTCGAGAGGGCGGCCCGCCTGCGCGACCAGATTCAGGCCCTCGATCGGCTCATCGAGGAACAGAAGATGGTGTCCACCGGGCTGGAGGACCAGGACGTGGTGGGACTGGCCCGGGCAGAGGGCGACGTGTGCGTGCAGGTATTCTTCATGCGCGCGGGCAAAGTGGTGGGCCGCCGCCACTATTTCCTGCCCGCAAGCTCGCTTGCCGCCGCGCCCGGCGCCCCGGAAGGTGCTCGCGCCGGCACCGCTCCCTCCCGCGGCGCCCCCGTGGTCCCGCGGCACCAGGAGGGCGCCGCGAACGGTAGAGCCCAGGACGCCGAGATCCTGGCGGCTTTTCTGAAACAGCACTACGCGGACACCGAAGACATCCCGGCGCAGATCCTCCTTCCCTCCGCACCGGAGGACGCAGAGCTCATGGGGGAGTGGCTCAGCCGCCAGGCGGGCCACCGCGTGTCCCTGGTGGTTCCCCGGAAGGGCGAGAAGAAGCGGCTGGTGGACCTGGTCAGCGAGAACGCCAGGGAGGTGCTCAACGAGATCAAGCCGGAGGAAGAGCGGCGGCGCGAGATGGGGCGCGAAGCGGCCCGGGTGCTGGGTCAGTTGGCCGGGCTGGCCGGCCCCGTCCACCGGCTGGAGGGCTACGACATCTCCAACCTGCAGGGTCGCCAGGCGGTGGGATCACTGGTGGTTTTCGAGGACGGTGTCCCCCGAAAGGACCATTACCGGCTCTTCCGCCTTCGCACCCCCGGACCCGATGACTACGCCATGATGCAGGAGGTGCTCTTCCGCCGCTTCCGGCGGGGACTGGAGGAGGCGGGGAGCGGGTCGTCCTGGGCCACTATGCCCGACCTGGTGCTGGTGGACGGCGGCCGGGGCCAACTCAATGCCGCCCTGGAAGTGCTGCGAGCCCTGAACCTCGAACGCATCCCCGTCATGGGGCTGGCCAAGGAACAGGAACTCCTCTTCCTGCCCGGCAGGCCGGAGGCGGTGGAGTTGCCACGGGGCTCGGCAGCCCTGCACCTGGTACAGTGGCTGCGTGACGAGGCCCACCGGTTCGCCCTGGGCCACCACCGCCGGGCCCGCAAACGGGAAGGCCTGCGTTCGCTGCTGGATGAGGTGCCCGGAATCGGTCCCCGCCGCAAGAAGGAACTGCTGCGCCACTTCGGCTCCCTGGAGAAGCTGGCCGCTGCCTCGGTGGAAGAACTGGCTGCCGTACCGGGCATGAACCGGGCCGCCGCCTGCCGCCTCAAGGAATACCTCAGCGACGGGTGAGCGGGCGCGGGGCGGCGGGCGGTGCCTGCACCGATCTTCCCTGGTAAAGGCTCACCTGGTAGTCGTAGATCAGGCGGGAGATCTGGCCGATCTGCTCGAACCCGGCTTCGACGTCGGCGTGTCCCTCCGACATGATCGATAACACGTAGGGGAAATCGGCGAAGACGATCCCCACGTCGTCGGCCACGCCGGTGATGTCGCCCTCCTTGTGAGCCACCGGTACCTCGTTGATGTATCGGTTGAGACCGGTGTTCCACACGGTGTGGGCGAGATCGTATATGAGCTTTTCCCCGGCCCGGTTCTGCCTGGCGAAATTCAGGGCGGCTTCCATGTAGGTGGCGTTATCCTTCGGTGTGGAGATGTTCTGGCCACCCGGGTACACGTTCTCTCCCCCCAGGCTCCACATAAAGTTGACGATGTTCTGCTTGCCCAGCCGCCTCTCCAGCATCTTCCAGGCAATGTTGTCGCTATCGCGGATGGCCTTCTCCGCCAACTCCCTGATGGTAAAGGAATCCCCGTCCCGGGCCGTGAACTGCAGGGTGCCGGCCCCACCCCGCCAGTCCCGCTCGCCGTAGTAGGTCAACTGCTCGTCCCAGGAGAGCTTTCCTTGCACCACCAGGTGAGTGGCGTACAGCACGACCGGGACCTTCACCGTGCTGGCGGCCGGGATCTGCACGTACTCGTTGACGCCAAACGCCTTCTCCGAGGCCAGGTCTTTGAAATAGAGGCCCCACTTTTCCGGCCGGGTGCTCAGGTACTCCCGCAGCCGGGCCTCCAGGGGCCCGTAGTCCGGGTTCCAGCCCACCCGCCTGGCGGCGTCCACTTTCGCCATGGCCGCAGAGACAAACTCGTGATACTCGGAGCGCTGGCGGAAGATCTGCCACACGACACCCGTGCCGGGTACCCCCCGGGGTGCCTGGCCTCTCCATTCGAAGACGCCGAAGTCAACCACGTACAGGGTTCCGTCTGGCCCGAACTCGAGGTCTGTGGGCCGATTGAAGCCTCTGAGGCTCTTCCCGGCCGGTCGCCCCGTCTTGTTGCGGGCGAACATTTCCACCTTGCCACTCCGGAGGTCAACCGCCAGAATCCCGCTCTCGGGCGCCGGCTCGCCCTTTTGCGGGCGGGTGGGACCGAAGGCGGCCATGAACATGCGCCGGGATCTGTCGAATCCGGACGGGGCAAAGTCGAAGCGCAGGGCAGCGGTATGGGGCGGCAGCGTCAGCAGGGGCTGTTCGACCGGGGGATGGTCCCTGAGCAGAAAGGAGAGGGGTGGGCCACCGGTCGCCCTTGCCCTAAAGGCAGGGTCGGTTATGGGTTTTCCGGCCACGTAATCCGGCCACCCGTACCAGCAGCCCGGCTTGACGTGGTAGACGGCGTCGGGGGCGTTGGCGACCGGGCGGGAACCCCTGGGCTCATACCCCTGGTCCACGGCGATGAGCCTGCCTGACGGATCAAACCGCATGCCGAAGGGGTTCCTCAACCCCCAGGCGTATACCTGGAGGTCGCTCCCATCGGGTCTCACCCGCAGGATGACCCCGCTCGCTTCCGGACTACCGGGAACAGTCTGACCTTCGTGACTGGGGACCCCGAAGGGCACGAACGCACCGGTTACGGCGGTGTCCCGCGGATGGCGGGTCCTGGGGTCGGGCGAGGTGAAGTTCTGGCCCACAAGGGTGATGTCCCGGGCGGGAATGTCGTGTGCGCCCGGATTCCGGGCCGTCCAGCCGGCCGCGAAGTTGTCCTCTCCCACCACACCGGAGTTGGTCACCGTCCCGTTCCCCAGGTAGACCCAGCCCTCTTCGTCAAAGGCTATCTCCCCGGTGGAATGGTCTCCCCAGGGGAGGTTCTGGATGAGATCCACCCGCTTGCCATCGCGAAAGACAGAGAGGGTGCCGCGATGGGCCACGTACATCTCCCCGTCCTTGAACTTCACGTCCGTCACGGGAGCGTTGAGGCCCTCGGCCACCACGGTGGTCTTTCCGCCTTCTGCCCTCAGGACCCTACCGGTACCGACTCCAGGGGCCTGTCCCTTTGCCCCGTACGGGTACCCGGACTCGGCCACGTACATGCTGCCGTCCCGGTCCCAGGCGACGGCCGTGGGGAAAGTCAGTCCGGTCAGTACGGGCACGATGCGGTAGCCGGCAGGCATGACGATCTCTACTGCATCCTCTGCCTCCGTGAACCCGGGGTAGTAGGTGACGGCGACGGCCAGGAGCAGCACGACCAGGGCAGCAACCAGCCACTTTCTGCGGTTCACCCGCGGCACCACCTTCCCGATCGCCAGGGCGGGCAACGACTGATCTTAGTATTTGTAAAGGCAACGGCATGTTTACCCGTGGCCGGCCGGGGTGACCGCCAACCGGGACCCGGGTGCCCCGGATCAAAATGTTGAGGAGATGCCTTGACATCTTCAAGGCATCACTATATACTCTGGGCTGGGAGGAATGGCCAGTGGAGGAACGTATAGTACCGGGTCGGTGCCCCGTGTGCGGTGAGCCCCTGCGGGCGGTGCGGCTCTACTGCCCCAACTGCACCACGGCTGTGGAGGGGCGGTTCCGCCTGTGCCGATTCTGCCTGTTGACGCAGGAGCAGCGGGAGTTCGTGGAGGTGTTCCTGCGCGCCCGCGGCAACCTGCGGGAAGTCGAGCGCGAACTGGGTATCTCGTACCCCACGGTGAGGGGGCGCCTGGAAGCGGTGCTCGCCGCCCTGGGTCTGGCCCCCGCCCGCGGCGTGGACGAGGAGGAACAGGCCGAGCGGGCCCGCCGGCGCCAGGAAGTGCTGGACGCCCTGGATAAGGGCAAGATCACCGCCGCCGAGGCCGCACGGCTGCTGGCCTCCATCTGATGAGGCGGCAACTCAGGTGCCACGGCTGCTCGGCGGTGCCGGCGGCCTGGGGCTGGTTGGGAGTACGGGATAGGAGGGAACCTTCGTGATAGCCCCGTATGGTAGCTCCTTCCTCGAACAGGAGCTTAGTCTGAACGCCAGGACGCCGCCCACAGGAGACCGTTGGGAAGTGGTGATCCGCAGAGCCGCAGAGATACCGCCCGAATTCCTGGAACTGGTGGGGGAGATGGGGCGCGGTTACGGCCACCTCGGAATCCTTCCCGGGATTGGGCGCGGTATCTAGGGATCGAGGGAGGGAACGGGAATGGGGGAAGAAGAGCGGCGTTTGATCCTCCAGATGGTGGCGGAGGGGAAGATCACCCCCGAGGAGGGGGTGCGGCTGCTGGATGCCCTCGAGGGAGCAGCCGGGCGGGCCGGCCGCGCGCCGGGCAGTGAGTCAGACGAGCGGGCGGCCGGGCGGGCGGCGGGAAGTGAGTCGGGCGAGGCGCGCGGGGCGGACATTGAGTCGGGCGAGCGGGTGGCGGGCGGGAGAGCGGAGCAGGGCGAGAGGGCGGGCGGTGCGGGACCGGCACCGGGCGAGAAGATGGCGGGCATGGGAGCGGAGTTCGGCGACAGGATGGCGCGCATGGGGTCCGAGATCGGAGAGAAAATGGCCGGCATGGGCTCTCATATCGCCGACATGGGCTCCCAGGTCGCTGACGGGGTGATGAAGCTCCTGGAGATATTCCCGTGGGCGGGGGCCGAGTTCACGGATCACTTGAGCCGTGAGGGGGAGTTCCTGGGAGATGGGCCGTGGGAGGTGAGC
>JACIYH010000078.1 GCA_014360055.1 Bacillota bacterium | reverse complement strand
ACCGCGGACGGGGTGGTCGACCCCGCCCTGGTGGCGGAATGGCTGGATGCCGAATTCGGGGTGATGGTGAGGGCGGGGCTGCACTGTGCCCCCTGGGCCCACCGTACGGTGGGCACTTACCCCCAGGGTACGGTGCGTATCAGCCTGGGTTACTCCAACACCACAGAGGACGCGGATTACGTCGTGAGTGCGGTGCGCGCCATCGCCAGCCGCCTCGCCCGCGCTCCCCATGGAAATCCGGACTGCACCGCTCACTATCAGTGATCTTGAGGGGGGTGAAGCATATGTACCGGCTCACGCAGATGACGAAGGCGGCGGGTTGAGCGGCCAAGGTGGGTCCGGAGACCCTGTCGCACGTGCTGCGACAACTGCCCGTACCGCAAGATGCCCGCCTCCTGGTGGGGCCCCACACGGGTGACGATGCCGCCGTGTATGTGCTGGACGAGGAGACGGCCCTGATCGTCACGGTGGATTTCTTCACCCCCGTGGTGGATGACCCCTACACCTTCGGGCAAATCGCCGCCGCCAACGCCCTCTCCGACGTCTACGCGATGGGGGGAAGACCCCTCTTATGCCTCAACCTGGTGGGGTTCCCCACCTGCCTCCCCGTGGAAGTGTTGGGGGAGATCTTGAGGGGCGGATGCGATAAGGTGGCCGAGGCGGGCGCCATCCTGGCCGGGGGCCACACCCTGGAGGATGACGAGCCTAAATACGGCTTGGCGGCGGTGGGACTCGTGCATCCCGAGGGACTGTGGCGCAACTCCACCGCCCGCGCGGGCGACGCCCTGATCCTCACCAAACCTGTGGGCACGGGCGTCATCAACACCGCGGCCAAGGCGGACATGGCTCCGCCAGAGGTGGTGGCGGCTGCCATCGAGCTCATGCGTACCCTGAACGCGGCGGCCTGTGACGCCCTGCGGGGTGCGAGGGTGAATGCCTGCACCGACGTGACCGGGTTCGGCCTGCTGGGCCATGCGGCCGAGATGGCGGAGGCCAGCGGCGTCACCCTGGTGTTGCGAGCGGAGGCTATCCCCGTCCTGGAGGGAGCCCGGGAGTTGGGGGCCATGGGGATGTTCCCGGCGGGTGCCTACCGCAACCGGGATTGGGTGAAGGGGCGCCTCGCGGCCGGGGGTGTCGACGACACCGACCTCCTCATCCTGTGCGACCCCCAGACCTCCGGCGGATTGCTGGCCTCGCTCCCCCCGGACCACGCGGCTCTCGCCCTGGCACGGCTCAGCGAGCGCGGCGTCACGGCGAAGGTGATCGGTGAGGTGGTTCCCCGGCGCCAGGCCGCTCTGGAACTGGTTCCTTGATCCCGGGGTCCGGGGGGTGGTACCGTGATGAGGATAGTGGACAACCGGGGGCTGCCCTGCCCCCAGCCGGTCATTAACACGCGCAAGGCCTTGAAGGAGACCGGCGGGCCGGTGGTCTCCATAGTCGACAACGAGGCTGCCCGCGAGAACGTCACTCGCTTCGCCCGCAGCCAGGGATATGAGGTGGAGGCAGTGCAGGACGGGGGCATCTGGCGCCTCACCATCACGCCGCCCGGCGGCGGGGGGCAGGGTGCGCACGTCGAGCACGCCTCCCCAACCGGCCGCGGCGATCAGGCGAACGAGGGTGCCCGGGTTATCCTGGTTGGGACGGACCGCCTGGGACGGGGGTCGGATGAACTGGGCTCCGTGTTGATGCGCAGCTTCCTGTACACCCTGACCCAGCTCTCCTCCCCGCCGGATACCATGATCTTCATCAATGCCGGGGTCCGCCTGACCACCGAGGGGAGTCCCGTGCTGGACGAACTCGGCCAGTTGCAGGACAGGGGAACCGAGATCCTGTCGTGCGGTACCTGCCTGGATTACTTCGGCTTGCGAGACAAACTGGCGGTGGGCCGGGTGACCAACATGTACGAGATCGTAGAAACGCTGGCCTCCCCTGCCCGGGTCCTTTCCCTGTGACCTACGCACGATGTCGCATTTGGTCGGTTAGGGAGAGTCTCTGGCAGGGAGAGTGCCCCGCGGTTGAGAATCACCCAGGAGAGCGGTTGACCGGGCAGGAGGTGTGGGTCCATGGCAGCAGGCTATGCGGGACGGATACTCCGGGTGGACCTGACGGAAAAGACAGTGGCAGTGGAAGAACCGGGCGAGAAGTTCTACCGCATGCTCCTGGGCGGGAAGGGATTCGCCGGCCACTACCTGCTGGAGGAGGTGCCGGCCGGGGCCGATCCCCTGGGGCCGGAGAACGTGCTGGTGCTGGCGGGGAGCGTGGTGAGCGGGCTCCCCATCCCGGGATACTCGCGGTTCACGGTGGCGGCCAAGTCGCCCCTCACGGGCGGATACGGGGAGGCGGAGGCGGGGGGATTCCTCGCTCCCGAGTTGAAGTTCGCCGGGTTCGAGGCGGTGGTGGTGAGGGGGGCATCTGATCGGCCCGTGTACCTTTTCGTGCATGACGGCCAGGCCGAGATCCGCGACGCCTCGCACCTGTGGGGGCTGGGAACCTTCGCCACCGAGCACGCCATCCGCGAGGAGTTGGGGGATGCACGGGTGCGGGTGGCATGCATCGGCCCGGCGGGGGAGAACCTGGTGCGCTACGCCTGTGTCATGCACGAAGGGCGCAACGCCGCCGGGCGGTGCGGCCTGGGGGCGGTGATGGGATCCAAGCGCCTCAAGGCGGTGGCCGTGCGGGGGACGGGTAAGCCGGAACTGGCCGACCGTGAGGGCGTCCTGGGCATCGCGCGCTGGTTCCGCGACCACTACCGGGACAACCCCCTCAGCCGGGCCCTGCACGACCTGGGCACCGCCGGGCTGCTGGGTGGCCTCAACGCTACCGGAATGCTACCCACCCGCAACTTCTCGGCGGGCAGTTTCGAGGGATGGGAGGCGCTCTCGGGGGAGACTTACGAAAAGCGGTTTGTGGTGGACAGGTGGGGGTGCTATGCCTGCCCGGTCCGTTGCAAGCGCACGGTGCGCCTGGAGGGAGTGGAGGCGGGAGGGCCCGAGTACGAGACCATCGCCGCATTCGGGTCCAACCTGGGCAGCGACGACCTCGGCTCCATCCTGGAGGTTAACCGCCTGTGCAACGACCTCGGCCTGGATACCATCTCCACGGGTGTCACCCTGGCCCTGGCCGCCGAGTGCTTTGAGCGGGGGCTGATTACCGCTCGGGACACGGGCGGGATGGAGTTGCGCTTCGGGCGGGTGCCGGCCCGGGAACTGGTGCCGCTCATCGCGCGCCGGGAGGGCTTCGGAGCGGACCTGGCCGAGGGGGCCAGGCGTTTGGCGGAGAAGATCGGGGGCCCGGCCCCGTCCCTGGCCGTGGAGGTGAAGGGCCTGGAGGCGGCCATGCACGACCCCCGGGGGAAGGTGAGCGTGGGGCTGGGGTATGCCCTGGCCGCCCACGGGGCCGACCACATGGTGGCGGCCCACGACACCATGTTCCTCAAGCGGGGCGCCTATCCCCTCGAGCGGATTGCGCCCTTCGGCCTGCTCGATCCCGTGGATGCCCGCGACCTGGGCCCGGCCAAGGTGCGGCATTTTGCCACCCTGGAAATCTGGTGGGACACCCTGAAGTCCCTGGGAATCTGCTTCTTCTGCGTGGCACCCCGCAGCCTGCTCCCCGTGGGCATGGTAGTGGACTCGGTGCGCTACGCCACGGGGTGGGAAACCAGCCTGTACGAGCTGATGCAGGCGGGTGAGAGGGCCAACGTCCAGGCCCGCCTGTTCAACTGCCGCGAGGGCCTGGATGCGGGCGCGGACCGCCTGCCCCCCCGCTTCACCGAGGACGCCTCCGGAGGCCACCCCGGCATCGATGAGGCTGCCTTTGCGCAAGCCCGGCGGACGTACTATGAACTGCGGGGCTGGGATGCCGACGCCGGCCGTCCCCGTGCCGCCGCCCTGCACCGCCTGGGCCTCCCCGTCCCCGGCTGGCTCTCCTGACCCCGGCTCCGGCCACACCGGCCGCCTCTCCTCCGCCTGGAGTCGCGGCCCGGGGGCGCCGCGGCCGGTTTAGACGCGGGCGTCAGGGGGGGAGACTACGGACAGATCTCACCGTCACGCCCGGGGGCTGCGCCGGAGGCGGCCACGCGCGTGGTTTTACCGGTGCTCGCCCGGGACGGGGAGGGGACGCCTGCGTGCGGGTTTCCAGGGACATGTTCGATCTCTCCGGGAAGGTGGCCATCGTCACCGGCGGCTCCCGGGGGATAGGGAAGGCTATCTGCCACGGGCTGGCCACCTTCGGGGCGGCGGTCACGGTGGCCGGCATCAGCCCCGGCAACGAAGACACCGCCCGGCAGATCAGGGAGTCAGGAGGACGGGCTGTCTACGTCCCCTGTGACGTGTCCAAACCGGACCAGTGCCGGAACGCGGTGGCACAGGCCGTCGCCACCTTCGGTCGGCTGGACATCCTGGTGAACAACGCCGGTACCGCCACGGTTGACCCTGCTGAAGCCGTCAGCGAGGAGGAATGGGACCGCGTGATCGGGGTCAACCTCAGGGGACTGTTCTTCATGAGCCAGGCGGCGGCCAGGATAATGATCGAGCGCAAGACCGGAGGCCGCATCATCAACATCGGCAGCATCTTCGGCACGGTGGGGAGCGAGATCGGGGCCAGCGTGTATCACGCCTCCAAGGGCGGGGTGATGATCCTCACCCGCGCCCTGGCCTGCGAATGGGCCAAATACGGAATCCTGGTCAACACCATCGGCCCCGGCTTCATCAAGACGGAGATGACCAGGAGCATAGAGGAGGTCCCCGAGTTGTACCGGCTCATCCGCGACCGCCACGCCCTGAAGAGGTTTGGGGTCCCCGAAGAAATCGTGGGGGCGGTGATATTCTTCGCCAGCGATGCCTCCACCTTCGTCACCGGGCAGAACCTGTACGTCGACGGCGGTTACACCGTCTGGTAGGCCCCGCACGCGCGCTCCCTCGCCGGGTCGCTCGTGGCACCCAGGCCCCCTGAGTGATGCCGTCCGCGCCGGCCTCAGGGTTGCGCGCCACCGGCGCCCGTGCCGTCCCCGATGGGGAACCGGTGGCGAGCAGGGAGGGAAGGTCACCGAGGCGAACGTCCCTCTTGGGGGCGAAGAGTTGGTGGATCACCCGAGGTTCCTGGCCGCGGCGCTACGTGAGGCCCGCAAGGCCTGGGCCCAGGGCGAGATTCCCGTGGGCGCCGTCATCGTGGACAGTTCGGGGAGGATCGTCGCCCGTGGGCACAACCAGATGGTGCGCCGGCGCGATCCCACCGCCCACGCGGAAGTGGTGGCCCTGCGCCGCGCCATCTCCCGCCTGGGCCCGGAAGCGCGCTCGGACTGGACGCTCTACAGCACGCTGGAACCCTGCCCCATGTGCCTGGGCATGGTGGTCATGCTACACCTGCAAGGGCTGGTCTGGGCGGCACCGGACCGCCGTGCGGGCGCCGCCGACCTTCTCCACGCCAATCCCTACATGCGCAGGCACCGCGACGGTATGCAGGTGGTGGCCTGCCCGGACCCCGTGCTGGAGCGGGAGTGCGCGGAACTCCACGCCCGGTACTGGCTGGCACATGGCAGGCCCGACGTCCTCGAGCCGCTGCCGCCTGCCTTACCTCGAACACGCTGACAACCCCCCTGCAACGGAGACAGCGTTGTGGCCGACCCGGGTACTCGGCCCCGTGCCCCCTGCTCGGTGGCGGAGGTGTGCTCCGCACCGGCCTACCGCGTCACCAGGGAGAGCAGGGCCAGGAGGAGGAACGGTATCTGGACCAGGAATCCTCCCGGCAGGGGCCAGCGGTGGTGGAGGAAGGCCCAGTTGTGGCTGGGGAATCCCCAAGGCGTCGGCTGCAGGATGCCGTAGTAGCGTAGCGCCACTTCCAGGTCGGGCAGGGTAGCTGCGACGGCCCCCCACCAGGCCAGTGGTCCCAGGTGGCGGCGGAGCAGTACCAGCACCGCCACACCCACGGCGATGTCGACCAGGGCCCCCCGGGGGCCCGAGGCGTCATGGTGTGGTATTACGTCCAGGACAATGTGGGAGAGCAGCCCCGCTGCCACTGCGGCGGCCGGCGACCCCGTGGCGGCTCCCACCGCTGCCCCCACCAGGCCGTGTGTCGTGAAGTACATCGAACCACCGCCTGGGCGTATTCACCGCCTGCCGGACGGGTTCCTCCCCGCGAGGGATGCTGCCGGGGTCTCAGAGCATCCCCCGGCGCCACAGCAGGAACCCGGCCACCCCACCGGCCAGCACAGATGCGCCCGCGATCACCCCGAAACCGAAGGGGCTGTGCTGCAACGGCAGGGGTACGTTCATCCCGTAAAACGTACCGATCACGGTGGGGATGGCGAGGATGATGGTAACCGCGGTGAGGAACTTCATCACGATGTTGAGGTTGTTGGAAATGATCGAAGCGAAGGCGTCCATGGTGCCGCTCAGGATGCTCGAGTGCACCTCCGCGGCGGACAGCGCCTGCTGGTTCTCGGTAATGGCGTCCTCCAGGAGATCCTCGTCGTCCGGGTAGAGCCGCAGGGGCAATCCCCCGTTCTCCCCCTCGCGGACGGGGCGCAGCCGGGAGCGGAGCAGCTTCTCCATCACAATTTGGTTGGCGCGCAGGGCGGTGGTGAGGAAGACCAGGCTTTTTTGTATCTCCATCAGGTGGAACATCTCCTCGTTGCGCATGGAGCGGCGGAGGGCGGTTTCCAGTTCGGTGGCCTTGCGATCCAGGCGCTCGAGATAGTCCAGGTAGAGCCTGGCCGCCCGGTACATCAGTTGCAGCAGAAGCCTGGTCTTCTTGGCCGGGTGCACCTTCCCCTGTGCTACCAGGCCGTCTATCACCGGCGTCTCTTCCAGGCACACCGTTACCAGAAAGTCCTGACTTACCGCGATCCCCAGAGGGATAGTGGTGTACTGGAGGGGGGATCGGGCCACCGGGATACGGATAATCACCAGTGCCTGCTCCCCTTCTGCCTCCTGGCGGGGCCGTTCGTCCTCGTCCAGGGCTGCCCGCAGGAAGTCGGTAGGGAGCCCGGTGGCCGCTGCTACTGCAGCGACCTCTTCGTCGGTGGGGGCGACCAGGTGTATCCAGGTTCCGGGCTGGGTGAAGTCTTCTACGGGGTGCACCACTTGCTGGATCTGACGGTATGCGCGTAGCACTGGGCCCACCTCCTCCGACCGGCCGGATCGCGAGGCCGCAACAGAAAACGCCCTCCTGCGGGAGGGCGTCCTCACGACCTCACCGGCCGGGCGGATCAGTGCCCGGTCCTGCCTCCCGCGGGCACGGCCTCGATGCGGTTCGCTAATGCTGGTCGGTCTGCATCCATTAGGGTTCACCGTCCCCGCGTCATGCTATCACCACATCCTGCCCGGCGTCAACCACTTTTGCTATTGACAGGAGCCGGGCATGAAATACAATGTAGGCAAGTGAATACGGCGTCTTGCGGGGAGCTCGGAGGACCGGGCTGAGAGGAGGGCTGGAAGGCCCTCGACCCGTAGAACCTGACCTGGGTAATGCCAGCGTAGGGAACAGGACCTGCGGCGTGCGCAAGGGCCACCCCGGTCGGGTGGCCCTTTCTGTCAGGAGCGGGTCCTGGCCGGGGGCCATCTGCCCGCGTGACGTCGGCAAATGGGAGGTGAGGGATTGGTGGGGACTCAGGAAGTAGCTGAGCGGAGCGCGCGGCCGCGCATCCAGGCCCCGCCCCAATGGGGTATCGAGCCCGTCCCTGTGGAGCACCGGTTGCTGGGGTTTCTGGACTACTTCGCCCTGTGGTCCAGCCTGGGCGTGGGGCTGCTGGTGTTGCTGGCCGGCACCCTCCTGGTGCCGTCCCTGGGCATGGGGCCGGCGCTGATCGCCATAGTGGTGGGGACCCTGATCGGCAATGCCCTCCTCGGCCTGGTAGGATTGGTGGGGAGCCGCACGGGCGTGCCCACCATGGTGCTGTTCCGGCCCTCCCTGGGCGTGCGGGGATCGTACCTGCCCACCTTTCTGAACGTGCTGCAACTGGTGGGCTGGGGGGCCTTCGAAATCTTCATCATGGCCCGGGCTGCCCACGGCATTGTCGGGCAGTTCACGGGGGCGTCCAGCTTCCTGGGGTGGGCGCTGTTCTTCACCGCCGTGTGCACAGCCCTGGCGGTGAGCGGTCCGCTGGCCGTAGTGCGGCAGTGGATCGAGAAGTTCGCGGTGTGGCTGGTCTACCTCAGCACCATCTATCTCACCGTGTACCTCTTCACCCACCATGACCTGCGCACCGTTTTCGCGCAGCCCGGCGCAGGAGGCCTCAGCTTCTGGGCGGCGGTGGATCTGGTGGTGGCCATGCCGGTGTCCTGGATGCCGCTGGTGGCCGACTACAACCGCTTTGCCCGTGACGACCGCCGGGCGTTCTGGGGGACCTACACGGGTTACTTTGTGGCCAACGTGTGGTTCTACGCCCTGGGGGCCCTGTTCGTGCTGGCCCTGGGGACCGGGGACCTCATCCCCGCCATCCTGGGCCTGGCGGGCGGCTGGCTGGCCCTGATCCTCATCCTGGTGGACGAGACCGACAACGCCTTCGCCAACATTTACTCCACGGCGGTGTCCGCGCAGAACATCCTCAGTCGGGTGCCGCAGTGGGTGCTTGCCGTTGCTACGGGCGGCGTGTGCTTCCTGGTGGCGTGGTGGATCTCCACCGGCGTGCCCGCGGCCGCCTACGAGGGATTCCTGTTCCTGATCGGTTCCTTCTTCGTACCACTCTTCGGCGTGCTGGCGGCGGACTACTTCCTGCTCCGGCGTCCATACGATCTGGCCGAACTGTACCGCGCTCACGGTGCATACTGGTACCGGCACGGCGTCAACGTGGCGGCCCTGCTCGCCTGGGGTCTGGGGTTTGCGGCCTACCGTCTCATGGTGGCGCGACTGCCCGACGTGGGCGCGTCGTTGCCCTCCTTTGTGGTGGCCGCCCTGGCCCACCTCGTGCTCAGCAGGGTGCTGGAAAGACCGGAGGGATCCCGTGATGGCGGGTAACAAACGGTTCGACCCGACCCTCTACCTGGTCACCGACCGGCGCCTGGGCGGCGGGCGGGCGCTGGAGGAGATCGTGCGGGCGGCCATCGCGGGCGGGGTCAGCACGGTGCAGTTGCGGGAGAAGGACCTCTCCACGCGAGAGTTCGTGGCCCTGGCCCGCACCTTGCGGGAAATCACCCGCGAGGCGGGGGTGACCTTCATCGTCAACGACCGCGTCGACGTGGCCCTGGCGGCGGACGCCGACGGTGTCCACGTGGGCCAGGACGACATGCCCGCCGCCCTGGCGCGACGCCTCATCGGGCCGGACCGCATCCTGGGGGTGACGGCAGCCAGTGAGGACGAGGCCCGCCGGGCCCGGGCGGACGGAGCCGACTACGTGGGCTGCAACGCTGTGTTCGCAACACCCACCAAGACCGACACCGGGCCGCCCCTGGGGCTGGAGGGCCTGCGCCGCCTGGTACGGGCGGTGAACATCCCCGTGGTGGCCATCGGTGGTATCAACGCGGGCAACGCCGCCGAGGTCATGGCCTGCGGAGTGGCGGGGATAGCGGTGGTTTCGGCCCTCATGACTGCCCCGGATGTTGCCGCGGCGGCAAGGCAACTGCGCGCCATCGCCGACGGCTCCCGCGGCGCGGCGGGGATACCCGCCCGGCCGCCCACAGCCGCGGCACCGGGCGGGGCCGTGGGCGAAGGGGGCGCGGCAGCGCCGGGCCCGCGGGCGGTGAAGGTCCGTGGCGCTGGCGAAATGAAATCGGAGGGGGAACGGGCACGATGAACGAGCGGGAGTTGGGCAGGCGGGTTGGCGGGGCACTCCGGCGCATCCGGGAGCAGAAGCCCCTCGTGCACCATATCACCAACCTGGTAGTGATGAGCGAAACCGCCAACGTGACGCTCCTGGTGGGAGCGCTTCCCGTGATGGCGCACGCCCGGGAGGAAGTGGCCGACATGGTGAACCTGGCCGGCGCCCTCGTCCTGAACGCCGGGACCCTGGAGCCCGACTGGGTGGAGGCCATGATCCTGGCGGGGAGGCGCGCCAACGAGCGGGGCATCCCCGTGGTGCTGGACCCCGTGGGAGCAGGTGCCACGCCGTACCGGACGGAGACCAACCTGCGCCTCCTGCGAGAGTTGAGGGCCACCATTGTGCGGGGCAACGCCGGCGAGATCGGCAGCCTCTCGGGCGCGGGTGGCGTAGTGAGGGGCGTGGAGAGCATCCGGGGCGTGGAGGACCCGGTGGGCGTGGCGCAGAACTCCGCCCGCAGGTGGGGAGCGGTGGTGGCCATCACCGGGAAGCGCGATGTCGTCGCGGACGGCGAGCGCGCCCTGGGGGTGGACAACGGCCACCCGTGGCTGACCGCGGTGGTGGGCACCGGGTGCATGTCCACCACCCTGGTGGCGGCCTTCGCCGCCGTGGAGCCGGATCCCCTGGTGGCTGCGGCGGGCGGCCAGGCCTGTTTCGGCCTGGCCGCGGAACTGGCCGCCCGCGAGGCGCGGGGGCCGGCCTCCTTCAAGCAAGCCCTCTTCGACGCCCTGTATCACATGACACCGGAGCAACTCGAGGACGGTGCACGCGTGGTGGTACTCGCCTGACCGGGATGGGGCGGCCAAGGTAGTACTCGCCTGACCGGGATGTGCAGGCAAGGGGGGCTAAAGTGGCACCCGACAATGGGGCAGGGGGTGGGAGCGTGGCATCTGACCTGACGGTGGCAGAAGTGGGGGAATTCCCCCTCATAGAGCGTCTGGCGGCCCGCCTGGGCCCTGCCCGTGCCGATGTGGTGGTCGGGATCGGGGATGACGTGGCCGTCCTGGCCATCACCCCGGACCGGTACCTGCTCGCCACCTGTGACGTGCAGGTGGCGGGAGTCCATTTCCTTCTCCACGCCTGTGACCCCTACCGGCTGGGCCGCAAGGTGGCCGCCATCAACCTGAGTGATATTGCCGCCGTGGGTGGACGACCCACCCACTTCCTGGTATCGCTTGCCCTGCCGGCCGATACCCCCGTTTCCTTCGTGGAGGCCCTCTACGACGGCATATCCGAGGAGGCAACCCGTTACGGGGCGGACGTGGTGGGCGGGAACGTCAGCCGCTCCTCCTGCCTGATGGTTGACCTCACTCTCCTGGGTGAGGTGGAGCCCCGGCGCCTCCTGCGCCGTGATGGAGCGCGCTCCGGCGATCTGATCCTCGTCACCGGACGCGTAGGTGCCTCGGCCGCCGGCCTCGCCCTTCTACTCGATCCCTCCCTGCAGGTGGACAGAGCCGATAGGGAGAGCGTGCTGGCGGCTCACCAGACGCCCACGCCCCGCCTAGGCGAGGCTGCGGCCATTGCGGGCGTCGGCGCCGCCACCGCCATGATTGACGTGAGCGACGGGCTCGCCGCCGACCTGGGGCACATCTGTGATGCCAGCGGCGTGGGGGCCCGGCTGCGCGCCGACGCCCTCCCCATCGATGATGCCACCCGCCGCGTGGCGCGGGCGGCGGGGAAGGATCCTCTGGAGTGGGGCCTCGCCGGAGGCGAAGACTACGAACTCCTCTTCACGGTGCCCCCTGACGCCGTGGACGCGGTCCGCAGCGCCGTGCTGCAGTCCACGGGTACGCCCGTGTCGGTGGTGGGGGAAATACTGCCCGCCTCGGCCGGTCGCACCCTTGTGCTGCCCGACGGCCGCCGGGTACCATTGGGAGCCCGCGGCTGGAAGCACTTTTAGGGCGGGTCCCCTGGGGGTGGTGACCCGGCGTGCCGCCCCCCGGTTGCAGGGTGAGGATACAGGAGGACGACCTCACCGTCTGCCTGGGGGGATGGGTATGCCCCTCGCCCCCGGTACAGGGCGTGGCATTATAGGGCGCCTACGAGTTTGAGGATGCCCAGGACGACGGCCACCTGTCCCGCCCAGAAGGCGAACATCCACTTGATCAATGAGATGTGACTTCGGCTGACCAGTGCGTGCGTTTCCGTCCTCAGGCTGGCGAATCCCTCCCGCATTTCCAGGCGAAGTGCGTTGTCGCCCTCCTGCATGGCGGTCCGCAGGGCGTTTTCGCCCCTTTCCATTTGCGAGTGCAGGTCATCTATGGCAGCCCGCAGGGCGTTTTCGCCCTTTTCCATTTCCGAGCGCAAGTCGGCTATGGCGGCATGCAGGGTGTTGTCGCCCTTTTCCATTTCCGAGCGCAAGTCGGCTATGGCGGCATGCAGGGTGTTGTCGCCCTTTTCCATTTCCGAGCGCAAGTCGGCTATGGCGGCATGGGGGGGGGTGTCG
>JACIYH010000077.1 GCA_014360055.1 Bacillota bacterium | reverse complement strand
GGTGAACACGGCCAAGGACGGATCCCTGGCCATCCTGGATCTCACCCACCGCCTGCGGTCGGGCGGAAGCCGCCGCCTTACTCACGACACGCGCCCCCGGGGGAACGGGGGCGCCGGGGCAGGTGACCGATGATGGCGTCCCGTGATCCCACTTTCAGGTTCGACATCCACGCCCGCCTGCAGCACGGCATGCTGGCGGTGAGCCTCGCCGTCCTCATGCTGACGGGGTTCCCCATAAAGTTCGCCCACGCCGGCTGGGCCCGCACCGTAGTGGGGCTGTTCGGCAGCTTCGAGACCATGCTGGCCGTGCACCTGGTGGCCGCGGGCCTGCTGGCCCTGGTGGTGGTGTACCACCTGGGTCTCTGCCTGTGGGGCCTCGTGCGCGGGCGGCTGGATTTCGCCGTGGTGCCGCGCCTGCGCGATTTCAGTGATTTCGCCCACCACCTGACCTACCTGGTCGGGTTGCGGCGGGATCCGCCCCGCTTCGGCAAGTTCACCTGGTGGGAGAAATTCGAGTACTGGGCCGTGGTGTGGGGCACCACGGTGATGGGTGTATCCGGGCTCACGCTCGCCTTTCCCGAGTGGGCGGCTTCGTACGTGCCCCGCTGGGTGATAGGTGCTCTGCGGGTGGCCCACAGCAACGAGGCCCTGCTGGCGTTCCTGGCCGTGCTCATCGGCCACTCCTTCGCCGTGCACTTTTCGCCCAGCGTCTTCCCTTCCAGTCCCGTGTGGTACAATGGTAAACTGAAATTGTCCCAGCTCATGGAGGACCACGCCCTGCTGTACCACGCCACGGCCGGCTGCGCGGCGAGCGATCTGGACCGGGTCCCCCACAGCCGGTGGGCGCACAACCGGGTGCTCATCCTGGTGGAACTGGTTGTGTACGGTGGACTGGTGGCGTGGGTGTTCGTGAGTCTCGTCCCCCTCCTCCTGCGGTAGCGGAGCGAGAATTCGGCCGAGAACTGGCGGAGGCAGGCGGTGGATATGCGGAGGCGGCTGTTGTGGGCGAGCTTACTGGTGATAGTGGCGGTCGGATACCTGGCCTATACCGGCTGGCAGGGAGCGGCACTGTACTACCTTACCCCTGCTGAGGCACGGGAGAAAGTCCTCTCCGGGCGGACTTTCCGGGTGGCCGGAAACGTGGGTCCGGACGTGGCCTGGGACCCTGGCGCCCGGGTCTTGCGCTTTCAGGTCACCGATGGCACGGCGGCGGTGCCTGTCCTCTACCGGGGGGCACCCCCGGACAACTTCGGGCCCGGCCAGCAGGTGGTGGTGGAGGGTGCCGGTGACGGTCAGGGGGGCCTGGTAGCGAGCCGTCTCATCATGAAGTGCCCGAGCAAGTACGAACAGGCGCCCGCAACGGCCCCGCCGGCCGGACGTAACGTCCTCTACCTGGGGGCGGTGGCCGTGGCGCTGGCCGTAGGTATGGCGCTGGTGGCGACCCGCCTCCTGGGGGTGGCCCGTCGCCCCGGGCCGGCCCATCACGCGGGCCCGGCGCATCACGCTGAGGGAAGGGCAGGTAAGCCGGCCTGATGATACAGTTGTCTGAGGTCCTGGTGCTGGCCGGCCTCCTGGCCTGTGTGTACGGTGGGGGCGTACTGGTCCTGGGTATCGCCCGGGACAGTAAACGCTGGCTCGAACAGGGAAGGGGAGCGGCGGTGGCGGGGGCGGTGCTGTGCACCCTGGCCTCTGTCCTGCTCATCTATTTCCTGGCCGTTTCCGATTTCCGGCTTGCCTACGTGGCGAACCACACCAGCCGGAGCCTGCCCCTGGTTTACAAGGTATCTGCCTTTTGGGCCGGGCAGGAAGGTTCCCTGCTCCTCTGGGCCCTGGTGCTTTCCTGGTATGGCGCCTACGTGGCCCGGGTCACCTGGGCGCGGTCGCCCGTCCTTGCCGCCCGCGCCCTGGCCATCATGCTGGGCGTGGAGGCCTTCTTCCTGTTCCTGGTGGCCTTTGTGAGCAGTCCCTTCCGGGTCCTCTCTCCCGTGCCTCCCGACGGCATGGGGCTCAACCCCATGCTGCAGAACGTGGGAATGCTGCTCCACCCGGTCACCCTGTACCTGGGTTATGTGGGCTTCACGGTGCCCTTCGCCTTTGCCCTGGCTGCCCTCCACGCCGGTCGCAGCACCGGGGCCCCGCCTGGCCGCGCCCGGCACGGTGCCGCGCGGGGCGCGGTAGCAAGCGCAGACGGCAGAACGGGGGCCGGGCCGGGGTGGCTGTACCTTTCCCGCTCCTTCACGCTGTGGTCCTGGCTGTTCCTGTCCGTGGGGATCATCCTGGGTATGCAGTGGGCGTACGTGGAACTGGGCTGGGGTGGTTACTGGGCCTGGGACCCGGTGGAGAACGCCTCGCTCCTGCCCTGGCTCACCGCCACCGCCTTCCTGCACTCGGCCCTCGTGCAGGAGAAGCGGGGTACCATGGCGGGGTGGAACGTCGTCCTCATCGTGATCACCTTTTTCCTCACCATTCTGGGGACTTTCCTCACCCGCAGCGGCGTGCTTTCCTCGGTACACGCCTTCGCGCCCAGCGGTCTGGGAGGGTACTTCCTGGGCTTCATGGTGCTCGTGCTGCTGGGCTCAGGCTACCTGGTGGTACGCGGGTGGTCGCTGGTGGAGGAGACCCGTCCCCTGGAGTCCCTGCTTTCCCGGGAGGCCGCCGTCATCGTCGCCGAGTTCCTCCTGGCCGCCTTTGCCCTGGTGGTGTTCTGGGGCACCGTGTTCCCCCTGTTCGCAGGACTGGGCGGGGGCAGGCAGGTGTCGGTGGGACCGTCCTTCTACCTGCGGGCCGGGGTGCCGTTCGGGGCCCTGGTGGTGATGCTGCTGGGCATATGCCAGGTGCTGGGATGGAGCCGCAGTCGTGCCGGGAGGGTGGCCCGCGCCCTGGCGGTACCGTTGGCGCTGGCGGTGCTGGGGGCAGGTGGCCTCACCGCGGTGCTGCTCCGCGCCCGCGAGGGCGCGGGTGTGTCGGCCGGGTCCGGCGCGGGTGCGGCCATCGGGCCGTGGGCCATCTGGCCATGGGCGGGATTCTCGGCCGCCCTGCTGGTGGCGTTCGCCGGGCTGGCCGGGGTCTGGCGGGACCTCGGGGCGCGGCGCTCGTCCACCGGGGAAGGGTGGCTGGGTGCCCTGGCCGGGCTGGTGGACCGCAATCCGCGCCGTTACGGGGCGCTGCTCGTCCACCTGGCCATCGCCTGCATGGTGGTGGGGTTCACCGGCTCCGCCTTCCGACAGGAAGCCGCGTTCACCCTGCAGCCGGGGCAGTCCACCGAAGCGGTGGGCTATAACTTCACCTACCGTGGCCTGGAGGCGACCCACCTGCCCCACCGCGTGAGCGTTTACGCCCACCTGGAGGCGGCCCGGGCCGGGCGCGTGCTGGTGCTCCGCCCCGAGAAACAGTACTATCCCAACTATGAGTCCGCTTTTTCTGAAGTGGCGGTGCGGGGCGGGCTGTACGAGGACCTGTACACCATCCTCGAGGTGTGGCAGCACGACGGTGCGGCCTCCTTCCGGGTGATCCGGGAGCCGCTGGTGGCCTGGATCTGGGTGGGCGGATACCTGCTGGTAGGGGGGACCCTGGTGATCGCCTGGCCGCGCCGCGTCGCACCGGGCGGCAGACCCCGCGGGGGGGCGGCGGCACGGGGTCGCGCTGGGGACTTGCGGGCGGACGCGCGCGCGGACGCGCGGGGCGACGCACGGGGGGACGGGCGGGCGGCCGCGCGGGCGGGTGGCGGGAAGGGTGGCGGCGGTGGCTGAGCCGCGGGGCCAACTCATCCCCGGGGGCGGTGGGGGCGCCGATCCCGCCGATGCGGTGGCAGCGCCGGGCGGCGCGGGCAGCGTTTCCGCCGTGGTGGTGGTACGGGAACTGGTGCAGCGCCTGGGTCGCACCGAGGTCCTGCGGGGTGTGAGCTTCCAGGTGGACGCCGGTGAGGTGCTGGCGATCATGGGCCCCAACGGGGCAGGCAAGACCACCCTTCTGCGGGTCCTGGGCACCCTCCTTCCTCCTACGCGGGGTCAGGTCCTCGTCTGTGGGCACGATGTACGCGGGGGCGGTCCCGGCCTGCGGCGCTCCATCGGTTTTCTGGGGCACCACACCTTCCTCTATCCGCAACTTACGGGCTGGGAGAACCTCTGGTTCTGGGCCCGCGCCTTCGGTGTCCCGCGGCCGGAAGCGAGGGTCCGGGAAATGCTGGAGGCAGTTGGCCTGCCCCTTTTTGCCCACGAGCCCGTGCGCCACTATTCCCGGGGGATGCAACAGAGGCTGGCCCTGGCGCGGGTGCTGCTCCACGATCCCGTGCTGCTCCTGCTCGACGAACCCTACACCGGCCTCGATCCCCAAGCCGCTGCCCTGCTCGACGGTTTCATCCGGCAGTGGCGGGGTCGCGGGCGCACCGTGGTGATGACCAGCCACGATCCCGGCAGGTCCCTGGCCGCGAGCGACCGCGTGCTGGTCCTGCGGCGCGGGCGGGTGGCGTGGCTGGGCCCCAGCGCCGGGACGGACGCCGCCCGCCTCGAGGAGGTCTGCCACCCGCGGGATAGCGCCTCACCGGGGGCGGTTGCCGTGAGCCCGGGCGGGGCCCTGTCGGGGGGCCGATCGCGGTGAGGCCGCGGGGGCAGGTCGCCGGAAGCGGGCATCCCGGCCGCGATGGCCCGGGGTGGTGGCAGCAGGTGAGGGTGCTGGTCTGGAAGGAGTTGCGGGCAGAGGCGCGCACCCGCGAAACCCTCACCCCCATGGTCATATTCGCCCTGGTGGTGGTGACCGTCTTCGGGTTCGGCCTGCGCGCCACCGGGGCCGACCTGGCGCCCGTCTTTCCCGGACTGCTCTGGATTTCCTTCTATTTCGTGGGCCTCCTCGGCCTGGGGCGGTCCTTCTCCTCCGAGCGCGCCCAGGAGACACTGCCGGGGCTTCTGCTGGTGCCGGCCGACCGGTCCTTCATCTTCGTGGGGAAGGCCCTGGCCAACCTGGTGTTCCTGGGCGTGGTGGAACTGGTCTCCCTGCCCCTCTTTTTCGGCCTGCTCGGTGTTCCCTTCACGGCGCCGCTTGCGCCCTTTTGTGCTACCATGATCCTGGGCACGGTGGGCTTCGCCAGCATCGGCACCCTGCTGGCGGCCCTGGCGGCCCATACGCGGGCGGCGGAGATGCTGCTGCCGGTGCTGGTGTTCCCGGTGCTCATCCCGGCCGTGATCGGGGCGGTGGAGGCTACGGCCTCCCTGCTGGGCGTAAGCGATCCCCTGGGGTGGAAACGGTGGCTGGGGCTGCTCCTGGCGTATGACGCCCTTTTCGTGGCCCTGCCCCTGGTGCTGTTCGACTACCTGGTGGAACCGTAAGGGGGTGGAGGCGTTGAGCCCGCGCAACTGGCTGCCCTGGACGGCGTTCGTGGCCGTGTTGCTCGCCCTGTTCCTGGCTTTCCTGTATGCGCCGCCGGATGCCAACCTGGGCGATACCCAGCGCATCTTCTACTTTCACGTGGCCTCGGCCTGGACGGGGCTGCTCGCCTTCACGGTGGTGTGCGTCGCCGGAGTGGCCTACCTGCGCGGGGGTGCCCCCCGCTGGGACCGGCTGGGACTGGCCTCCGCCGAGGTTGGGCTCCTGTTCATCACCATGGCCGTCCTCACCGGGTCCATCTGGGCCCGTTTCGCCTGGGGCACCTGGTGGGAGTGGGAACCCCGCCTGACCAGCGCCTTCGTCCTGTGGCTGATGTACGCCGCCACCCTGCTGGTGCGCAACCTGGTGGAGGACCCGGCCCGCCGGGCGCGCTACGCCGCCGTCTTCGGCATCATCGCCTTCGCCGACGTGCCCATCGTCTTCATGTCGGTGCGGTGGTGGCGCTCCGTCCACCCCGTGGTGGTCTCGGCCGCCGGGCTGGAACTCGAGCCGCCCATGGTGCTGGCCATGGTGGTGGCGGTGGTTGCCTTCACCCTGCTCTACGTGTTGCTGGTGGGAGAAAGGATGCACCTGGCCGCTCTTGAAGAGGAACTGGCCGAATGCAAGCGTGCCCTGAGGGAAGGGGAGCGGGTGCGGTGATGACCTATCTGTTCCTGGGGTACACGGCCATCTGGACGTTGCTCTTCGTATACTTCCTGTATGTGTCGGGCCGCCAGCGGGCGCTGGAACGCGATCTTCGCTGGATCCGCGAGCACCTGGAGGCGCGCGAGCAGCCGGTGGCGAGCGCCCAGCAACAGGAGGCCCGGTAGATTAGCGGAGTTGCTGCAGCCCGGTTCGGTGGGAGGCTTTGCCCTCCGGCAGGATTAGCGCGGGTCGGGTCGAACCTAGCACGCCGGGGGTTCCGCCTTGCCTACGCCGCTCGGTCGCAGCGGGGTCTGCGCCTTTAAGGTGCTGGCGGCGAGCCTTTTCGGCAAGTTGGCCGGGGGTAGTGCTGCCTTTGCTCGGACAGCGGCGGGGGTAATGTCGTTGTGCAAGGACAGGGCGGGCGCCCTACGACGGGAGGAAGCAACCAGGTTGGCGCGGGAAAGGGATACTATGCGTTCCGAACTCATTGCTGTACTTTCGCACGAGATGCGCACACCGCTGGCGTCCATTAAGGGGTACGTGACGGCCCTGCTGCGAGAAGACGTCAAGTGGGATGAGAAAACGCAACGCGAATTCCTGGAGATCATCGACCGGGAGACAGACACTCTCACCCAGGTGATCACGGAGATACTGGACGCCTCCGCACTAGAGGCGGGTGGCCTGGAGTTGAACAAGGAGCCTATCCTGCTGCCCAAGCTGGTGCAGAAGGTGGTCGACGAGATTTCGCGGCATACCCGGGACCATCGCCTGCTGGTCTGTTTCCCGGCCGATTTCCCCGTGGTGGTGGCCGACCGGCTTCGCATAGAGCAGGTGATGAGGAACCTGCTCGACAATGCCGTGAAGTATTCCGATGGCGGGTTGGTGGTCACCCGCGGCGAGGTGGGGGAGAACGAGGTTATCGTCAGCGTGGCCGATCAGGGCGTGGGGATAAAGCCGGAGCAACTCAACCGCCTCTTCGAGCGGTTTTACCGCATAAAGAACGAAGGGAGAAAGTCGGTGGTCGGGACGGGGCTGGGCCTGCCCATCGCCAGGGACATCGTAGAAAAGCACGGAGGAAGGATTTGGGCGGAGAGCCAGGTGGGAAAGGGGACGACCTTCTTCTTCACCCTTCCCCTCACCCCACCAGCCACGGCTGCAGAGGAGGTTTAAAGTTGAAGATTCTGGTGGTGGACGACGAGGTCCCCCTGCTCAGACTCCTGCGGGTGAACCTTGAAGCTTCGGGATACGAGGTGCTGGTGGCCACGGACGGGGCAAAGGCCGTGGAGGTGGCGGCCCGGGAGCAACCCCACCTGGTCCTCCTGGATGTGCTCATGCCCGAGATGGACGGGTTCGAAACGTGCCGACGCATCAGGGAGTTTTCCCAGGTGCCCATCATCATGCTCACCGCCAGGGCGCGGGAGCAGGACAAGCTGACGGGATTCGAGGCGGGAGCCGACGACTATCTCACCAAGCCCTTCAGCGTGAAGGAACTGCTGGCCCGGATCAAAGCGGTGTTGAGGCGCGGGCAAACCAACGGGCGGAACGGAGGATACCCGACCCTGCAGGTGGGAGGACTCTGTATCGACCGGAGCCGACACCGGGTTAGCGTGCAGGGGCGAGAAGTCCGACTCACCCCCACGGAATTCAAGCTCCTGTCGGAGCTGGCGGCGGAAGCGGGTAAAGTGGTGTCTCACCGCGATCTCCTGCGCCGCGTGTGGGGCCCCGAGTACGGGGACGAGGTGGAATACCTGCGCGTCTACGTATCCCATCTCCGCCGCAAGATCGAGCCCGACCCCGACCATCCGCAATATCTCCTTACCGTGCCGGGGGTAGGGTACGTGCTGGCCTGCCCGGAGTGAGGTTTTTATGCATTTTTAGTGACAGGGCAGCCCTTCTTTATGCCCTTTTAAGCCCTTCTCCCCTACCATGGGCGTGGGGGGGGGAGAAAGGGATGGAGAGAGAGGCAGATCTCCTGGATACGGCCCGGGCTAACGTCGACCGGGCCGCCCACCGCCTGGGTCTGGATGAAGGCCTCCTGGAAGTGCTACAGAATCCCGAGCGGGAGATTACGGTTTACGTGCCCCTGGTGCGAGCGGACGGCCGGGTGACCGTTTTCCCGGGCCATCGCGTACAGCACTCCAGCGTGCGGGGTCCGTGTAAGGGTGGTATCCGCTACCATCCCGACGTTACCCTGGAAGAGACCCGCGCCTTGGCCGCCCTGATGACCTGGAAGTGCGCAGTGGTGAACATCCCCTACGGCGGGGGTAAAGGCGGCATTCGATGTGACCCCACCGCTATGACGCCGTGGGAGCTGGAAGAGCTGACGCGCAAGTTCACCCGTATGATCATGCCGGTGATCGGGCCCCACAAGGACATCCCGGCCCCGGACGTGAACACGTCGAGCCTGACCATGGCCTGGATCATGGACAGTGCGGAAGAGGTGGCGGGGGAGCCTGTCCCCGGTATCGTGACCGGCAAACCGGTGGGACTGTGGGGTTCCCTGGGGCGGGAAGAAGCGACCAGCCGCGGCCTGGTGGTCGTGGTACAGGAGTTGATGCGCGCTTGCGGCATACAGCCACGGGAGGCCACGGTAGCCGTGCAGGGCTTTGGGAAGGTGGGCGGTATCGCCGCCCGATTGTTGGCCGAGGCGGGTTATCGCGTGGTAGCGGTGAGCGATGTTTCGGCAGGTATCTTCCGGGCAGAAGGGCTTGACATCCGGGAAGTGAGTGCGTACGTGAGGGATAACCCGTGCCACCTTCTGGCGGGGTATGCGGGGGTCGGGGTAGAGCCCATCAGCAACCAGGACCTGCTGGAACTGGACGTCACCGTGTTGATACCGGCGGCCCTCGAGCATCAGATCAGGGAGGAAAACGCCGGCCGTGTGCGGGCCCGCTTTGTGGTCGAGGGGGCGAACGGCCCCACCACGACGGCTGCGGACCGCATTCTGGAGGGGAAGGGCGTCCTGGTCGTTCCCGACATCCTGGCCAACGCCGGGGGAGTGGTAGTGTCCTATTTCGAGTGGGTGCAGAACATCCAGGCTCTGTTCTGGGATGCGGAAGAGGTGAACGCCCGTCTGGAAGCGACCATGAAAAGGGCGCTGGGGGAGGTGCTGGAGGCGGGGCGGTCCTGGGGTGTTGACCTCCGCACCGCTGCTTACATGTTGGCTTTGACGCGGGTGATGGAGGCCATGCACGCACGTGGCCTGTTACCCCGGGCCCGGGCACTGGCAATGATGGGGGGATCGGGGACCCACTGAGGTGTCGGGAGAGCAGGCCCAGGTGAATGGTACTCGGTAAATGATGAGGGGGATGGAGACCATGACTACGCAGGTCGAAAGAAAAAAGGAAACGGTTCAGGAGGAGACGGTGTCTTCCGTACGGGCTCTGGTATTGCGCGCCCTGGCGGATTGTGCCCGCAAGCGCGGGGCGGGTGACGCCTATGTCCTGGAGCTCCTGCGGCAGGGAGACGGTGAAGCGCTGGGCTATTTCCGTTACGCCGTGGCGAGGGAAGCTGGCGCTTTCGCGGCACAACAGGATCCCACCATCCAGGACGTATACGTGGTAGAAGCCGGCAGTGATCCCGATGAACAACCCCGACCCACTTCTTTCCTTACCGTGATCGTGGTGGTTCGGGAGGTGACGGCCGCCACCCGTTCGCTGTGGACCTGGATCTCTGACCGGGTGACGGCGGAATACAAGGCCCTCCTCGACGCGCCGCAGGTGGCGCAGATGGGGTCGCTGCTGGACGTCCACCTGGTGACGGAGACGGAAGTCCAGCAGCGGAGCGGCATGGCCGTCCTGGTGTCGTCCCTGTACACGCCTGCCCTTCCCGTCTGGCAGCGAGGCGGTTAGAGGTTAGAAGTCGGGCGGGCAAAACGGGTCCGCCGGACTTTTGCAGCCGGAGGCCGGCCTTTCCCCCATGGCTGGCACGTCATCGATGTTCGTTGCCCCCTGGCCACCCAGGGGGCAACGGTCTGAATCGTCCACTTTTTGGTGCAAGCTGCGAGTTTGAAGGACGAAAACGCAAGTGATACAATGGGCGGTGCGGGGGCAGATGGGGACTGGTGTCTCTCGCGGCCTTCAAAGCCGTCGTCGGGTGCCGTGAGCGCCCGTGGTGGGTTCGATTCCCACCTGCTCCCGCCAAAAGGTTGATACGAAGGGCTGGTCCGGCATAGCCCGCAGCATCGCACGGGAATTGGGGGAAGGAGAATGCCGTTTAACATCGGATTGCCGGAACTGGTGATCATCCTCTTAATCTGCCTGATCATCTTTGGTGCGGGCAAGCTGCCCGGAGTGGGGCGTGCCCTGGGGCAGAGCATACGGGAGTTCCGGCAGGCCTCGCAGACGAAATCCCCGGACAGGCCCGGTTCCGAGGAACAGCCCGGGGAACAGACCGAGAACCGGACCGGGGAACGGACCGGGGAACGGAGAGACCACGTCGGCGGAGCGGGCTAGTCGCGAGGCTCGCTACCCGGGAGGCAGGCTGTGAACATCAACGGCGGTGAACTCCTGATCATCCTGCTGGTCGCCCTTGTCGTCCTGGGGCCGAAAGAGCTGCCCAGGATCGGGCGTACCTTGGGCAGCGTGGTGCGCGAGTTCCGCCGGGCGTCGCGCGGCCTGGTGGAGGAACTGGGGCTGGGCGAGTGGGAGAAGGACGCGGCCGCGCAGGGGGAGGACGCGCACAGGCCCGGCGGGAAAACGGGGGGCAGGAGCACGACCGGCCAGGAGCGACAAGAGCGCGAGCGGAGGCAGTGACGTCCTTGGCGCGCAGGAAGACCCACATGACCTTGATGGAACACCTGGAAGAGTTGCGCCGCGTACTGGTGGTGTGCACGGTGGCCGTGGGCATCTCCACGGCCCTAGTTTACGGCTTCTTCCGGCACCAGTTGTACGACCTGGTGACCTTCCCCCTGCGGCAGTACCACGCTCCCCTCATCTTCATCGGCCTGGGCGAGGCCTTCCTGACCCAGATCAAGCTGGCCCTGGCCGCAGGGTTTGTGCTGGCCCTGCCCGTCGTGCTGTGGCAGGTATGGGGGTTCATAGTGCCGGCGCTGCAACCCGGGGAAAGGCGGGTGGTGGGCCTCACCGCGCTCTTTTCCCTGATTGCCTTCTTTGCGGGGGCCGCCTTCGCCTATTTCACCGTCTTCCGCTTCGCCGCCCGCTTCCTGATCACCGTGGCGGGGCCCGGGGTGACACCTATGCTCTCCATCGGGCACTACGTGTCCTTCTTGATTTCCTTCCTGATCCCCTTCGGCCTGGCCTTTGAGTTGCCCATCGTGGCTTACTTCCTGGCGCGGTGGGGTGTAGTGACCGCCTCCTGGCTGGCGCGGCACCGCCGGCCCGTCGTCGTGATCATCTTCATAGCGGCCGCGGCCCTGACGCCCGGGCCGGACGTGTTCTCCCAGTTGCTCATGGCCGGTCCCTTGCTCGGCCTGTATGAAATCAGTATCCTGGTGGCTAAGATGGCAGCCGGCCGTGCCGCGGTGGTCCGCCCGGCTCAGGAGGGCTGAGGGGTGCGGTCCATCCGCCCGGGAGGGGTGAGGGGTTCCGGCCCGGGCGGCCCGGACCCGGGGCCGGGCCCTCGCCGGGGCATGGCGCCGGCCGGGGGGGTCGCGCGTGCGGATCGTGGTGGCACCGGATTCCTTCAAAGGTAGCCTGAGCGCCGCGGAAGTGGCCCGGGCGCTCGCGCGGGGTCTGGGGAGGGCGCTGCCGGGCGCGGAGGTGCTCTGCTGCCCGGTGGCCGACGGGGGTGAAGGTACGGCAGAGGTGCTGTGCCTGAACACCGGTGGTCGCATGGTGGAGCGCACGGTAACCGGTCCCCTGGGGGAGCCGGTGCGGGCCCGCTTTGCCGTACTGGGGGGTGGCGAGACAGCGGTGGTCGAGATCGCCGCCGCCTCGGGGCTGCCCCTGGTCCCGCCCGCCCGGCGCGACCCCATGGTGACCACCAGTTACGGGACCGGGGAACTCATCGTGGCCGCCATAGAAGGGGGCTGCCGCCGGGTGATGGTGGCCCTGGGGGGCAGCGCCACCGTGGACGGTGGGCTGGGGATGCTGGAAGCCCTCGGGTTCCGTCACCTGGACGCCGCGGGGCAACCTGTGCCCCGGGGAGGGAGGGGTCTCGGGCAGGTGGCCACCGCCCTGCGCCCGGAGGGATCGGTGTTGTGCTCAGGCGCATCTTCGACACTTCCAGCAATAGCCATCAAGAAACCATTGCGGCTGTTCATTTCCGGCTCCGGGACCGCGCCCTTTTGCCACTACGCCGGTCAGCCGAGCCCCCGCCCTTGGGC
>JACIYH010000076.1 GCA_014360055.1 Bacillota bacterium | reverse complement strand
GATGCTCTACCGCTGAGCTACTTCCGCTCGCAAACCTCATTGTCAAGGCCGCGTCGTAGGACGCGCGCTTATCATTGTATCTCCGACACCGCCTTCCGTCAAGGGCAGCGAACGCGCGCGCTTCACCCCCTCCGCCTGCCCCGCAGGCCGCTGCCGCCTTGCTTGCATCCCGACCTTCCCGGCCGCGCCCCCCGACCTGGCGGCCACACGCGCGGCAGGGCGGCCAGGCCGCCGTGCCGAAGAAAGCGCTGGTGAGAATGTTGAACCCGCGCACAGCCGCCCATCAGTTAGCTGACCTGGCCCGCAGCAGCGGTGCCGCCGCCGCAGCCGTCATACCTGCCAGGCTTGTGGCCATCGACTCGCGCGTGCGCCTCAAGTGTCAGATCCCCCTATGCCCGCATTACGGCCACAACCTGGTTTGCCCGCCCGCCGTCCCGTCTCCCCGCGAGTTCACACAGTCCCTGCGCCGGTATCGCTGGGCGGTGGTGGTCCTGGTGGCCGGCCGGCTGAGTGGCCCGGACGAAGAGCGGATGGGCCAGGCAGACGAGTTGGCCCGCGACCTGTACCGCGTGGTGGCATCCCTGGAGGCACGGGCCCTGGAACTGGGATTCCCCCTCGCCTGCGGGCTGGCCGGCGGCCATTGCCGGCTCTGCCCCGCCTGCGTAGGCCAGAGGAGCGACCAGATGTGCCGTCATCCCTTTCAACCCCGCCCGGCGGCCGAGGCCCTGGGCGTGGACGTGGTGGAGACAGCGCGCCGTGCGGGCCTGGAACTTACTTTCCCGGTATCCGACCGCGTGCAGTGGGTAGGTATACTTCTGCTGTAACGGGTCGCGCGGCTCCAGGCCCGGGTTCCCGTGCGTGTGAACGGCGGCACGTCATCCTTCCCTCATCGATCCCCAGGGTATCGTGCGGGCCCAGATGGTGTACACCACCACCGGGCGCAGAGCCCATTCCCGGTTTGGGCGGGGCTGGGGGGAACCGGATGTTTACAAAAAGTTTGCGGCGGCGACATAATTATGGCCCCCGGGAGCACCGCCCGAGGGCCGAAATCCTTGAGGCTGAAGGCTTTTAGTGGTGGCGCAGGCCGGAGTTGAACCGGCGACCCACGGATTTTCAGTCCGTTGCTCTACCAGCTGAGCTACCGCGCCACAAAAGATGGCGGAAGCGACGGGATTCGAACCCGCGATCTCCTGCGTGACAGGCAGGTGTGTTAAACCAGCTACACCACGCCTCCGCGCCATACGATGATAGCACGAACCATCCGGCTTTTCAAGTGGTGGGCGGTACAGGGATCGAACCTGTGGCCCCGCGCTTGTAAGGCGCGTGCTCTTCCGCTGAGCTAACCGCCCACCGTCGCACGTATTGTACCACAGCCGGCGCGGGTTGGCCAACATTCGGGCCGGACACCGCCGGAAACGCGGATGGAACACGCCGAGCGCAGGACACGCCGAACGCGCAGCCACACCAGGTTGCGGGGCCGGGAGGCAAAGTGTTAACCTGTACATGTGAACGAACTCGTGCTGGTGGTGGAAGACGAAGAAGCGCTGGTAAAGGGCCTGTCGCTGAGCCTCAAGCAGGCCGGCTACCGGGTGATTTCCGCTCCCGACGGGCCCACGGGTCTGCGCCTTGCCCTGGAACAGTCCCCCGACCTGGTGATCCTGGACATCATGCTGCCGGGGATGGACGGCTTCGAGGTGTGCCGCCGGATCAGGCAGCATTCCACAGTCCCCATCATCATGCTCACGGCACGCTCCGACGACGTGGACGTCATCGTGGGACTGGAACTGGGCGCGGACGACTACGTGACCAAGCCTTTCAACACGCGGGAACTCATCGCCCGCATGAAGGCCATCCTCCGCCGGGTGGCCCGGGAAAAGGAGGACGCGCGCGATGCCATCCGGGCGGGGGATCTGGAGATCTCCCTGCGCCGCCGGCTGGTAACCGTGGCTGGCAAGCCGGTTGCCCTCACTCCCAAGGAGTTTGACATTCTGGCCTACCTGGCCGCCCAGCCGGAACGGGTCTTCACCCGCGAGCAAATCCTGCACGCGGTATGGGGATATGACTTCTACGGGGGGCAGCGGGCGGTCGATGTGCATATCCGGCGCATCAGGGAGAAAATCCAGTCCCGGCCCGGCGCCGCCTACGTGCACACCAGTTGGGGAAAGGGCTACTACTTCGCCTACCGCCCCGCTCCCCTTGCAGGGGCTCAGCCGGCGGCCGGGGACCACCCGGCCGACGCAGCCCCGGGAGGGGATGAGCCGACCGCCACGGGCCCGCGGGTAGGCACGGCTGGGGGGCAGGACCCTTGCGGACCATAAGGGGGCGCATCCTCCTCAGCCAGGTGGGCCTGCTGGCCCTGGTGCTCCTCATCCTGGATGCCTTCACCCTCGCCACCCTGGAATCCGCCTACCTGCGCGAGCGGCGGGTGTTCTACCTCACCTGGGCCAACATCGCCGCCAATACCGCCACTACCTACCTGCCCGAGGGCGACCCTTACCTGCGCTACCTGGCGCGCGACTTCGCCACCCAGGCCGGTGCCCGCCTGCTCTACCTGGACGGCTCCGGCAGGGTGGTGGTGGACTCCTACGGTGACCCCGCCCTGGAAGGAAAGACGCTGCCCGGCGCCGAGGTGAGCGAGGCGCTGGACGGAAAACAGACCAGCACGGTACGGTATTTCCCCGACCTGGGATGGGTGATGTACACCGCCGTCCCCATCGGACCCTCGGCGGTTCGCCCGCCTGCCGGCGCGGTGTTCATCTCCGCCTCCCTGGCCCCGGTGTACGCCAGCCTGCGCGCCTTCGCCGTGCGACTGGCCCTGATCACGGCGGGGGCGCTGCTGCTGGGGGCGGTGGCCAGCTTCCTGCTCGCCCGTCTGATCTCCCGTCCCCTGGCCTCCTTACGCCGGGCGGCGGGAGAGCTGGCGCGGGGTCACTGGGGCCACCGCGTCAACCTGCGGGGGCAGGACGAACTAGCCCAGTTGGGGCGCGCATTTGACCGCATGGCCGAGGACCTCCAGCGCCTGGACCGCACGCGCCGCCGCTTCGTGGCCGACGCCTCCCACGAACTGCGCACACCGCTGGCGGCTCTGCGCGCCCTGGCCGAACCGCTGGCTCACGGCGGGGATCTCCCTCCGGAAACTTACCGCGAGGTGGCGGGTGAGATCCTGGGCCAGGTTGACCGCATGCAGCGTCTCACGGAGGACCTGCTGGAACTGGCCCGGCTGGACAACCGCCTGGAGGAGGGGGAACACCTGCAACGCGCACCCCGGGACCTGGTCGCCCTGGCCCGGGAGGCTGCCGAAGCGGTGGAGCCCCTCGCGCAGCAAAAGGGCGTATCGCTGCAGGTGGAGCCGGAGGTACCGACGTTGTACGCTGAGGTGGATGACGAGGCCATACACCGCGTGCTCTCCAACCTCCTCGACAACGGCATCAAGTACACCCCTGCCGGCGGGGCGGTCACCGTAAGGGTGTCCCGGCAGGGAGAGCGGGCCCTGTTGCGTGTGATCGACACGGGCGAGGGCATTCCTCCCGACCGGCTGCCGTTCATATTCCAGCGCTTCTACCGCGCCGACCCCGCCCGCGCCCGCCGTACGGGAGGCACCGGCCTGGGCCTGGCCATCGCCGACCGGCTGGTGCGGTTGCACGGAGGTGAGATCAGCGTGGACAGCGCGCCCGGGCGGGGCAGCACCTTCACGGTGGCCCTCCCCCTGCGGAAATCCTTCCCCGGTTCTTAGCCGAACCTTAACCGTTTCGCAACAAAGCCTCATCGGGCCGCAACAGGCAGGTGGTATGCTGTCCCCGGAGGTGGAAAGATGAACCGCAAAATGATCGCTCTGACGCTGACCGGGTTGCTCCTCGCGCTGGTGGCGCTGTCCGGGTGCACCATGCTGCGCGCGCGGGGCGCGCCCGGCGAGGCACCCAGGGTGAACCCCGCGCCGCCCCCCGACCAGACCGTGAAGCTCAAGCTCTACTTCGCCGACTCCCAGGCCCAGTACCTGGTCCCGGAGGAGCGGGAAGTGCCCCAGGGTAACGTTCCCCTGCCCGACCTGGTGATCCAGGAACTCATCAAGGGCCCCACCACGCCCGGGCTGGGCATCACCATCCCCAAGGAAGCACGCCTGGCCTCCACGGTGAGGGTGGAAAAAAACGTGGCCTACGTGAACTTCAACCGGGAGTTCCAGACCAGGCACTGGGGCGGCAGCGCCGGCGAACTGATGACGGTGTACTCCATCGTCAACAGCCTCACCGAGCTGGAAGGCATCAAGGCGGTGGCCTTCCTGGTGGAGGGCGAAAGGCTCGAGACCCTCGGCCACATGGACCTGACCCGGCCGGTCGAGCGCTCTGAGGACATCATCAAGAAGTAGGAGTGGCGAGCACCCGGCGGCTTGACAGGGCTGCCCGGCGGTGCTAGTCTCCCTGCGGAACGCTGCGAGGTGGGGAGCAGGCACGTGGAGCCGGGCAGCCTACTGTTCCTCAGTCAACTGCTGGGCCAGCCCGTCCGGGCCCCCGGGGGCCAGGCGCTGGGCCAGTTGCGCGACCTGGTAACCTTGCAGGGGGACGAGTCGGGCCTGGTGCGCGGCTACCTGGTGCGCGGCAGGGAAGGGGGATCCTTCTGGGTCGCCCAGGGTGAGTTGCTGTACGCCCCCCGCCATCTCACCGTGCCCCGCCCGGCGAAGTCCATGCGGCTGTACCAGGAGGAGCCCGAGTACATACTGCTGGGCGAGGACGTCATGGACCAGCAGGTCATCGACCTGCGGGGGCGCAAGGTGATCCGGGTGAACGACATCCAGTTGCGGTGGGCGGAGGACGCCTTCCGCATCGTCGGCGTGGACATCGGTCCTTCCGGATTCCTGCGGCGCCTGGGCGGACCCGGCCTGGCCCGTGCCGCGGGCCTCCTGGTACGGGCCTGGCGCCGGCCCCGCATCCTGCCCTGGAGCCTCATCGAACCGCTGGGGCGCCCGGGGGACCCCCTCAAGCTGTCCGTCCCCTGGGACCGGCTGAAGCGGCTGAAACCCGCCGACCTGGCCGACATCATCGGCGATCTCGACCGGGAACGCCTGGCAGCCCTCTTCCGCGCCATGGACACCGCCTCAGCCGCGGACGCGCTGGCCGAGGTGGACGACCCCGCCACCCGCAAGGCGCTCCTGGAACTGCTGGGGGCCGACCTGGCCTCCGATATCCTCGAGGAAATGTCCCCCGACGACGCCGCCGACCTGCTCGGGGATCTCCCCGCGGAGAGCGCCCGCACCTACCTGGAGTCCATGGGGGAAGACGAACGCCGGGAGGTGGACGAGCTCCTCCACTACCCGGAGACCACCGCCGGCGGTCTCATGACCACCGAGTACATCGCCCTGGATGAGAACCTCACCGCGGAGGACACCATCGCCCTCCTCCGGCGCCTGGCTCCCGACGCGGAGACCATCTACTATCTCTACGTGGTCGACCCCTCCGGGCATCTGGTGGGCGTGCTCTCGCTGCGTGACCTCATCGTGGCCCCGCCCGACCGGCGCCTGGCCGAGATCATGACCCCGCAGGTGATCAGCGTCCCCCTGGACGCCAGCCAGGAGACCGTGGTGGACGTGATGGCACGCTACGACTTCCTGGCCCTCCCCGTGGTGGACGCGGAAAACCGCCTGAAGGGCATCATCACCATCGACGACGTGATGGACGTGGCCCTGGAGCGGGGCGGATGGACGAGGCAGGTGTTCACAAGGAGGTGACGGGGTGCGTGGACGCTCAGTCGGGCGCAGAATCCTGCTGTTCCTCGCCGTTATGGGACCGGGAATCATCACCGGCAACGTGGACAACGACGCCGGTGGCCTCACCACCTATTCGGTGGCGGGTGCCCGCTACGGGCTCGATCTGCTGTGGGTGCTCATCCCCGTCACCCTGTTGCTGGCCCTGGTCCAGGAAACCTCGGCTCGCATGGGTGCCGTCACCGGAAAGGGCCTGGCCACCCTGGTGCGGGAGAAATTCGGACTCCGCACCAGCGTGCTGGCCCTCTCCCTGCTCTTTGCCGGCAACTTCGCCGTAACCATCTCCAATTTCGCCGGGGTGGCCGCCGCCTCGGAAATCCTGGGCCTCAGCCGGTACGTGTCCGTGCCGGCGGTGGCCTTCGTGGTGTGGCTCCTCGTATCGCGGGGCTCCTACCGGGCCATCGAGCGAGTTTTCCTCGCCCTCTCCCTGGTCTACGTCACCTACATCGTCTCCGGCCTGCTCGCGCATCCCGCCTGGGCAGAAGTGCTGCAAGCTCTGGTGGTGCCCCGCCTGCGCCCGGACCCCGGCTTCCTCACCATCATGATCGCCACCATCGGGACCACCATCACCCCGTGGATGCCCTTCTACCAGCAGGCACTGGTATCGGACAAGGGGCTCACCACCGCCCAGTTGCGCTACGCCCGCCTGGACACCTACCTGGGCGCCCTCATGACCGACACCGTCTCGTTTTTCATCATTGTAAGCTGCGCGGTTCAGCTCTACCCCCGCGGCATCGCCGTCGAGACCGCCGCACAGGCTGCGGCGGCCCTGGGCCCGGTAGCCGGCGGATACGCCACCCTTCTCTTCGCGGTGGGGTTGCTCAACGCGTCGGCCATGGGTGCCTCGGTGGTGCCTCTTTCCACCGCCCACGCCGTGGCGGAGGCGTTCGGCTGGGAATCCACGGTGGGACGTCGCTTCTCCCAGGCACCCGTGTTCATCGGCCTTTACACCGTCCTGCTCGCCCTGGGCGCCGCGGCCGTGCTGGCACCCGGGCTCGACCTGGTGCGCACCATGCTGCTGGCCCAGACCATCAACGGTATCCTGCTGCCCCTCATCCTGGTCCTCATGCTCAAACTGGCGTCGGACCGGCGACTGATGGGCCGTTATGCCAACGGCCGTCTGGCCAACGCCGTTTCCTGGGCCGCTGCCTCCCTGTTGATGGCCCTCACGGTAGCCCTGCTCATCTCTAGCATCTTCTTCCCGTGAACGTTTACCGTATGAGGTGCCCATGCCCTCGGCACCCTAGAGGTGGAGGTGAGCATATGGCACGCGGCCAGAAAACCAACCGGGCGCTCGTCCGTGAAGCACAAAAAGCCCTGGACGACTTCAAGTACCAGGTGGCATCGCAAATCGGTGTAAACCCGCCACCGGATGACTACTGGGGTGACATCCCCGCCCGGCAGTGCGGTGCCGTGGGCGGGCAGATGGTGCGCAGCATGATCCAGATGGCCGAACAGACCCTGGCCCAGGCCGGCGCCCAGGCGCCTCCCGCCTGGGCGCGCGGACCGGGACGGGCTTAACCCCGGCCTGCGCCGGGCCCCCCGGCCCGCCGGCGGAATCGGTGGGCGCGGGGACGGTCTCGCTAACCGGCCTGGGGCGGGGACGGCCCCGACCGGCCGCCGCCCCGGGGAAAAAGACAAAGCGGGGACGACCGGGAGCCGTCCCCGCCTTTGTTTACGCGGTTTACTGCCCGGTGAACATCTGGGTATACATGTAGCCGTACGGGCCACCCCTGGCGATGCCTATCCCCACATGGGTAAAGTGGGGGTTGAGGATGTTGGCGCGGTGCCCGGGACTGTTCATCAGAGCCCGGTGCGCCACGTCCACGGTGGGCGCACCCGCCAGGTTCTCACCCGCATACCGATACCTGACACCGGCGCGGTCCATCATGGCAAAGGGCGAGCCGTAGGTGGGTGAGATGTGGCCGAAGTACCCTTTGGCCACCATGTCTTCCGACTTCAGCCGCGCCAGCTGGACCAGCACGGGGTCGACCTGCAGGGCGGGCAGGCCGGCGCGACTGCGCTCGGCGTTGACCAGGTCCAGCATGCGCTGCTCGTCGGCGGTCAGCACCCCGCCCGGCGTGGGGCCGGGTTTCGGTACAGGCTGCGGCGGTGGTGCAGGCTGCGGCGGTGGTGCAGGCTGCGGTTGCAGCGGCACCCGCAGGATCAGCGTGGTGCGTCCGGTATATGTAACGTGGCGGGACACGTCCGCCCACGAGTCAGGGGAGTAACTCCCCGGGGTGCGGGCGGAAAAGAAGGGACCGGCAGCGACCGGCCAGGCACATACGGCCGTGAGCAGCACGGCCAGGGCGAGGGCCGGCAGGACCCGTGCCAGAGCGCGCGCGGGACGGCTGTTCTTGGGCATAGCTTTCCGTCTCCCCTCCTGGTATGGTACATAAATGCTACCTTCTATGGAGAAAGAGGGCAAACCGGCCAATCGAAGGTAAGAGTCCCTCTCGGTTCCTGCCGCCCGCTATACTCCCCGGACCTGTCTCTCTCCCATCCCCACAATGGCGCGGGCGTGCATGGGACCCATTTCCATGTCATTTGCCACCCGGCCGGCGGTGGTCGCTGCCCCGCGTCACCAACCTAACGGGAGGGGGCGGCGCCTGCTAGCCGCCCCCCTACTTTTCCGGCCCGGTCACCCGGGTATCAGCCGCGGGGAATGCAGGGCGCTTCCACGAACTGGGTGGAAATGTATCCCTCCCGCCCGTCGGCCAGCCGTACCCGGGCCCAGCCGTTCTCCACCCCCAGGACGGTGACCCGGGTGCCCATATCCAGCTGGGTGAGGATGGCGAACTGCGTGCCCGGGCCTGCCCGCACGTTGACTCCCGAACCGGTCACCGTACCGATGCACTCCGCCGGGGCAGGTGCCAGGGTCACGTTGGTGACCACGCGGATCTCGCGCGTCTCCAGCACTACGGCGGTGATCACGATGACCTTCTGCACCGAGATGCTATCTTAGTCCCCGTACCCCGCTTTCCCCCACGGCGCCAACGCTTTCAGCGATCACCCCTGCCCGTCCGGGCGCGCTTTGCTAACGGATTGCAAACGCGGCCCCCTGCCAGGGCTCTCTCCATAGCTCTCACAGCTTCCTCCTGGGTGTCCGGCAGGACGTGGCTGTACGTGTCAAGCGTGATCCTGACGCTGGCATGGCCCAGCCGCTCGGACACCACCTTCGGGTGAACCCCCTGCCGAAGCAGGAGGGTTGCGTGGGTGTGCCTGAGGTCGTGGAAGCGGATGCGTGGCACGCCGGCCTTCCTGCAGCAGGCGGCCAGGGCCCTGTCCACGTTGCTCTTGAACAGGGGGCCGCCCCTGCGGTTGCAAAACACCAGTCCGTAGTCGCACCACCCGGCACCGGCCCGCAGGCGCTCCTCGAGCTGTCCCCTGCGGTGCTGCCTCAGGACTTCCAGGGCCTCCGCGCCGATGGGGACGCGCCTCCGGCCCGCTGCCGTCTTGGGCTCCTGCCAGTGCGGCTCGCCTGCCCGGTCCACGCAGGTGGCGAGGGAGCGGCGGACCTGGATGACCCCGGCATCCAGGTCCACGTCACCCCAGGTCAGCCCCAGCAGTTCCCCCAGGCGCATGCCGGTCGCCAGCGCGGTGTAGAACAGAGCGTAGAGCCGCGTCGAGCGGGCGGTCTCCAGGAACCGGCCCGCCTGCTCCTCATCCCAGACCTGCACTTCCCTGGACGACCTCGCGGGCGGCCTGGCCCCCTGGGCCGGGTTCCGGGGCAGCAAGCCCCACTTCACCGCCTGGTCCAGTGCCGACCTGAGAACGCTGAAGTACGTTCGCCTGCTGCCGTCCGACAGTTGTGACAGCCGGCCGAGGGCGTACTGGACGTCAAGGGGCGTCAGACGGCCGAGGGGGACGTGGCCCAGCAGATCGCTCCAGACGCGGACCCCCCGCAGCCACCTCGCCCGGGTGTTGAGCTTTACCGTTGCGGAGCAAGCATCGTACCAGCGGGCCAGGTACTCGGCCACGCTCAGGCACGCTGGCTCAACGTACGTGCCCCGCTGAATCTCCGTGATCGTCTCTGCCAGCACCCTCTCCGCGTCCCTTTTCGTACCCTTCACGGTCACCCACTTCTGCCGCCGTTTGCCCGTCTCGGGGTCGCGGGGCAACTCTACGACCACGGCCCACGAGTCCTTTCCCCTCTTCCTGATGTGCCCCCTCACCTCGCTCAGCGCCCTCCTTCTCCCAGAAGGGCCGGGCGGGGCGCCGCTTCCTAGTTCGCACCGTCCGCCGCCTGTACCTTCTGCCCGGCCCGCTCCGTCATCCGGAGCAGGGCATCGCGGGGAACCCGGATGAACCGACCTACCCGGAACGAGGGAATCTGCCTCTGCCGGACGAGCTCGTAGGCCGTGCTCCGCTTGAGCCTGAGCAAAGCCGCCGCCTCTTCCACAGTCAGGATCGGCGGCATGTGTTCGGCGTTCATGTGACACCACCTCCTCCGCCGCATACGGCACTATATGATACGCGGGGGCGCGCGGCCGCTGCACCCCCCATCCACATGGCAGGAACGGATTCATCCAGGCCCCTCTCGTCAGTGTGCAGGCCATCGAGCTTGGCGGCCTGCGCCTGGCCAACCTTGAGGTGGTGTGCCACGACATCCCAGAGTTCGCGGGAATCGAGGGCCTGCTCGGGCTCAACTTCCTGCGGCACTTGCGCGTGGTCATCGATCACCCCAGCGCTATCCTTAGAGATCCGCAGGCCGCCGCCGTGATCCAGCAGCCACACCTCGCCCCCCGAAACGGGCAGGGGGTCCCTTATCGGAACCCCCTGCAAACCCCCCGCGGGATGAACCGCGGGGGCTGCGCCCTCAAGTCCCCAGTACTGATTGGCTCCGGGGAAGCCGCCCGGATCAGCCATCCAGGGAAGCACGGACGACCGCCCCGTCCCCTTGTCCCTCGTACACAAGGCCGTTGACGACCTCGCCAGCGGGCTCAGGGACGTGCTCGAACCGTGCCGGGAGGGTGAGCAGGCGCTGGTCTTCTGCGCAAGCCGGGCAGCCGCCCAGCGCACCGCGCGGGACATCGCCCCGTCTTCCAGAACACGATCCCGCGCGAGGCCCATCGCGAACTGTGGAGCTATTCAACCAGTTGCTGGCCAGCCTCGGGCTTCCCCATCGCGCGAGGGCCTCGCCCGCCCCCCGTGGCACAACGCCTACCCCCGGCAGTGCCTCCGACACCGGTGAGCCCGAAGACGCCGAAGCGCACCAAGAACTCGGCCTCGGCCGGTTCTCGGAGTTGCTGAGCCAGTTCGACCACGCCATGCGCCGGGCGGCGCCCCGCCAGTTCTACGCGCCGCGCCCCACCGGCCCTGCCGGTTCGGTGGATGAGGCCCAGGGAGCGGCCGAGGAAACACCTGAGAAGTTGCCCCCGACCGCCGATGCCGTTCAGGTGATGACGGTTCACCAGGCAAAGGGGCTGGAGTTCCCGGTCGTCTTCGTACCGGCACTGGTCGAAAAGAGGTTTCCCTCGGCGCTGATGGGGCGGCCACAGCAGTGGCTGGTGCCGCCGGGGCTGTTCGACAGGGAGCGCTACGAAGGGCGGGAAGAGGATGAGGCGCGACTGCTGTACGTCGCCCTGACCCGCGCCCGGGAATTGCTCGTCGTCAGCGCTTTCAGACAATATGGTGGGGCATCGACGGCCGGGGATCGCGGGGGACGCACCGCCGTCTTGTCGCGCTTCCTGCGTCGCTTGCCACGGGAGGCGTTCCAGCAGGCCGCGCAGTGGGGCACCTCAAGCCCGCAACCTGTGGTTAGGCGGTATTCAACGGAGCCCGTCACGCTCGACTTCTCGCAGTTGGTCACCTACTCCGAGTGCGGCCGGCGATTCTGGTTGCGGTATGTGTGCGGCTTCCAGCCTCCGCTGGCGCCCGAGATCGGCTTTGGCCGATTCCTCCACCACATCGTAGCGGAACTGGCTCGCCAGGCCATGGACGGCCGTCCCCCGGTCGAGGCCGATCTGGACAGCTTGATCGAACGCCACTTCTACCTCCCTCTCGCCGGCCCGGTGCCGGCCGCCAGGCTACGAGAGGCAGCGAGGCAGCGGCTTGGGGCCTACTTACGCCGCCACGGACCGGAATTGGCCCGCACGCTGCGCCCGGAGGCGAGCTTCGAAGTGCCCCTGGCCACCGCCCGCATCCGGGGCCGGGTCGACCTCCTCCTGCGACTCGACCGCTCCCAACGGGTGGACACGCCCCGGGTGGAACTCATCGACTTCAAAACCTCGGCCAACCGGCCCCCCTCCGAGATCCACGTGAACCAGTTGCGCCTGTACGCGGCGGCGCTCGAACGGCTGGGGTACGAACCCGTGCGCCTGGCCATTCATGACCTCCACGACGAGCACGGCGGCCGGACCGAGGTATCCCACGACCCTCGTGCCCGCGACGCCTTCCGTGAACGCCTTGAGGGCTGGGTCGACGGTATCCGCTCGGGCCGGTACCCACCCACGCCCGACGCAACCACGTGCCGCGCTTGCGACTTCCGCACCTTCTGCCGCCACAGCCCAGCCAGCGCCCGCGGCGCCTCCGTCAGGCGGAGATGACGTGCCGGCCGCGCCGCGCAAAAGCGGGTTCCACACGACGCAAAACAGTCGCCGTTGAAGGCCGCCACTCCCCCTTTACGCATCAGCGGCACCAGCCTCCCCGTTCAGCCTCCGGATCCCTTCGTCGGGCAT
>JACIYH010000075.1 GCA_014360055.1 Bacillota bacterium | reverse complement strand
GAGAGACGGGTGAGGGCCCACGTGGCCATCTGCGTGCTGGCATACACCCTTCTGCGCCTGGTAGAGATGATGTGCGATGAAGCCGGCCTGAAGATCACAGGTGAGGAAGCGCTCAGGCAACTGGCTACGATCACCAAGCAGGAAGTGAAGGTGGGCCGACTTTCCTTCTGGGTGAGGTCAGAGGTGACGGCAGAGCATGAATCGATATTCCGCGCCTTGAAAGTAGCGCCGCCGCCCAAGGGCGGGGGCTCGGCTGACCGGCGTAGTGGCAAAAGGGCGCGGTCCCGGAGCCGGAAATGAACAGCCGCAATGGTTTCTTGATGGCTATTGCTGGAAGTGTCGAAGATGCGTCAGTGCGTGTACTGGTCCCCGTAGGGCCGCAGGCGCCTGGGCACCAGTTTGACGAAGGACGAGGCCAGGAATGGGTCGGGATCTGCGTCGAACGAGCGGCAGTATTGCCAGATATCTTCCCGCAACTGGGCCCAGTCGGAGTCGTCGAGTTCGCACACCCGTACGTCCGGGGACAGGCGATGCGGACTGACTCCTCCCCGGATGTAGATGGCGCCCCCATGCATGCCCGCCCCCGTCCAGTCTCCGGCGATGTTCCCCAGCACGACTATGCGTCCACCGGCCATGTACTTTCCCAGGAAGCCCCCGGCGGATCCCCCTATCATGAGCACGGGGCACTGGTCTCCGGAAGCCTTCATATTGATGCCCGCGCGGTAACCCACGTCTCCCCGGACGAAGACGTGCCCTCCTCTCATGGCGTAGCAGAGCACGTTGCGGGCGTCGCCGTGGACCGCGATCTCGCCGCCGCTCATGGTGTTGCCCACGGCGTCCTGCACGTTTCCCAGCACCCTTTGCGGGGCCCGCGCATGAACGCTCCCAGGTCGTTGCCGGGAACGCCGCGGATGAGGATGGATACGTCCGCGGTCAACCCGGCGGCTATGTAACGTTGCCCGCAGACGTCTTCCAGGTAGATCCTGCGCGCCCCGCCTGCCACGGCCAGCCGGATGTTACGCCCCAGTTCGCGGAGGTCCATCGCGCCCGCCCGGATGGTACAGGTTTCTCCGGTAATGCTCACCGTTGTCACCCCCAAGCGTTTGCGGGGTTCCTACTTGCCCGCCGGCTGGACCCCCAGGATCTCCAGGGTGAGCGGGTCAAGGCCCAGCCCGCGCAGTCGATCGCGGTTGCCGCGCAGGCTTTCGATGGCGTTGATGCCCATTGCTCCCAGCATCTCCTTGATCTCCAGGCTCCAGGCCCGCAGGAGGTTGGTGAGGCGGCGGACCGCTGCCTCCGGGTCCAGGCGGCTGACCAGTTCCGGGTCCTGGGTGGTGATGCCCCAGGAGCACCTGCCCGTGTAGCACTTCTGGCACAGCCGGCATCCCAGGGCCACCAGGGCGGCGGTGCCGATGTCGACTGCGTCGGCCCCCAGCGCGATTGCCTTCAAGACGTCGGCACTGCATCGGATACCCCCGCTCGCCACCAGCGACACCTGGTGCCGGATCCCTTCCTCACGCAACCGCCGGTCCACGGCCGCCAGTGCCACCTCGAGCGGGATGCCGAGGTGGTCCCGCACGGCGAGGGGAGCAGCCCCTGTCCCCCCGCGGAAACCGTCGATGGTTATGAAGTCGGCTCCCGCCCTGACGATGCCGCTGGCGATGGCAGCCACGTTGTGCACGGCCGCAATCTTCACCCCCACCGGCTTTTGGTAATCCACGGCCTCCTTGATGGCGTATATGAGCTGGCGCAGGTCTTCGATGGAGTAGATGTCGTGGTGCGGCGCGGGAGAGATGGCGTCCGTGCCCACCGGGATCATGCGCGTGGCGGCTATATCGGGCGTCACCTTCTCCCCCGGCAGGTGGCCACCGGTGCCGGGCTTTGCTCCCTGGCCGATCTTGATCTCCACCGCCGCCGCTGCTCGCAAGTAGTCGGGGTCCACCCCAAAACGGCCCGACGCGCACTGGACGATGATGTGCTCTCCGTAAGGCCCGAGATCCCTGTGCAGTCCTCCCTCCCCGGCGTTCATGAAGGTGCCCATCTCACGGGCGGCCATGGCCAGGGCCCGGTGCACGTTCAGGCTCACCGCTCCGTACGACATGGCGGCGAACATAACGGGAACCTCGAGCTGAAGCTGCGGCTGCAGAACCTGACCCGGCACCAGGCGCTCCGGCTTCCTCCCCAGATAGGTGCGCAGTTCCATGGGCTCTCTCAGGGGATCGATGGGGGGATTGGTAACCTGGGCAGCATCCAGCACCAGGTGGTCCCAGAGGATGGGATAGGGCTTGTCGTTGCCGCATCCGGTGAGGATCTTGGCTCCGCTCGAGGCCTGCCCCCAGATCCCCCGCACTGCCCACTCCGGCCAGGATTCGTTTGGCTTCAGCGGCCAGGGGTTCTGCGCGACGGTGATTGCTCCTGTGGGGCATACAGCCACACAGCGCAGGCAGCCCACACAGCTGGCGTCACGGGGGGTAACCCGTTCGCGGAACGCCAGGGCGCCGAGGGAGCACTGGCGGACACACAGGTGACAGGCCTTGCACCGGGCCTCGTCCACCCTGACGCCGAATTCGGGTGGAGCGTAGGAGGCATAGCGCATCTTGTCCTGGGCCGCGAGGCTCACGACCGTGCCACCTCCGCTGAAACGGCGACCTGGGACAGGCCCACCTCCACCGCGACAGGTTCCCCCGCGGGTGGGGACCAGACCCGCCCAGGGTTGGAGCAAACCGCCCGGATAGCTGCCTCCTCGGAGGCCAGGTAGAACAGGTCTCCCCGGGTCGCCGCCACCAGCGGCCTCAGCATCAGACGATCGGTCAGCCCCACCAGACCGCGGGAGTGACCCAGTATGGTGGTAAACGGCCCATTGAGCAGAGCGCCCCCGTATATGACGCGGGCAGTGCGGAGCTGCGCAGCCTCTTCGCCCATCCCATCCAGGTCCCTCCAGAAGGGAGGGGTGAGGATGCGGCAGGCCGCTTGCAGGGGCAGGCCGTGCCTGCGCACCAGCAGATCGACCAGGTAGACGATCACCTCGGTGTCGGTGAGCAGCGTGCACCGGTAACCAAAGGACTCCACGTAGCGCCGGTTCGTCCCGTAAGACGACAGTTCCCCGTTGTGCACCACTGACCAATCCAGTAGCGAGAACGGGTGTGCGCCGCCCCACCAACCTGGCGTGTTGGTAGGAAACCGGGAGTGACCCAGCCAGGAGTGACCCCGGTACTGGTCGAGCATGAAGAAGTCAGCCACCGCTTCCGGGTGACCGACCGCTTTGAACACGCCCATGTTCCTGCCGCTGGAAAAGACAAAGGCACCGGGGATCCCGGTGTTGATGTCCATCACCGTCCGCACCACGTAATCGTCCTCTCCGGGCGGCCCGTCGCCCCCCGGTTCGGCATGGGATTCTTCCCACGAACGAGCGACCCGCTCCGGCACTCTCAGGAAGTAGCGCCACAGCATCGGGGCTCCAACCAGGACCCTCGGTCGGGTGGGGATGGGCTCCGCAACCTCCACCTGAAACCCTGCCTGCAGGAGTTCCTCGACGGACGCACGGGCCCCGGCGTCCTCGTACATCAGGTGGAAGGCGTAACAGTCGGCCAGATCGGGGTATATCCCGTAGGCAGCGTATCCCGCCCCCAGGCCGTTAGCCCGTTCCGGCATGGCACACACCATGCACACCACCGTGTCCCCTGAAATGGGGCGCCCTCCCGTACTCCCCACCCCGGCGACAGCGCACCCGGAGGGGATGCGCATGCCGTCGTGTCTTTCCCCCCGCCGAGGCCAAGCCTGCGTTTCCATTCCTACCGTCCTCCCTTCCCGTTGCGTCACATGGTAATCACTGGCTGTCACTGCTCGGGCCACTGGGCTCACCGGCGCCGTTTCGTCACCTTGCCGGCGGGCGGGTCAGTCCCGGAACCCGCCGGGGAGATGCAAAAGACCCGAGCGGACTTCCGACGGACGGAACCTGCCGCTCGGGTCTTTTCGTACCCACGGTGTTGCAGCGTCCGCTGCATTGCGCCGCTTGGCCCAGGCCATTCGCCGGCCGTGGCGAACTCCGCCAGCCGGGGAATGCGGAACCCTAGGCGCACTCCCGCCCCGGGATGACTGCCTGGCCCGGATCCTTTTTTCTTTTGATGCGAATTCTAGTCACAGGGCGCGGTAATGTCAACATCTTGCGTCAGGTTCTCTGACAATGCGGCTGCCTCCACCACCTTGGGGGACAAAATGCCGGGGCTGTGAATCCGGCCATAACAGCGCTTTCCGGGCTTCAGCAGCCATTAGGAAAGTCGTGCTAGAATAGAAACAAGACACCTGGCGCGGAGGGGCAGCACTTGTCGAAGTTTACGGTGGCGCGGGAGGTATTCGAGCTGTTTCCGGATTTGTGTATAGGGGTGGTGGTAGCCGAAGGTGCCGACAATCGGGGCGGACGCGGAGATCAGGAACCTGGTGCGGGTCCATGCCTTGGCTCTTTCCGAAGAGCTGAGAGGGTCGGACGTGCGCGAACACCCGCATGTGGCGGTGTGGCGCGAGGCCTTTCGTAAGCTTGGTCTTAACCCCAACAAGTTTCCCAGCTCCATTGAGGCCTTAGGGAGGCGCATCGCCAAGAAGCCAGAACTGCCGGTCATCAATAAAGTAGTGGACCTGGTAAACGCCCTCTCACTCAAGTACGTTCTGCCCATGGGTGCCCACGATCTGGACCTTCTGCCAGGGGACATCGAGGTCCGCTTTGCCCGGGCCGGGCGATGTTTTCATTCCCCTTGGCTCCACTGAGCCGGAAGCGGTGGACGTGAGTGAGATAGTCTACGTGACGGGGAACCAAGTCCGCACCCGCAAGTGGGTGTGGCGCCAGGGCGAGATGGCCAAGGTGGTGGAGGAATCGAGGCGAATCTTTTTCCCTATCGACGCTTTTTACGGCGTGACCGACCATGCAGCGAAGGCGGCGCGTTCCGAACTGGCCGGCCTCCTCGAACGGTTCTGCGGGGCCAAGACGCGCATATTCTGGGTGGACAGAGATAACCCGAGCGTGGAACTCGGTTAAGACATGAGGAGACGGCAGTATTGGAGTGCGTCGAACTTGATGCGGACGGAACGGCTATTACAGACCTTGACTTGACGGCCAGTGTCGCACGCGCTACGAATTCGGCGATACGGGACTAGCTCTCTGAGGCCCGCGTCACACGGGGGTCTAGTACTACTCCGTTAAGTCTATTGACAACACTGGAAGTCTGTGTCATGATTGGTGTATGCAGCCACGAGAGGAACGGGAGGTTCGTGCCCGGCTGGAGCGGTTCCTCGAGGACGTCCTGTGGTCGGTTGGCCGGCGCGACAGGCGGAACTGGGGCAAGGTGTACGTCCGGGGCCTGGTGCAGGATGGGGGGAGGAGAACTGCCGCCGAGATGGCCCGCCGTCTTCCGGACGGTGACGAGCAAGCCTTGCAGCAGTTCGTGGGGCAGAGCCCGTGGGCGCACGAGCCGGTGAGGAAGGAACTGGCGCTGAAGATGGTGGGGATGCTTTCGCCGCGGGTAGCGTGGGTGGTGGACGACACGGGCTTTCCGAAGAAGGGCAAGTACTCGGTTGGGGTGGCGCGTCAGTATTCGGGGACGCTCGGCAAGATTGGGAACTGCCAGGTGGGAGTTAGCCTGAACTACGCCACGGACGATGCGTGTGTGCCGCTGGACTTCAGCCTGTACCTGCCGAAAGAGTGGACCGAGGATCGGGAGCGCTGCGGCAAAGCGGGGGTACCCGAGGATGTCACGTTCAAGACCAAGTGGCAGTTGGCGCTGGAGATGATAGACCGTGCCCTCTCGTGGGGCGTGCCCCCGGGCGTGGTGGTGGCTGACTCCGGCTACGGCAAGGTAGCGGAGTTCCGGAAAGGCTTACAGGATCGGGAGTTGTCGTACGTTGTGGGAGTGGATCAGGACACCGGCGTCTGGGTGGAGGAGGTGCGGGTGGCGCTTCCTGCGTACCAGGGTAGGGGCAGACCGCGGACGCGCATCCGCACCCTTCCCCGTCCCCAGAGCGTCCTTGAGGTGGCAAAGGAGCTTCCCCAAGAAGCGTGGCAGACCGTCACCTGGCGGGAGGGCACGAAGGGCCCAATGACAGGCCGCTTTGCCTGCCTGCGGGTCCAGCCCTCCCACGGTTGGGCTGAGGGCAAGGTTGAACACCCGGTGGTGTGGCTTCTTGTGGAGTGGCCGCCGGAGGCCGAGAAACCTACCAAGTTCTGGCTATCCAATCTCGATGCGGATACCACGCTTCCCGAGCTCGTGCGGCTGGCCAAGATCAGGTGGTGGGTCGAGCAAAACTACCAGCAGATGAAAGAGGAGCTCGGCCTTGACCACTATGAGGGCCGGAGCTGGCGTGGTTGGCACCACCACGTCACCCTGACCATGATAGCCTTCTGCTTTCTCGTGGCGGAGACCCTGCTCCACAAAAAAAACTTCTGGGTCTGGGAGGGACTCCCAATCGTGGACGATACCCCGAGTGCGTGAAGAGATACAGCGGCTGCTGGCAACATGGACTGGGCGGTGCGCGGTGTGCGGTCACAAGCTGAGATGGCAGTATGCTCCAACTTAACGGAGTAGTACTAGGAGTCTGCACCAAAAAGGCCTGAAACGATGCCACACTACCCTTTTTCCAAGGAAACATCTGGCCCCGTATCACCGCTCAAGCCGACACTACCCCCTGTGCAAGGAGTTCCCCAGGCTGCCTGTCAAGAGCTGCCAGGAGAAGCTTGATGTCATGAAGCACCGCTGCCATCATCAATTGGAACTTAACCTTGATCGCGCCGATGTACCGTGCCTTACGCGCACCGTGGCGCTTGAGGTCAGAATTGGTTCGCTCGATGTGCGCCCGCTGCCTGTACTTCTCCCGAAACTCGGGCGTCTTCTGCTCTTTCTTGAGAGCCTGCAGCACTTCCTCGCGGGGGGCACCCTCACCTGCCTGCCCAGCTTGCTATCTGTGCACTTGGCCCGCAGGGGACAGGACGCACATACCTCCCCCGGGAACCTGTACACGGGGATCTTGCGCCCGCGCTCATCTTTGCCGAAGGTGAGCGTCCTCGTCTCCTGCCCCGCCGGGGCGCCCCGGTCGTTGCGGCGGTGAGGCGCAGGGGTAATCGAAAACACTGAGATAGCGGGCTTATGGCGCTGCGCCTCATGATGGTTATCGAGGCGCTGGACTCCTCAAGCCCGGGTCAGAGGGAGTAGGCGGTTAGGCCCCGGGCTGGTGCCCGGGGTCGAGGCCAGTTGGAGTCGTTGCTGCTGTTGCCCGGGGCGCTCGCAGGACGTGCGCTGTGATGGGATTAGCGGTCGAGCGGTGGCGCGCTTCCGCCGGGCGGAGCCGGCCTTGCTGGCCGGGGCTGCCCGCCGTGGGGCAGTTTTGGCCTGCCTGGATTCCTTGGGCGGCGGCTCTGTTCTTGGGAACCCGGTGGGAGGAGTAGGCCGATGACAGGGGGAAGAGGAGGTGGGGCGCAGTGTCTGGTTGGAGGTGAGCCGGGTTGACGGAGGGATGTGCCGGTGGCGAGGAGTGGAAGGAGCTTTTGCGGGCTGCGGAGGAGTTCAGGCTGCTTGCCCCCTGGGGCTGGATGGATGACAGCCATGTATTCGGGGTGAGGAATCCGTGGACGGGTGAAGTCGGTTGGTGCGTGGTCATGGGAGCGGCGGGGCTGGTCCGCGGGCTGGCCGTGTACCGCGGTGAGCAGGGGTATGGGTGCTACACCCTTACCGTGGCGGAGCGGGTGGATGGGGCCGACGTGCTGGCGTACCTGGATGGGCTGCTCCTTGAGTTCTGTGACCGGGAAGAGCTGACGGAGCTCGACCGCAGGCAAGTCAAGGCGGCCGGGCTCAAGCCGCGGGGGCGGGGTGTGTGGCCGCAGTTCCGCAGCTACCTGCCCTGGCATGCTCCCTGGTACCTGACCTGCGAGGAAGCGTGTTACATGCGGCTTGTGCTGGGACAAGCCTGTGTGGTGGCGGCAGGGGTGCGGGAGGGGACGGCGCTGCCGCTCAAGAGGGGTTCGCGGCTGCTGGTGAGACAGCCGGTGCGTGGGGAGGGCGGCTGGGTGTGGGCCGACGCGTGGTTGGAACCGCAATTGCCGGGGCCGCCCCAGGAAGTCCGGCCTGCGGAGGAGGCGCTGCAGCGCGTCCTGTCGGGGTGCGGACGCACGGGAGAGACCTGGGAGGTGGACGTGTTTCCCTTGCAGGCGATGGTGTCCGAGGGGCAGGAGAGGCCCTGGTTTCCGCCCGTGTTGCTGGTGGCGAGCGACGGGTTTCCGCCTGCCGTGGCGGTTGAGGTCGTGAATCCGGGGCCGGGCATGTGGCAGGAGCTGCTTGGGGCGTGGGTCAGGGGTGTGCTGACGGCGGGGAAGCTGCCCCGGCTCCTGCGGGTGAAGCGCGATGAGGTGGCGGCCATGCTGGGCCCCGCGGCGCGGCTGCTGGGGATACCGGTTGAGAAGAGGAGGAAGCTGCGGAGGCTTGAGCAGCTCCGGTGCTCGCTTGAGCGGAGGCTTGCCGGCGGTTCGCTCGGGTGAGCGGCTGGCTGGTCCCAGCTATGGTCGTGGCCTGTCGCTTGGGCGGAGTTAGGAAGCATGGTGGGTTTGTTGCCCGGCACGGGAGGCGCGCGCGTGCAGTACGAGGAGATCTACCAGGAGGCGGATCTGGAGTGCATCGAGGCGGTGCTTGAGGACCATCCGGAGGTGAGGGTGCTGTGGGGCCGCCCGGAGGTGGTGGAGGTCGGGGGTGTCAGCCCGGTCTTGCACGTCACGGTGGAAGCGGTGGTGGAGAGCCAGATCAGGCGGCGGGACCCGCCCGAGGCGGAGGAGGCGTTCCGGAGGCTGCTTGGGATGGGTTTTGGCGGCCGCGCTGCCCGGGGTGCCATCGCCAACCTGTTTCTGGTGCAGCTTTTCCCGGTGCTCGAGCACGGGGTGCCGTTTGACCGGGAAAGCTATGCGGGGCAGCTCGGGATGCTGGGTGCGGTGGACGTGGGGAAGGTGGGCCGCAATGATCCCTGCCCCTGTGGCAGCGGTAAGAAGTTCAAGACGTGCTGCCTTGAGGTGGCCGATGCCCTGGTGCCCGACCGCTGGGCGGGCTGGATGCTGCTTGGTGCCGGCAGGTACATTCTTTCGGAGGATCCGCGGTCGTGGCCGGATGACCCGCTTCTTTTTCAGATGGAGAACCGGGCGGCGATTGCCGAGGCGCTTGCGCGGTACAGTTGGTCGCCGGAGTTGAGGACATCGAGAAGCTGGCAGACGTGGCGGGGTCTCTGAAGTGGTGGCTGGTGGAGTACTACCGGACCGCGAAGGAAGGGTACCCTGAGCGGGCCATGAGGGAGTACAGGCGCGGCCGGGCGAGGGGTACCGCGGTGGATGAGGTGGAGTGTGCGGACTGGTTCATCCACTGGCACCGGTTCGGGAACGGGGACACCTTCATCGATCGTTTCGCGAAGGTGAACCCTGACCTCAGCGAGCTTGAGCGGCGGCTGCTCGAGTGGTGCAAGGAGCCGGTGGAGGGCGTCTTCGAGGTGAGGCGCAGGGATGGCGGCGTCATGGAGCTGTTGAACCTGGTGGACCGGGAAGTCTACATGGTTGCTTCCACCCTGGGTCCCCGCGTGCCGGAGCAGTTCCCCGAACTGGTGGAGAGGTTCCGGCGTCTGGCCACCCCCAACATTGCGGACTGCATGAGCCGGCTGTACACGATGGACTATGCCATCGGGCCGGTGGGAGGCGGACAGGTACGCATGGCGGGGACGGCGCTCACCGTGTCGGTGGCCCACGGTGACAACCTGATGGTCCACAAGGCGATCGACATGGCCCAGCCGGGCGACGTGATAGTGGTGAGCGCAGGCGGGGACGTGAGCCGCGCCATCGTCGGCGAACTAATGTGCCGGTGCGCCCAGTGGAGGGGCGTGGCCGGCATGGTGGTGGACGGGGCCGTGCGCGATGGCGAGGGCATCCGCGAGATGGGTTTCCCAGTGTTCGCTGGGGGTCTGACCCCGGCCGGGCCGTACAAGAACGGGCCGGGCGAAATCAACGTGCCCGTTGCCTGCGGCGGAGTGGTGGTGTTCCCCGGTGACATCGTGGTGGGCGATGGCGACGGCGTGGTGGTGATCCCGGCGCCGGACGCGGAAAGCGTGCTGGCCAAGGCCGAGGGCAGGCGGGCGCGGGAAGAGAAGGCCCTGGTCGACGTGGGAGTGTACGCGCAAAACCGGGGCTGGGTGGACAAGGCCTTGCGGGAGCTCGGGTGCGAAGTGAACGAAGGGGAGTTCCGCCGCTGAGACCCCTGCGGTTTCGCGGGGCACAGGCACGGGGTCAAGGGGGGGGTCGCAGAGTTGGAGTACACGGTAGGATTCCTCGGCTTCGGTGAGGCAGCGTCCGAATTCGCGTCTGGGTTCCGGGAAGAACGGTGGACCGGGCGCATGGTGGCCTACGACCCCAAGGCCTCAGTTCCCCCCTACGGGGAGCGGATTGCGGAGCGCGCGCGGCGCGCCAACGTAGAGCTCCTGGCGGCGGCGGCGGAAGTGGGACGGGTAGCGGACATCGTGTTTTCGGCCAACTCGGCGGCCGTTGCCGTGGAAGTGGCGAACGGGGTGGCTCCCTCCCTGCGGAGGGGCGTCCTCTATGCCGACATCAACGCCACGTCCCCCAAGACGAAGGAAGAGGCCGCCCGGAGCGTGGAGGCTCACGGCGGGGTGTTCGTGGACGTGGCGGTCATGGGGCCGGTACCCATCGGCAGGCATAAGACCCCGCTACTTCTGTCCGGGCCGGGGGCGGAGCGCTTCCTGGAGGTATTCGGCCCGTTTGGCGTGCGGGCCAAGGTGGTGGGTGACCGACCGGGCATGGCCTCGGCCATCAAGATGATCAGGAGCGTGTACATGAAGGGCCTGGCCATGTTGCTGTACGAGTCCCTGGAGGCTGCGTACCGCTGTGGTGTTACAGACACGGTGGTGGAGAGCATCGGGGAGACGATGTACGAGGTGCCCTTCCCCCAGCTGGTACGCAGGCTAGTATGCGGGACGGCCGTTCACGCCAAGCGGCGCACCGCCGAAATGGATGAGGTACTGGAGACCCTGAAGGCTCTGGGTTCTCCGTCCTCCATGGCTGCGGCCACGCGACAGTCCCTCGACCGGCTGGTGCAACTGGGGCTGCCCGAGCGCTACGGGGGGCGGACCCCGGGCGAGGTGGCGGAGGTGCTCGAGGCGCTGGTCGAGCTGGAGGCAGCCGGTCGGCCCCGGACGTCGTGACCGGGCGGGGCGGCGAGCGGTCGGGGTTCCGTCCGGCGACGCGGCACTGGTGGCCGAGCACCTCGTGGAGGCGGACCTGAGGGGGCTTGACTCGCACGGGCTCAGCCGTCTCCCCGTGTATGTGCGCAGGGTGCGCAAGGGCCTGATGGAGCCACGCACCGAGCCCGAAATCGTGCGAGAGACCCCCGTGGCGGCGCTCATGGACGCACGTCACGGTTTGGGCATCGTGGTCGCCGACCGCGCCATGCGTATCGCGGCCGCCAAAGCGAAAGAAGTGGGCATGGGGTGCGTCGGGGTGCGTAACTCCTGCATTGCTTGCAGGGGTCCTGGTAAGATGGGTGCCCGGCGTCGCATAATGTGGGCGCCGTGGCGTTACTACACCCTGTGTGGTAGGGATTGCAGCTCGGCTGGCCTGCACCTGGCTTGTGGTGCCGAACGGTGACTCGCGCCCGCTTCGTAGAAGCGGGCTCACCCGGCATGGGGTTTGGCACGCCGAACTGTGTCGCCACACGGGACGGCAGTTGGCAAATGGAAACTCTGTTAGCGTCCCCGTGCGCGCGGGCGTGGGCTGTGGGGCACGGGTGAAGCTTGGACAGGTGGGGTTGCGGAGCCCGGGGCCGCGTGCTAAAATCCCAGCCGGTGGAATCAGACCGCTGGGTGGGGAACGCAGACACGCTATGTCTATGGGTGACGGGCGTTCGGGGCCAGGCGACCATCTGTGAGGAGGTAGTGGTCACCGGGAAGTAGTAGGGTGTGCGGTGGATGTCAGCGAGGATGCGAGCGTCGGTGGAGTCGGTCTTGGTGCGGGCCAGGCGGAGTCTCTCCCGGTGTTGTTCGATTTCCCTGGGGTTGAGAAGGAAGATCGTGTAGCCGGCGTCCAGGATAGCCTCCACGAAGGGGCTGTCGTGAGCCTCGGATGTCGAAGAGGACCTTCTTCTTGTCCGGTTCCGGTTTTCAGCCGCTTTTCTGGGCAACTTAGCGAAACCCTCGGGGGAGTTGGGGATCTCGAACTCGGCAGGGTCGCTTCGCCGTCCTGATGCGCTCTGTGATCGATACACGGGGGTAGCTGAGCCTTCCCGGGCAAGAGCTGGCTGTCAGGGCGGTAGTCTGTGTTCTGGCACATCACAGTGCTGCACCTTCACCTTCACTCCAGCACTGCTCCTTTCTGGATTACCAATGGCGAAATTCAATCCCCTCGCTTGAAGTCTGACTTAGGAGGGGGTAGTCA
>JACIYH010000074.1 GCA_014360055.1 Bacillota bacterium | reverse complement strand
GGGGCTTGCCTTGAATACGGGTGAATTTCCAGCCGTCTTCAACGAAAAAGCGCATGGCCGTTTCCAGGATGGGGTCCATGCGTTGCACCTCCTGGGAGAGCGTGGGCTCCCTGACGCCTTTCGTCACGGCAGAGGCGGGTTCCTTCTCCGGCTCCCCCCGCGCGTGCAGGTCGTCTCTCTGCCCTACGCGTTTCGGGTGGGGGTTGGCCCGTGGGGGTGACCACCTGTTTGGGAGCCTCGGCTCGCCGCGGCGCGAGATCCACAGCTGCGGACTGCGTTCCACCGGGCCGAGCCACCACGCTGTCTCCGGAGGGGCGAGGATGGTGTGGGCGAGTGGGATCAGCCCCCGGGCGGGGGAGACGAATAGGCCCGGGGGGACAGCCCGGCTGCCCGCAGGGACCGGCGTACCGGTACCGCCAGGGCTACGGCCAGCGCCAGCTTGAGCAGGTCGGGCGGGAGGAAGGGGATCACGCCCGTCCCCAGGGCCGCCTTCAGGCTGAGGTGGAGACTGGCGGCAAGCCAGAGGACTCCTGCCCCGTAAGTGACCGCCAGGCACACTAGCATCGCCCCGGCCACGGTGAGGTACCCGGCTTGCGAGCGCTTTTCGAGTATCCGCCCGCAAAGGTAGGCGCCCGCCACGAATCCGACGAGGTACCCGCCCGTGGGGCCCACGAGCACCCCGGCCCCGGCGCGGCCCTGGGCGAATACGGGGAGTCCACATGCGCCCAGGAGGACGTACACCAGCACCGACAGGGCTCCCGGCCGGCTGCCCAGCACGGCTCCGGCCAGGAATACCCCCAGCGTCTGACCCGTGACCGGGACCGGGGAAAAGGACAGGGGGATTGAGATCTGGGCCAGGAGGGATATGATGCCGGCGAACAGGCCGGCCACGATGAGCGACTTGAGTTTGATGAAGACACCTCCCCGCAGGTTCGTCCCCGGCTGGGCCAGGGCCCCTGCCAGTGGGAAGTACGGCACGGACCCGATCAGTTCCTCCGGGGAAGGGGTGATCCGGACGGGCAGCACGGTGAGGATGGAGAGGGCCACGAGCAGGCGGCGCACGGTGTCACGCCCGCCGCGCTCAGGGCCACCAGGAGGGCTATCCTTGCCACACGCACCGTGGACACGATTTCACCTCACTTTATCCGCATGGGAATACCGTGCTGCGGGCCCCGCCTGTTGCCGGCGATCTGGGTGGTGGGGTAGGCCTGCAGGGCCAGTCTTACCAGCGCGTGGGCAGGTGCTTGCCGACGGGTTCCCGGTAGTGGTACGGTGGACACGTGTGGACTGAAGAACGTCGGAGACGCAGCCGACTCCTCCGCAGGAAAGCCTCGCCTGGCACCGGGCTTTTGTGGGCCGCGGGGGTGGCGGGATCGCTCGAAAGAAGGAGATAGCGTCGTATGACGGCCGGAGGGAGGTCTAAGTGGATGGCAAAGGTGCTCGTGCTGGGTGCGGGGCTCATGGGTCCAGCCATTGCAAGCGACTTGTTGAACCACGAGATAGCTGAGCGCGTCGTGATTGCCGACATCGACGCCGGGCGCGTGGAGGGCGCCGTGCGCCGCCTTGGTCCGGAGCGCTGCGAGGGTACGGTCCTCGACGTCCGGAACCGGCGGGCTCTGGTGGAAGCCATGCGGAGGGTCGACGTGGTAGCGGGTGCTTACCCCGTGGCGGCAGTTGCCCAGGTGACCGAGGCGGCCATTGACACTGGGGTGTCGCTGGCGGATCTGACCGGCTCGGCAGTTTATCTTTTACTCCGTTTGTCCGGTCAACGTTCCTGAGGGGAAGCGCCTCGCGGTCGCCGAGTACCTTACCCGGGCCAACTATGGCCTGGTGATCGGCAACTTCGAAATGGATTTCCGCGATGGTGAGGTCCGCTACAAGACCTCCATCGACGTAGAGGGCGCCGAGATCGCCCCGGCGCTGGTCAGGAATCTCGTTTACGCCAACGTCATCACCATGGATCGCTACCTGCCCGGGCTCTTAGGTGTGATCTACGGCAACCTCACGCCCGAGCAGGCCATTGCGCAGGTGGAAGGCTGACGAACCCAGGTCAGCTGCGGCGGAGGAAGGAGAGCAGGCGGTCGGGGTCGGCGGAGTTCAGCACGTGTTCCCTGCCCAGCCAGGCACGCCGGGCCACCTGCACGCCGAAGTGCATGTCCTCCAGCCCACCGGCACTGTGGGCATCGGTGTTGATCACGAGGGGGATGCCCCACTCCAGGGCCGCCTCGCGGGCCAGTTCATCGGAGAGGTCCAGGCGGTCGGAGGAGGCGTTGATCTCCAGGGCCTTGCCCTCCTCCCGCGCGACCTCGAAGATGCGGCGGATGTCCACGTTGTACTCCGACCGCCGGCCGATGAGGCGCCCGGTGGGATGGCCCAGCACGTCCACGTGGGGGTGGCGCAGGGCCCGCTCGATGCGGGCCGTCATGGTCTCACGGTCCTGCCTGAAGCCGCTGTGCACCGAGGCAATCACGATGTCCAGTCCGGCCAGCACCTCGTCCTCCAGGTCCAGGCGGCCGTCGGCCAGGATGTCCACCTCAATGCCCCGCAGCAGGCGGAAGTCCTTCCCCTCTTTCTCCCACTTGCGGTTGAGGACCTCGATCTCGGCCCCCTGGCGGGCCAGGCGCTCGGCGTCCAGGCCGTTGGCCACCGTCAGGCTGCGGGAGTGGTCACAGATGCCCAGGTACCGGTAACCGCGGGCCATGGCGGCGCGGGCCATCTCCTCCAGGGAGTTGCCCCCGTCGGACCAGTCGGTGTGACAGTGCAGATCTCCCAGGAGATCACCGTCCTCCAACAGGACGGGCAGGCTCCCCGCCTCGGCGGCTTCGATCTCGCCCCGGTCCTCGCGCAGTTCGGGCGGGATGAACTGCAGGTCGAGCTGGCGGTACATGTCCGCTTCCTCCCCCACGGGCAGGCGCTGCCCGTCAACGGCGAAGAGGCCGTATTCGTTGAGCTTCAGCCCCCGCTCGCGCGCCCGCCCCCGCAGGCGCACGTTGTGGTCGGCCGAGCCGGTCAGGTACTGCCAGGCGCAGGGGAATTCCTCGCGGGAGACCACGCGCAGGTCGACGGCCAGCCCGAAACGGGTGCGCACCCGGGACCTGGTCTCCCCCTGCAGGACCACCTCGTCCACCACCGGCATGTGCACGAAGAAATCCATTACGCGGGCGGGTTCGGGCGAGGCGGCGACCAGGTCCACGTCCTTCACCAGGTGCCTTCCCCGTCTCACGCTCCCCGCGATCTCCACCCGTTCCACCACGGGCAGGGAGGCCAGGTAGCCCACCAGTTCGCGAGCCACCGGATAGGCCAACCCCAGGGGGCTGCGCTCCAGGCGCACGCGCAAAAGTTCGATCCCGTGCAGGATGGCCTCCTCCTTCTTGGCGCCCAATCCGCGGATGGTGCGCAGGCGGTGCTGGCGGGCCGCCTCTTCCAGTTCGGCCAGGGTGGTGATCCCCAGGGCCCGCCAGATGGTACCCACCGTGCGCCCGCCCACACCGGGGATGTCCAGCATCTGGCGCAGCCCGGCCGGCACCTCCTGACGCAGCCGCTCCAGGGCGCGGCAGGTGCCGGTGGCCAGGATCTCCTCGATCTTGGCCGCCAGGGCCTTGCCCACACCGGGTATCTCGGTGAGCCGGCCGTCCGCGGCCACCCGGGCAACCTCCTCTGCCCATCCCCGCAGCACCTGGGCCGCACGCCGGTAGGCGCGCACCTTGAAGGCGTCTTCCCCTCTGATCTCCAGGAGGTCACCGATTTCTTCCAGCAGCCAGGCCACCTGGTAGTTGGACGCTTGCTGTCCCATGAGTGCAGCCTCCTTAGGGAATGTTCCTGCGTGACCGGCGCCGCCGCCTGCTGGCGTAGTCGCACTTTTCGGTCGGCCTCACCAGGGGAGGAAACGGGCTCCTGCCGTGGAAAAGTCTCCGAAGGCGGTCGCCCGGCGACCGCTCCCGGGGAGGCAGTAGACATGACGGCTAGAGATACGGTTCCCGACGTGCTTTTCTTCGACCTTGAGACCCAGTTCCTCTTCCAGGAGGTCGGGGGGCGCTTCCCCGACCGTTTGCGCCTGGCCTGCGGGGTGGTGTGGAGCACGCGCTGGCGTCGGTTTGAGGACTACCTGGAAGACCAGGCCTCCCTCCTGGTGGAACGCCTGCGGGGAGCCGACCTCGTGGTGGGTTTCAACCTGCTGGCCTTCGACTACCCGGTGCTGGCCCCCTATGCAGGCGGGCGACTCGACGGGATACGGACGCTGGACATCTTGCGGGAACTGGAGACCCGCCTGGGACACCGCGTCAGCCTGGCCAGCCTGGCCATGGCCACCCTGGGACGGGGCAAGACGGCGGACGGGGTCCAGTCCGTGCAGTGGTTCCGAGAGGGCCGGCTCGACCTGGTAATCGAGTACTGCCGGGCCGACGTCCAGGTCACCCGGGAACTGTTCGAATTCGGCCTCCGCCACGGCTACCTCCTGTTCCCCGACCGCACCGGGCAGCGGCGCCGCGTGGAAACCCCCTGGGGCGCCAATCAGCTGCTGCGCCAGATGTGGGAACGGGCCACCGCCTGAGGTCAGACGGCACGGCGCTCCGCACTTGACACGCCGAGCGCACCGTGGGCCGGTCCCCACCCTTATGGTGGCCCAACGGGAAGCGCCCGGTCAAGGCGAGCCGGACCCGGCAGAGCGGCGATCCCAGAGCCGGTAATCGCAGTGGGTGTCACCCTGCATGAGGGTGCTGCGCAGGGAGCGCCCGAAGGCGGAGTTGAATCCGCGGGCGGAGTACTCGCCCATGCGGCAGCAGAGCACGTACCCCAGGTCCGCCGCATCCAGCTCCCTGAACTTCTCCGCCCAGAGGCAGCGGGAGACGCGCAGCACCGCCGTGCCGCCCTCGTATTTCACGCCGCAGGTCACCAGCGGGTTGCTCAGGAAACGCAGGCGCAGATAGGTGTCCAGGTCGTCCCGTCCCAATTCCTGGGCGCGCTGCCGCCAGCGCCGCCGGTGCAGGGCGGCCAGCCCCCGGGCCGCCACCTCCACTGCCTCGGGCCCGTAATGCCGCTGCAACTCCCGCAGCATGGCCACCATTTCGGCAATGCTGGCCCCGCGCACCCGGTGGTACAGGCGCTCCTCCACCGACATCTCCTGCAGTCTGGTGCCGGGCGGGTACAGTTGCTTGCGCAGCAGGGCCCTGGGCATGCTGGGACCCACCCCCGGCCCCCCCCCGCCCTCCGCGGCACCGGGGCCCGCCCCCGGGCCCTCCCCCCAATCCACAGCCTCCCCGCCGGGGATGACCTCGAAACCCAGGCTCCGGTGGAAGGCCAGGGACTCCGGCCCCAGCGGCCCGGTGATGGCCGATACGGTGTGGCAACCGCGCTCCTCCACGGCGGCGAAGAAGGTCTCGTACAGGCGGCGGCCCACCCCCGCCCCGCGGCGGTCGGGACGCACGCCGGCCAGGTGGATGTAAGCTTCTCCCGGTCGCGTCTGGGACACGAACCCGAGCAGGAAGCCGATCAACTCGCCCTCCTCTTCGGCCACGAAGCCCGTATCGGCGAAGTGCAGGAAATACCCGGGGGCCACCTGTCCGGCCCAGGAGACGTCCAGCCACCCGGCTATGGCCTCCGTCACCGCTTCGTAGTCTCGGGGCTCAAGCTGCCTGATCTCGAACACGCCTCCCACCCCCGCTACCGGCCAGGTAGAATTCGCCACCGGCGACCTCCCTCCCTACCGGGAGCGGCGCAATGGGATATCATCCGTTATCGGCCCATGGCCAGCCGGTCCCCGGCGATGACCCGCCGCCCACCGGTCGATCACTGGTACGGCAGGAAGTCCCCTCCGGACGGGGAATAGCACTTCCGTGTCCCGATGAAGGCAGAAGGCCCCCGCCCCGGGAACGGAGGTTCAGCCGGTGGCGGTGGAAGAGATCAGGGATCAGGTTCGCCTGGTGGCAGAGAGCCACAGCCTTCTGTACGGGGCCATTTGCCGGCACTATGACGAAGTGCGGGACGAACGCTGCCGGAGGGCGGGTGGTCAGCGCAGGGTGGCGCCCAGTTCTACCTCCAGGGCGCGCCTCACCCCGGCGTGGACCTCGTCCACCTCGCGATCGGTCAGGGTTTTGTCCGGGGAGCGGTAGACGAGGGAATAGGCCAGGCTGCGGTGGCCGGGCAGTATCCCCTCGCCGCGGAAGACGTCGAACAGGCGCAGGCTTTCCAGCAGGGCGCCCCCGTGGCGCCTGATCACTTCTTCGGCACGGGCGGCGGGGATGTGGTCCGCCAGCATGAAGGCCACGTCCCTGGTCACCGCCGGGTAGCGGGGCAGCGGCCGGTAGCGCCGGTCCTCCGTCGCCAGGGCCAGGACGGTGCTGAAGTCGAGTTCCCAGGCCGCCACGCGCCCCTGCAGCTCGTATGCCCGTGCGACGCGGGGGTGGAGTTCCCCCACCACGCCCAGCAGGTGCTCACCGCAGGTGATGCGCGCCTGCCGCCCCGGGTGCAAGAAGGGCTCCCCCGACGGGGTGAACTCGACCGGACCCACCCCCAGGGCATCCAGCAGGTATTCCACCACGCCCTTGAGCAAAAAGTAGTCGACCTCGGGCGAGTCACCCCGCCAGTGAGGATCGCGCCAGGGGCCATAGGCCGCCGCGGCGGCGTACAGGCGCTCGGAGGGTAACTCCCGGGGCGGTAGTTCGCCGGGGAGGTATACCGCCGAGACCTCGAAGAGGCCCGCGCGCGGTACGCGGTGGGCCTGGTTGTGGGCCAGGCAGGCGAGCAGCCCGGGGAGCAGGCTGGTGCGGAGCACGCTCCACTCCACGCTGAGGGGATTGCGCACGGTGAGGGCACGCCGGCGGGGATCGTCGCCACCCAGGCCCAGGCGGTCGAAGGCGTCGGGGGCTATAAGCGAAAAGGTCAGGGCCTCGGCGAGGCCCGCCGCCGCCAGTATCTCCCGGGCGCGGGCGGTGAGCCGTTGCTCCCGGGTGAGGTATCCCGTGGCGGGCGAGCCGGTGGGCAGGGTGGAGGGTATGCGTTGGTACCCGTGCAGGCGCGCCACCTCCTCGATGAGGTCGATCTCCCCCACCACATCCGCCCGCCAGGTGGGCACGGTGACCCGCCAGCTTTCGCCGCCCGTGGTGTCGACGCCGAACCCGAGCCGACCCAGTGCCCCCGCGATCTCGCTCTCGGGGATATCCAGGCCCAGCACGGCACCCACCCGGGCGGGACGCAGGCTGGCCTGCCGGGCACCGTACCCGGAGGGCCGCACGTCGACCGAGCCCGACACCAGCCGGGCGACCCCCATCTCTTCCAGAAGAGAGCAGGCCCGCCGGGAAGCGGCCAGCACAGCGGCCGGGTCGATGCCCTTTTCGAAACGGGCTGCCGCCCCCGTACGCAGGCCCAGGCGGCGGGAGGTGCGCCTAACGCTCACGGGATGGAACCAGGCTGCCTCCATCAGCACGCGCCGGGTGGCCGGGGTCACCTCGGTTTCCTCCCCGCCCATTACCCCCGCCAGCGCCACCGGGCGTACCGCGTCGGCGATGACCAGCATCTCCCCGTCCAGTTCCCGGTCCCGCCCGTCCAGGGTGCGCAGGCGCTCACCCTCGCGGGCCCGCCGCACCACGATGCGGCGCTCTTCCAGGCGGTCGAGGTCGAAGGCGTGCAGCGGCTGGCCCAGTTCCAGCATGACGTAGTTGGTGACATCCACCACCGCACTCAGCGGCCTCATGCCGGCGGCATGGAGCCGGAACTGCACGGGCACGGGTGAGAAAGCGGGGCGCACGTCCTCGAGGACCAGGGCGGTGTAGCGGGGGCACAGGTCGCCGTCTTCCACCCGTACCGAGGTGATGCGTGCCGCCTCCCCGTGGGCGTCCTCCCCGGCGGGCAGGCCCGGCTGGTAGTCGCGGGCGAACACCGCGGGCAGGCGGACCCGTCCCCCGGTGAGAGAAGCCACCTCGCGGGCGACTCCCAGTATGCTCTGGCAGTGGGTGGCGTAGTTCACGGTGAGTTCCAGTTCCAGCACCGTGTCCCGCAGGGGGAAATAGCGCACCAGGTCGGTGCCGGGGGTGACCTCGGCGGGCAGCACCAGGACCCCCTCCCCCTCCCGGTGCTCTTCGCCCAGCACCAGTTCCGTGGCGGCCAGCATCATGCCCTCGGATAATTCCCCACCGAAACGCTCCCGCCCCAGGCGGCGCCCGCCGGGCAACACGCCCCCGGGGCGGGCGTAGGCCACCACCTGTCCTGCCGCCAGGCCGGGAGCGCCCGTCACCACCTGACGGACGGCCTCCCCGTCTTCCAGGCGGCACAGCCACAGCCCGGGCGAGCGGGGGTGGGGCCGGATCTCAAGGATGCGGGCCGCCACCAGGCCGGCCAGTTCCTCTCCCACTTCCTCGACACTCTCCACCTTGAGCCCCGCCCAGGTGAGGCGCTCCGCCAGTTCCCCCGCATCCCAGGGTATGTCAACGTATTCCCGCAACCATGCCATTGGTACCCGCATACCCGATCACCGCCCTGTATGAACTGCTCGAGGAACCATACCCCGTACCCTAAATGAACTGCTCCAGGAACCGCACGTCGTTCTGGAAGAGTAGCCTCAGGTCCGTGATCCGGTACTTGAGCATGGTGAGGCGGTCAAGCCCCATGCCGAAGGCGAACCCCGTTACCTCCTCGGGGTCGTACCCGCCCACCTCCAGCACCCGCGGGTGGACCATGCCGCATCCCGCCATCTCCAGCCAGCCCGAGCCGCAGGTGGAGCACCCCTTCCCCCCGCACAGGGGGCAGGTGGCATCCAGTTCCGCGCTGGGTTCGGTGAAGGGGAAGTAGCTGGGCCGCAGGCGCACGCGCGTCTCCGGGCCGTAAAGCTGGCGCGCGAACTCCTCCAGGGTCCCCTTGAGGTCGGCCATGGTCACCCCCCGGTCCACCAGCAGCCCCTCCACCTGGTGGAACATGAAGGAGTGGGTGGGGTCGACGGTGTCCCGCCTGTACACCTTGCCCGGTGCGATCACCTTCACGGGCAGGCGGGGAGCCATCGCCTGCATCACCCTGATCTGCACGGGGGAGGTCTGCGTGCGCAGCAGGATGTCGTCCGTGATGTAAAGGGACTCCTGGGCATCCCGTGAGGGATGGTCGCGGGGGATATTGAGGGCCTCGAAATTGTACCAGTCGTACTCCACTTCCGGCCCCTCCGCCACCCGGTAACCCATCCCCAGGAAGATGCGCTTGACCTCCTCCGCCACCCGGTAGAGCGGGTGCAGCGACCCCCGGCGCACCGGCACCCCGGGCAGGGTGACATCCACCGCCTCTTCCCGCAGGCGCCTGGTCTCCTCTTCCCGCTCGATCTCCTCCCTGCGCCGGGCCACGGCCTCTTCCAGGCCCTGCCGCAGGCTGTTGGCCTGGCGGCCGAACTCGGGCCTCTCTTCCGGCGGCAGCCGCCCCAGTTGCGCCAGGGCCCGGGTCACCACACCCTTCCTGCCCAGGTAGCGGATGCGGACCTCCTCCAGTTCGGCCCGGGTCGCCGCCCCTGCCACTTCCGCTTCGGCATCCTGTCTCAACCGTACCCAGTCCCACTCCACGGCGGTCAACCTCCTCCACACCTCCGCCCACCCCGGCGCCGGGGGGGAGCCCGTCATTTATGAGAAAATCCCGTCCTTCAACAGGACGGGACTTCCCGCGGTACCACCTTGTCTTGGACCGGCCCGTCCGGGCCGATCCCTCTCTGGCCCCTCAACGCGGGGCAGCGGCCGCTCCTACTTGCACCCCCGGCGTGGTTCCCCGGACCAGCCCGGGCAGCAACTCACCACCCGGGCGCTTCACCACCGGGACCCATGCCGGCGGGGTTTCAGGCGGCGGCTCGGGAGGGAACTTCATCCGGCCACACCCGGGCGGGCTCTCAGTCCACGGCCCGCCCTCCCTGAAGGGGTAGCATCCGGATTACTTTCCTCCGTCAAGGCCTGGCAGGATGGGGTTGTAGAATCCTGAAGCGGCGGTACATGAGGTAGGCGGTGACGGAACCGGTCAGCTCGAAGATCCTCCACCAGAGGTCTGCAGCTGACATACCCTCGCACGCCCCTTCCCGTCGCCGTCGCCCCGCATTATATCACAGGCTCGCGTGGGGGCACAACGCCCATCTGCCGCACACTTTCGTATAACAGGATTGTTCCGGCCATAGCTACGTTGAGGGACTCCGCCCCGCCCGGCATGGGGATGGAAAGCCGCACTTCGGCCATCTCCGCCAGGCCGGGGGAGAGACCGCGGGCCTCGTTGCCCAGCAGGATCACCACACCGGAGCGCATGTCGACCGCCCAGGGAGGGATCCCACCCCGGCCCCCGGTGGCCAGCACCCGCCACCCTCGAGCCTTCAGTTCTGCCAGTGCATCCCAGCTCCGCAGGCGCCACGCCCGCACCCGGAAGGCGGCCCCGGCACTGGCGCGCAGCGTCTTGGGCGAGGTGAGTTCGGCCGTGCCCGGCCCCAGCAGAACCCCCCGCGCGTCGGCCGCCAGCGCCGCCCGCACGATGGTGCCCACGTTGCCGGGGTCCTGCACCCCGTCCAGGGCCAGCACCACGCCCCCGGGGGAAGCCAGCCCTCCCCGCGGAGAAGCCAGTTCGGCGTCGGCCAGGGGTCGCTCGGCCAGTTCGGCCACCGCCACCAGGCCCTGAGGGGTAACCGTCTGCGCACATGCCTCCAGCGGCTCGGGAGAGACGCAGATGAGCCTCGCACCCCTCGCCGCGGCCTGCTCCAGCAGGGGCATCCCTTCGGGGTGCTCGGCCAGATCGGGGGTATACAAAACCAGAGGCAGGGTCACCCCCGCCCCCAGGGCCTCGGCCACCAGCCGCCGGCCCTCGATCACGGTCAGGCCCTGTCCCTGGCGCTCCTTCGGGTCACCCAACCCGCGCACCCACCGTATCCACCGGTTCTGACGGCTCGTGATCTGGGGTTCGCGGCTCAACATGAGCGGTCCCCGCGCCCCGGGGGGCTAAGCCGAAAGGGCCTGCCGCGCTTTCTCCACCAGGCTGGCGAAGGCGTCGCGGTCCCGGACGGCCAGGTCCGCCAGCATCTTACGGTTGATGGCTATACCGGCCCGGCGCAGGCCGCCCATGAAGCGGCTGTAAGTCATGCCGTTCAGGCGGGCGGCGGCGTTGATGCGCGCGATCCACAGGCGGCGGAAATCCCGCTTCTTCTCCCGCCGGTGGCGGCGGGCGTGGGCCAGCGCCTTGAGGACCGCCTCATTGGCGGCCCGGAAGGTCTTCGAGCGCCGTCCCCAGAACCCCTTGGCCAGCTTCAGTATCTTGCGGTGCCTCTTCCTCTTGGGCACCCCGGTCTTAACCCTGGGCATCTACCGTTCCTCCACACACGAACTCGGGCACGTCCTGCGCAGCACCTTCTAAAACGCGTAAGGGAGCAACCGGCGCACGTGCCGCGTCTCGGCCTTCTCGAGGATCGTGCCCCGGTTCAGCCGGCGCTTCCGCTTGGGGCTCTTGTTCTCGAACTTGTGGCTGGTGAAGGCGTGCCGGGCCCGCACCTTTCCCCGGCCGGTGACCCGGAAACGCTTCTTAGCCCCGCTGTGGGTTTTCATCTTGGGCATGACAGGCAGGCCTCCGCTCCTATCCCGTACTCTTGGGACTCAATATCATCACCATGTTGCGTCCTTCCAGGCGGGGTGGCCTCTCCACCAGGGCGAGGTCGGACACCTCCTGCACCAGGCGTTCCAGGACTTCCCGCCCCAGGTCCACGTAAGCCAGTTCGCGACCCCGGAACATGAGGGTCACCTTGACCTTGTCCCCGTCCTCCAGGAAGCGCCTGGTGTTGCGTACCTTCACCGCAAAATCGTGCTGCTCGATGCGGGGTCGCAACTTGGTCTCCTTCATGTCCCCCGTGCGCTGCTTCTTGCGGGCTTCCCGGTCCCGCTTCGCCATCTCGTACTTGTGCCGGCCGTAGTCCATGATGCGGCACACCACGGGGCGAGCCTGGGGAGCCACTTCCACCAGGTCCAGGCCCTGATCATAAGCGATTTGCAGCGCCTCGCGCAAGGGCACAATCCCCAGTTGCTGGCCGTCCACACCGATCAGGCGCACCTCGCGCGCCCGGATCTCCTCGTTGACCCGCAGGTCCTTATCTATACTCTTTCCCCTCCCTCCGGCGGCCGCAGCCAGTATAACACAGGCGGGCGATGCCAGGCAATCAGCCGCCCAACTCGATCCCCTTCTGCCTGTACATGCGCGTATCTGCCGCCCCCAGCAGGTCTTCGGGGGTATCGCCGTCCTCGGGGTAAGCCCCGACCCCCCAGCTCATGCCGGGCACGGGCACCGCCTTCTCCCGCACATACGCCTGGGTGGGAAGCCCGTCCATCACCCGTGCCACGGCCGTCTGGGCTTCCTGCAAACAGGTGTCCGGCATGATGATTACGAGCTCGTCCCCTCCGTATCTTGCCACCTAACTTTTGCACGAAGGCACTTCTGACCCATAGGCAGGCACCCTGGCTGTGGGGTTATCCACAGGGAAATATCCGACACACATATTGACGCATGCCCCTCCTTCCCGTACACTGTGCA
>JACIYH010000073.1 GCA_014360055.1 Bacillota bacterium | reverse complement strand
GGCCGGCGGTGAAGCGCCGGATGCGGATGGCGAAGGGACTGGCTCTGGTCCTCCTTACCTCTTTGGTGGCCACGTCTGGCGGATGCTGGGACCGCGTCGAACCGGACCGCATGGCCGCCGTCATCGCCCTGGGCCTGGACCGGGGTGAGGAACAGCCCCTTAGGGTGACCGCCCAGATTTCTATCCCCCGTTTGCTGGCCGGCGGAGGTCGGGAAGGCGGCGGCGGTGGTGGGGGGCAGCCCCCTTTTGCCAACCACGTGGCGGAAGGCCGGGGGGTATCCGAGGCCATGCGTATCCTGCAGGAGTATTCCCCCCGGCTTCTCCACCTCGGACACCTGCAGGTGGTGGTGGTTTCCGAGCAACTGGCGCGCATGGGTTTGGGTCCCATCCTGGACTACCTCACCTCGGACCGGGAAGCGCGCCGGATCATCCAGATCGCGGTGTCCTCCTGCCCGCCCCGGGACCTTTTGGAGGTGCGCACCCGCCTTGAGAACCTGCCCGGTGTTTCTGTGGCGGAAGAACTGCGACATGTGCCCGAGACCATAGGGTTGCCCGACAGCCCCATGATCCGCTTCCTGAATGCGCTGCACGACGAGGGGATAGAGCCTATCCTGCCTGTGCTGCACCGGGTCGATGCGACCGGGAGGATAGTGGAGCGGCCTCCTGAGGCCGGCGAGGAGGCGGGGAGGAAAGCCGGGCAACAGGCGGGGCAGGAGGGGGCGGGCCGGGGACGGGAGGGGCAGGGGCGGGCCGGCCAGGCTGCGGGAGGTGGTGCGGACGGGGAGGGCGCCGTGACCGTAAGGGTAGCGGGAGTGGCGGTGTTCAAGGACGACCGCATGGTGGGCAGCCTCAACGAACTGGAATCCCGCGGCCTGGCCTGGCTCATGGGGAAGCTGGAGCGCGGTATCCTGGTGATCCCGGAGAGCCTGGCGGGGGGAGGAGGCCCTGCGCTCCTACACGTGCGGAGGGCGGAGAGCAAGTTCGAGCCGCGGCTGGCGGGTGGCCAGCCGTCCATGAGGGTCAGGCTGAAAGTGAGGGCAGACGTGATGGAATGGCTGACGCCTGCCTACGATCTGACGCGCGCGGTGGCGGACCACCTGGAGCAGGCGGCTGCCCGCACCATCGCCGACGAGATCATGGCCACCACGAGGCGCCTGCAGAAGGAGTTTCGTTCCGACGTCTGCGGGTTCGGCTGGTCGTTTTACCGGCGGTACCCACGGGTCTGGCGGCAGGACCTGGGGCCCCGGTGGGACGATATCTTCGCCGACCTTCCCGTCGAGCTGGAAGTGAAGGTTCACGTCTCCAGCGCCTTCTTCACCTGGCGCTCCCCCGCCCGCTCCTGGCGCTGACCGCCCGGCCGCCGGATGGGGCCCGCGCGGCCCCCGCAAGGGATTGCCCGGGCCCTGGTAGCTTCACAGCCGCTGCTGCCATGGTGCTGCTTGACAGGGGGGAGGGTCGATATTACAATTGCCGTGTGGTCGAGGAGGCAATATCCCGTGCAAAAGACTTACCTGCCCCGTAAGGAAGACGTGCAGCGCCGCTGGTATGTGATCGACGCGATGGGAAAACCCCTGGGGAGGGTGGCCGCACTGGCCGCCCGCGTGCTCAGGGGAAAGCACCGGCCGGACTACACGCCTTACCTGGACACGGGAGATCACGTGATCATCGTGAATGCGGAGAAGGTGGCTCTAACCGGGAGGAAGCCGGAGCAGAAGATGTATTTCCGCCACTCGGGATACCCGGGGGGCGTTCGCCTGGTCAGTGCCCGCGACATGCGGGCCCGCGACCCGGAGCGCATGGTCAAGCTGGCAGTATGGGGCATGCTCCCCCACCACCGCCTGGGCAGGCGGATGATCAAGAAGCTCAAGGTTTACCGCGGACCGGAGCACCCGCACGCGGCCCAGCGTCCGGAACCTCTGTCCCTGTAGGGAGTTGAAAGAAGAGAGATGGCGGTAGAGGTCAAACCCGTATACTTCTATGGTACCGGCCGTCGCAAGGAGTCGGTGGCCCGGGTGCGCATCACCCCCGGTGCGGGAAAGATCTCCGTGAACGGCCGCACCCTGGAAGAGCACTTCCCGGTGTACCGTCACCGGGTAACCGTACTGCGGCCCCTCAACGTGACCGGCACCCTGGACCACGTGGACGTGGTGGTCAGGGTGCACGGGGGCGGCATCACGGGCCAGGCGGGGGCGGTGGGGCTGGGCATCGCCCGCGCCCTGTGCGAACTGGATCCCTCCCTGCGCCCTGCCCTCAAGAAGGCGGGTCTGCTCACCCGGGATCCCCGTATAAAGGAAAGGCGTAAGTACGGCCTGAAGAAGGCCCGCAAGGCTCCGCAGTTCTCCAAGCGTTAGGCCGTCGGCGACGGCCGCATGCTGGCTCGGCCGGCGCCCCTGGCAGCGGGCCTTCGGTCCCTGCTTTCGTCCTTCCCTGCGTTGCACGCCATACCGGTCCGTCGGACTGCATATCAGTGATCCGGGGGACCGGTTGTCTTCTTGCCGTTCGCGAGCAGGGGCGCCACCCGGAGCAGGGGTGTGACCTTGAGCGCCGCGTACCGCCACGTACGGGCACGCCGCCGATGGCTGCCTCGCGTGGTGTGGTGGTTGCCCCGCAGCACCCGGCTCCTCTGGCTGCGGGGGCTGGTGGGCGTGCTGGTGGCCTGGGGGGTGGGTGCTTCCTGGGTGCTGGGGAGTTCGCGGCCCCTGGCCGGCATCCTGCTGGGGCGGGTGGTGGTCATCGACCCCGGTCACGGGGGCCCGGACCCGGGGGCAGTGGGACCGCGGGGGGAACTGGAGAAAGACGTGGTCCTGGGGGTTTCCCTGCACCTTCGCCACTACTTCACGGCCGCGGGAGCCCGTGCCATCCTGACCAGGGAACGGGACGAGGATCTCTCCGGGCTACCCCCCGACGTCCCCGACATCAAGGCCATTGACCTCAGGCGTCGGGTGGAGATCGCTCGCGGAGCGCGGGCGGACGTCTTCCTGTGCATCCACGCCAATGCTACCGAGTCCTCATACTGGCGCGGAGCCCAGACCTTTTACCGGGACAACCATCCTGACAGCGACCGCCTGGCGCGCTGCATCCAGCGTGAGCTGGTCCGGGTCACCCGGCGTACCGATCGGGTGGCTCTCCCCGGACCCAAGCAGTACGTCCTGGACAACGTACCCATGCCCGCCGTCACCGTGGAAGTGGGATTCATGTCCAACCCCGAAGAGGCTCGCCTGCTTACCGATTCTGACTATCAGAAGCTGGTAGCCTGGGCCATTTTCCTCGGTACGGCCCGTTACTTCGCGGAAGGGGAGCGTCCGTAGGGGTGAGCCGACGCTATGCCCCTTCTGCCCTACCGCGCCCCGTACTTCACAGGCTGCATTCTGCCCGGCGCATACCCGCTGGTGGGGGGACGGGAACACTAGGCGGGGTGCGGCGGGGAATTCTTGTTCCCTTGAGTGTGGGACCGGCAGGAGAGTACCGTCCCGGGGAGAACCCTACCATGGAAAAATGAACCCGTACCCGGTCGGGTGCGGCCGGGCGCGGCCGGCGGGGAGGTTGCGGCATGGCGGGGGAGATCCTCATGGGAGCGCTCGCTCCGCATCCCCCCATCGTGGTTCCCGAGGTGGGGGGGCGGGAGGTCAGGAAGGTGGCCGCCACGCAGGAGGCCCTGCGCGTGTTGGGGCATCGGGTGGCCAAAGCGGGACCCGACGTGCTGGTGATGTTCAGCCCCCACGCGCCCTATGCACGGGAGGGTATTCCCCTGCTGGAGGCGCCCGTGCTGGAGGGCGACCTGGGTATGTTCGGCGCGCCCGAGGTGCGCATGGAATGGCAGGTGGATGGCGAGCTGCTGGCGGCCATCGGGGAGGAAGCGCGGGCGCGGGGTGTCCCCACCGTCCGCCTGGGTGGAGGGCGCAGGGCCGGGGCGGGCCCGCTCCTCGACCACGGGCTGGCGGTGCCCCTGTATTACCTGCGGGAGGCGGGGGTGTCGTGCTCCCTGGTGGCCACCGGGATCTCTCTGCTGGAGTGGGAAGACCTGGTGCAGTTCGGCCGCGCGGTAGCGGCCGCCGTCGCTTCCAGCGGACGGCGGGCGGTGGTGATCGCCAGCGGTGATCTCTCCCACCGCCTCACGCCGGGGGCACCGGCCGGCTACGATCCCGCGGGGCGGGAGTTCGACGGGCGGGTGGTGGCTGCCCTGCGTGAGGGCGACGCCGCGCGCCTGCTCGCGCTGGATGAGGAACTGGTGGACAGGGCCGGCGAATGCGGCCTGCGCCCCCTCTTCATGTTAACGGGCGCCGTAGAGGAGACCGGGCTGCGTCCCCGGCTGATCTCCTACGAGGGACCCTTCGGGGTGGGGTATGCGGTGGCCACCTGGATGCCCCCTCCCTCCTGGCCCGTGAGACTGGCCCTGGAGTCCCTGGCGCATTATCTGGAGCACGGGGTGCCCGTGGAGGCTCCTCGGGAGGTACCGCGCGAGTTCGGGCGGCGGGCGGGGGTGTTCGTGTCCCTGCACAAGGCGGGCGAACTGCGCGGCTGCATCGGCACCGTGGAGCCCGCCCGGGCCTCGCTGGCCGAGGAGATCATCTACAACGCCATTTCTGCCGGTACCCGCGATCCCCGCTTCCCGCCCGTCACCCCGGAGGAGATACCCTACCTTGACTGCTCGGTGGACATCCTGGGGGAACCGGAGCCGGTGGAAGGGTACGGCCAGCTGGACCCCTCCCGCTACGGGGTCATCGTGCGAAAGGGATGGCGGACCGGGCTCCTCCTCCCCGACCTGGAGGGCGTGGATACCGTCGAGCAGCAGGTGGCCATCGCCTGTCAGAAGGCGGGCATCCGCCCCCAGGATCGCGAGGTGGAACTGTTCCGCTTTACGGTCACCCGCTACCACTGAGGGGCGTGAGGTGGCGACGCCGTGAAAGAGGCGCGCTTTTGGGAGAGGGCCGGGGACGGGCGGGTGAGATGCTTTCTCTGCCCGCATCACTGCTACCTGCGTCCGGGCCAGCGGGGGATCTGCCAGGTACGTAAGAACGTGGACGGCACCCTCTACACTCTCAACTACGGGCGGGTCTCGTCCTACGCCCTCGACCCGACGGAAAAGAAGCCCTTGTACCACTTCTTCCCCGGTTCCTACCTGTTCTCCCTGGGCACACTGGGCTGCAACCTCTCCTGCGGGTTCTGCCAGAACTGGACCATTTCCCAGGAAGAAGCGCCCACGCTGGAAATATCGCCCCGCCGGGCCGTGGACCTCACCCTGTCCGCGCGCGCACGCGACGCCCGGGTGGTGGGCCTGGCATACACATACAACGAACCGGGGATCTGGTTCGAATACGTGGCGGAAACCGCCGGCCTGGCCAAAGGGGAGGGGCTGGTCAACTGCCTGGTAACCAACGGTTTCCTCGAGGAGGCTCCCCTGCGGGAACTGCTGCCCCTCGTCGATGCCATGAACGTGGACGTAAAGGCTTTCTCGCCCGGGTTCTACCGCAAGGTGTGCAAGGGGGACCGCGACCCCGTCCTGCGCACGGTGGAGGTATCCCACCGGGCAGGGTGTCACGTGGAGGTGACCAACCTCCTCATCCCCGGCTACAACGACTCCGAGGACGATATCGCCCAACTGGTCGATTGGCTGGCAGGTGTTTCTCCCGACATCCCCCTGCACTTCTCCCGCTACTTCCCCAATTACCGCTTCACCGAGCCGCCCACTCCGCTCACCACCCTTGATTAGGCGGCCGAAATCGCCCGGCGCAAGCTGCGCTATGTCTACCTGGGCAACATCTGGGGGCGGGGGAGCGATACCGCCTGCCCGCAGTGCGGACAGGTGGTGCTCCAGCGCCGCGGGTTGGAGCTGGCGCGTACCTTCCTGCACGACCACCGCTGTCCCCGCTGCGGATACCATCTCGCCATCCGCGGGGACGTCTTCGCCCCCTGATCGCCCGGGCCGGACCTCCTTCGCGGCCTTGCGCCGCAGCCTTCCCCGAGCGGGGCCGGTTCCGGCAGCGCCGGCTCGACCCGACGGGCCGGGGCGTGGCGTGAGGGCTGGCTCTGTGGTAAACTCCTGGACTGAGAGGTGATGGAGTTGGCGGTTTCCATGAAGGGACGCGACGTCGTATCGCTTGCCGATCTCACCGCGGAAGAGATCATGCAGGTGGTGGCCACCGCCGAGCACTTCAAGATGATGGCCAAGGCCGGCATGCAGCCCCGCCCCCTGGTGGGGAAGACCCTGGGGATGATCTTCCACAAGCCCTCCACCCGCACGCGGGTGTCCTTCGAGGTGGCCATGGCGCAGTTGGGCGGACACGCCCTCAACCTCACTGCGGCGGAACTGCAACTGCGCAGGGGGGAAACCATCGCCGATACCGGCCGTGTGCTCTCCCGATACCTGGACGCCATCATGATCCGTACATACTCTCACGCGGACGTGGTGGAACTGGCCCAGGCGGCCACCATCCCGGTGATCAACGGGCTCACCGACTTCTCGCACCCGTGTCAGATACTGGGAGACCTGCTCACCATCAAGGAGAAGAGGGGTCGTCTGGAAGGGATCAAACTCGCCTACGTGGGGGATGGCAACAACGTGGCCCACTCCCTCCTGTTCGGCGGGTCCAAGGTGGGCATGCACGTGGTGGTGGCCACGCCCCGGGGTTACGAGCCCGATGCGGGGGTGGTGGAGCGCGCCAGCGAGTTCGCCCGGGCCTCGGGAGGCAGGGTGGAGGTCCTCGCCGACCCGCTGCAGGCCGTGGCGGGCGCCGACGTGGTGTACACGGACGTCTGGGCCAGCATGGGACAGGAAGCCCAGGAAGAGGAGCGTCGCCGGGTTTTCGGCCCCTACCAGGTGAACGGCGACCTCATGGCCCGGGCCGGTCCGGGGAGTGTATTCATGCACTGCCTCCCCGCCCACCGGGGGCAGGAGGTAACCGACGAGGTGATCGACGGTCCCCAGTCGGTGGTGTGGGACCAGGCCGAGAACCGTCTTCACATCCAGAAGGCCATCCTGGCGCTGGTGATAGGCGGCTAGAGAGCTATTCTCTGGGAGGTGGGCTGGCACGGCCCCCTTTGTCCGGGGGCTTGCTGCCGCTTTGGGCATAAACTGAGAGCCCGATACGAAAGATTAACCTGGGGGCGCTAGAGACAGAGGGGGTCAACCGAAGTGCCCGACTGGTTGTATCTGGTGGCTGTCGCCATCTATTTGGTGTTTTTTGGGTTGTTTGTAAGGTTCTTCTTGTGGAAAGCATACGCCGAACGCACTTACTGGCGCCGGCGCCCGGCGCTGGACCTGCGCATGCTTGAGGAAGCAGCCCGGCGCCGGGGGAAGGAGTTACCCTTCATCAGCGTGGTGGTCCCGGCCAGGAACGAGGCGGACGTGATCGGCCGGACCATCGACCACATGTGCGGTCTGACTTACCCTCCCTCCCGTTATGAGGTGGTGGTGGTAACCGATGGGAAGGAGAGGATGGCGCGTGACGAAATGCGGCCTTCCGCACTGGAGGCCGCCCGGGCCACCCTCCTGGGGGCACCAGAACCACCCCGGGGAGGGGAGCAGGGCCGGCTGCTGGTGCTGGGCCTCCTCGTCCGTCTGGCCCAGGAGTGGTGGCAGGCGCGGGCGGCGGCGGGCCCGGCCAGGCAGCCGGGGGCGGCGGTCGGCAGCCCGGGTGGGCTCCCCGTTCCCCTCGATCCCCGGGAGGAGAGAGCACTGGTCCGCGAGATGGCCTGGTCCATCGTCCAGCGTCGGGGAGCGGTCCGCCCCCGCCAGATCCTGTTCCTGGTGCGCAGGGCGTACAACGGCTGGGGGCTGGAAGTGGCGCGCCGGGCCTACCCGTTCTACCTGGCCGCCGCCGTTCCCGTGGTGCTGGCGTACCTGCGCCTGACCGGGCAACCCCTGCGCCCGGTTTGGCTGCGCCTGTGTCACGTGGTCCTGCCCGCCCGGGGCCCCATTTCCCGGGAAAGGGTGCTCGCCATGGCGGCACCGGTGGCGCGCCGCCTGGTGCGGCAGGTGGTCGCCTGCCGGCGCACCGCCCGGCTTTCCGCGCTGCTCGAGGAGGTGTTCCCGGAGTGTTTTCCCACCACGGGAGACGTGGTGCGGGCACGGGTGGCCGCCCTGGCCGACCGGCTGGTGCCGCGCGTGCGCGAAGTCGAGGTGCCCTACGACTTCGATGGCAGGGTGGGAGGAGCGTGCACGGGACACCCGGTCCCGTCCACCAAGGGCAGGGCGCTGAACTACGCCCTCTCCTACCTCGACCCCGCGGCCGTCATGTGCGCGTTCTACGACGCCGAGAGCCGTCCGGACCCGCGGGTGCTCATGTACGTTGCCCACCGCTGGCTCACGGACGAGAACCCGCCCGCCATCTACCAGGGTCCGGTCTTCCAGGTGCGCAACTTCTACCAGATGGGGCCCGTCTGCAAGGTGGCCGCACTCTACCAGGCCGTGGCCCATGACTGGTACCTGCCCGTACTGTTCAGGCGGCTGCCCTTCGTGGGTGGGACCAACCTGGTGGTCGACCGCCGCTTGCTGGAGTCCATCGGGGGGTTCGACCCCGCCTGCCTGACCGAGGACCTGGAACTGGGGGTGCGCGCGTACCTGGAGGCCGACGTATGGCCGGTGTATCTCCCCTACGCTTCCAGCGAGCAGACGCCCCCCACCGTGCGCGCCTTCTTCCGGCAGCGGCTGCGCTGGGGCACCGGTCACCTGCTGGTGATGGACAAGGTGAGGTCGGACTCCCACTATGACCGGGAGAAGAAGGAGAGACTGCTGCGCACCCTCTTCCTCAAGGGGCAGGTGGAGTGGACCCTGTATCAGACCGCCACTTTCGTGCCCCCCATCTTCCTGGTGCTGTTCCTCACCGGGAACCTGGACGTGACCGTCGTGCCGGCGGCGATCCGTCACGCCTTGAACGTGATGAGCCTGACGTATGCCGCCTTCACCTTTTACACCTACCGGCGTTACTCCCCCTACCTGGACACCTGGTGCCGGCCCGACCGCTGGGCGGGCCGGGTATGGGTGTGGCTGCAGTTGCTCATCCTACCCCTGGTAGCCTTTCTGTTCCCGACCCCTTACTCTACTGCCCTGGTGCTGAAGAAGCTGGGCAGGCATCCGCGCACGTGGACCAAGACTCCGCGTACGCGGGAGTGAAATGACCACCGGGAGGGATGGGTTTGGCGGGCCAGGATCGACCGGTTAGAGTGCTCATCATGGGCGCGGCGGGGCGCGACTTCCACAACTTCAACGCCTTCTTCCGCGACAACCCGCGTTTTCGCGTGGTGGCCTTCACGGCAGCGCAGATTCCGGATATCGCGGGGAGGCGCTACCCCCCCGAACTGGCCGGCCCGGGGTACCCGGAGGGGATCCCCATCTACCCCGAAGAGGAACTGGGCCATCTCATCAAGCTCCGCCAGGTGGAGAGGGTGGTATTTGCGTACAGCGACGTCTCCCACGAATACGTCATGCACCGGGCCTCGGAGGCGCTGGCGCTGGGCGCGGATTTCTGGATCATGGGACCCGACAGCACCATGCTCAGTTCGTCACTCCCGGTGATCTCGGTGTGCGCGGTGCGGACGGGGGCGGGCAAATCGCAGACCTCCCGGCGGGTGGCGGAAATCTTGCGCGCCATGGGTAAGAAGGCGGTGGTGGTCCGCCATCCCATGCCGTACGGGGAACTGGATAAACAGGTCGTGCAGCGCTTCGCCACCCGCGACGACCTGGACAGGCACCGCTGCACCATCGAGGAGCGGGAGGAGTACGAAGCCCACATCGAACGCGGTAACGTGGTATTCGCGGGCGTGGACTACGAGGCCATCCTGCGGGAAGCCGAGAAAGAGGGGGACGTCATCCTGTGGGAGGGGGGGAACAATGACCTTCCCTTCTACCGGCCCGACCTCCATATCGTGGTGGCCGATCCGCACCGGGCGGGCCATGAGGTCACTTACCACCCCGGCGAGGCCAACCTGCGCATGGCCGATGTGGTAGTCATCAACAAGCTGGAAACCGCGGCGCCCGAGGCCGTGGACATGGTGCGGAGGAACCTGGCCCGCGTCAACCCGCTGGCCACCGTGGTAGAGGCCGCTTCTCCCATCACCGTGCAGGACGGTGCCCGCCTCACCGGCAAGAGGGTGGTGGTGGTAGAGGACGGCCCCACCCTCACCCACGGGGAGATGAGGTACGGGGCGGGCGTGCTGGCGGCACGGCGGTGGGGAGCGGAACTGGTCGATCCGCGTCCCTACGCCAGGGGCAGCATAGCCGAAACCTACCGGAAGTACCCCCACATCGGGGCGCTGCTTCCGGCCATGGGATACGGACCGGACCAGTTACGCGAACTCCAGGAAACGCTGGCGGAGGTCCCGGCGGACATGGTGGTGGTAGCCACCCCCGTCGATCTGGCTGCGGTGATCTCCCTGAACCGTCCCGCGGTGCGGGTGCGCTATGAGTTACAGGAGATCGGCCGGCCCAACCTGGAGGACGTCCTGCGCGATTTCTTCGGGCGGCGCTTCCCCCGGCGCGAGCCCGTCCGGCAAAAGCTCAAGACCCGGCACGTGAGCCTGCGCAGGCATGTTCCCGCCTTTTGACAGCCAAAGTGGGCACGGCTATAATGGCGGGGGGCAATGGCCGGGTGCACCCCGGCCATATGTTAACTTGACCATGCGTGACGATCTGGAAGCGGCCCGGCGCAAACTGACCGAAAGGGATCACCGCCTGACGCCCCAGCGCCAGGCGATCCTGGAGACGCTTCTCAGCCATTCGGGTGAACACCTGAGTGCGGAAGATGTGTACGCGCTGGTCAAGAAGAACCATCCCGACATCGGGCTGGCCACCGTGTACCGCACTTTGGACCTTCTGGCGGGCCTGGACGTCCTTCAGAGAATCGACCTGGGGGACGGCCGGGCGCGGTATGAACTCGGCGACGAGGAGCATTACCACCATCACCTCATCTGCGTCCGCTGCGGGAAGGTCACCGAGTTCGACATCGATCTCCTGGAGTCGCTGGAGGCCCTGGTCTTCAAGCGCACCGGTTTCGAGGTGGTGGATCACCAGGTCAAACTGTTCGGCCTGTGCCGGGAGTGCCGCGCCGGGGAGCAGCGCACCGGGGGAGCCGGAGGCGATTAACTTGTGGCGGGCGGCGCTGAGTGCATTCCTGATCGTCTTGCTGGCAGAGCTGGGGGATAAGACCCAGCTCTCGACCTTCCTCCTGGCGGCCAGAAACCGTTCGCCCTGGCCGGTATTCCTGGGTGCGGCTGCCGCCCTGGTCACGGCCTCCCTGGCGGCTGCCCTGCTGGGAGGCGCCCTCGGCCGCGTAATACCGGAGCGGGTGCTGCGGGTCTTGGCCGGATGCGCCTTCCTCCTCCTGGGCGGTCTCCTGCTGGCGGGCAAGGTTTAAAGCATCTTAACGTGTGGAGCGGCGTGACCCGCTTCCGCCCGCAGTGACCAAGGCACCACGGTTGCTTGCCGGCCCCAAGTGCGGTATACTCTATACGGTGCGCCCATAGCTCAGCGGAAAGAGCACCGGCCTCCGGAGCCGGGTGCGGGGGTTCGATTCCCTCTGGGCGCACCACTTATTATTCTGGCGTCCGGAGGTCGGGTTGCGGCTAAGGGGGCGGGGGCTTCTGCGTCCCCCGGTCACCCGATCCCGCTCCTCTCCAGCAACCGGTATATCTCCTCCCGGGTTCCCACCAGGACCACTAGAACTACCTGGCCCTCGGGTTTGATCTGGTAGATGATGCGGTGCTCCCCGCCGGGCGTGGTCACCGGGAAGCTCCGCAGGCCTTCGTACCCTGACGGTAGCTCCCCGGCCAGGGGATCTTCGGCCAGCCGCGCGAAAGCCCTGTCGTACCGCTCCCGGATGCGCCGCCCGAAGCGCGCCAGCCTCTTTGCTACCCGCCTGGTGCCCTCAACACGCCACATGGCTACTCATTCTTGGGCCAGAGGGTGACCGTCTTGCCCCGCTGCCACTCCTCCTCGGCCTCCCGCAAGATGGCGTCCAGGGAGAGCTTGCGGAGCACCACGGCGTTGCCGCGCACCTCCACGGTCACATGGTCGCCGGGCTGCCAGTTGAGTTTCGCCCGGGCGCTTTTGGGTATGACCACTTGCCCCTTGGTGGAAACCTTGGTCAACTTGACCTCAGCAGTCACGTCTATCTCTCCTTTGGAAAGTGGGTCTTTCTTACCTAGTGTACCCTCTTGGGCTCACTTGTCAACTATACGCGTTGCTCCGGCGGGGGCAAACGACATGCGTGTACTTCGATTGAGGGCGTGGCCCCGATGCTCCGCCGCTACTCGGACTAATGCGGAGTTGGCCGGCATGGAAAGCTAAGCTCGGCCGGAGGTGGTGGTGGGGTGGCGAGAAGGCATCAGGTGACCGGTCGTAAGGGGAATATGGCGGAGCGGGGTGCCACGGTAGAGACATACGGTCCCAAGGGGATCCCCAGGCCGCGGGAAGCCCGGTCGCAGGAGGGCCAGTTGGAGGAGTCAGAAGCTCACGGCTTTCGCAAGGATGTCAAGGTACCCATCAAGCGTAAACTCACATAGGAGTGCGCCTGCGCGGTCTGAGCATCGGCACCCATCCTTGGGTGGCTACGGGGGCACCTACCAGTAGCTGCCAGCAAGCGGTCAACCCCCGACTTGACAGCCGGGCATGACCGTGCTAACATGAGAGTCCGAGACGGCAAGTCGGACCTGGTCCTTGAAAACCGAACAGCGTGCGTGCCTTTGGGAAACGGCTTTTGCGGCCCGCAGTAATTCGGGCCAGGTATCTGCGTGAAATGATCGCCGCCCCGGAGTCGCCCGGGTGCGACCCAGGGGACAGGCGGTTAGAATTCACGGAGAGTTTGATCCTGGCTCAGGACGAACGCTGGCGGCGTGCCTAAAACATGCAAGTCGAGCGGGGTGAGCTGAACTGGCGCAAGTCAGGGAGGCTTACCCAGCGGCGGACGGGTGAG
>JACIYH010000072.1 GCA_014360055.1 Bacillota bacterium | reverse complement strand
GCACGAACCTGACTTCGCCACCACCCTCTCCCCCGGCGAGGTCGACCTGCAACTGTCGGGCCATACGCACGGCGGCCAGGTCTGCATCCCCGGCAGAGGCCCACTGCTGCTCCCTCCTCTCGGTCGTCGCTTCCCCGGTGGCCTCCAGTGGTCAGGCTCCACCGCCGTATACACCAGCCGGGGGCTCGGTACCATCCGCCCCCACGTCCGTTTCTTCTGCCGGCCCGAAATCACTCTCCTCCGGTTGCTCCCCGCATGGCCCTGCACGGCCCACCCGACCCCACCCTGCCTGCCTCCCTGCTGCGCCTTCACCCGCGCCTCACGGTGATCCTGGACCAGGCCGCCGCAACGCTGCTGTGGCCCAAACAGTATCGCCCTCGCCGACCAGCCGACGACCGCGCACGACCGCCCCGTTCGTGAGCCCGGAGGAACGGTTCGATCCCATCACAGGGGGCAAGAGCTTGAGCACTAAAACCTCAACCACCGGAACCCCGGTGACAAAGACCTCAACCGCAAGTACCTCAACCGCACGGAACTCGACCACTGGCGCAGTGCCCGTCGCCGCCGACCCAGGTACCGTCACCAAAAGGGAGCGCAGGAAGGGCCTCCTCGCCCTCCTGGGTGCAGTCCTCATCTGGGGGTCCACCTTCGTCGCCACCAAGGACGCCCTGCACGCCTTCCCGCCCCTCACCCTGGCCGCGCTCAGGTTCGCCCTGGCCCTGGTCCTGATCTGGCCCCTTTACGCCCGGAGCCGGCACAGATCACCGGCCCTGCCGCTGGGGGTAGCCGTTCTGCTGGGGTTCTTCGGCGTGTTCCTGTACTTCGCCCTCCAGAACTGGGCGCTCCTGTACTGCCGGGCCGGCACGGCCTCTCTGATCCTGGCTTCCATCCCCGCCTTGACCGCGCTGGGCTCCCGCTTCTTCCTGAGCGAGCAGATTGGGCCCCTGCGGGTAACGGGCATTCTCGCCAGCATGGCAGGGGTGGCGGTGCTGGTCCGCTGTGAGAACAGCACCCCAGCAGCCGGCCTCAGCGGCGCGAACACCACCCTGGCCGGGGTGGCTGTCAACCCGGGCGGGCTGCTCCTCATCGGTGCCGCCCTGGCCTGGGCGGTCTACACCGTCCTGAGCCGAAGGCTCAGCTCGTCTCACCACCCCATCCCCATCACCTTTCAGACCACCCTCTGGGGCCTGGTGTTCCTGCTCCCCTTCGCCCTGGCCGAGCAGCAACCCCACTACCTGAGCGTGGGATGGCAATCGTGGATCGTCCTGCTATACCTGGGTGCGGTGGCCTCTGCGCTACCCATCTTCCTCTGGAATTACGCCCTGAAAACGTTCCCCGCCAGCGAAGCCGGGATCTACCTCAACCTGGTCCCCGTGGTTGCCACCACGATGGGCGCCCTGCTCCTCGGGGAAAGATTCAGCCTGACGGAAGTGCTGGCCGGCCTGCTGGTGATCGCCGGCGTGGTCCTCGCGCAACGGCCAAAGCAGCGCCATGACCCGGGCAGCGGGGGCGTAACACCCCGCGCGGGGCAGCCCGGAGAGCCAGCGTAGACAACCCCTACCGGTTGGACTAGAATACCAGTGCCCGACCCTGGAGGCGAGACAGGTCCATGAGGCTTTCGCGCGACATCTCCCAGATCCACCTGAGCCAGCAGCAATTGGAGGAGATGGTGCGCTACTGCGACGAGCAACCCGACGTCCTCGCCCTCTACGTGTACGGCTCCTACGGGACTGCCTATCAGACGCCCTTCTCCGACGTAGATCTGGCCGTTCTCCCGGTCCCTGGCGCCCACTGGGATCTGGACCGCGAACTGGAGGTCCACTCCCGGCTGAGTAACATCGGCCGAAGCGACGACATCAACGTCATCAACCTGCGGGTTGTGCCCGTGACCCTGCAATTCCGCGTCCTGGAAACCGGTAGGGCCCTCTACGTCCGGGACCGGGAGGCGCTGGCCGACTTCACCGCCTCCACTATCGTCCGGCACGCCGACTTCGCCCCCGACCTGGCTGCCTTCTACCGGGATTGGGACGCCGCCCTCAGGGAGGAATTCCTGTGACGGTTGATCTGGACAAGGTGAGGCAGAAGCTGCAGTACATACGATCTCAGGTCAGGGACCTGCAATGGTTTCTCGACATGGAGGAAGACAGGTTCTCCCGAAACACTTACTACGTCGCGGCGGCGACGCGGATGCTGCAGATAGCGATAGAAGCAATGCTGGACCTGTGCGCCCACATTATCGCCCGGGAGGGATGGGGCTTGCCCAAGTCCTACCGGGAGATCGTGTTGGTGGCGGCCGAGCATGGGCTCATCCCGGCCGAACTGAGAGACAGGTACGTGGAGATGACCCGCTTCCGCAACTGCGTGGTTCACCTGTACGACGATGTGGAAGGCGCCGAGGTCCTCCGGTTCATCAAAGAGCACCTGAGCGACTTCCGCCCACTGGTAGCGACTGTGGTACGCCGATACCTGGGTGGCGAACCGCTGGACCACAACCCCGGCTCATAGCGGTTCCGTCCCCTGCCCGGTGCGTTGGCACACCTCCTTGAGCGAGATGACCGGTCGTTCGCGCAGTGCGGCGTGCACGCGCAAGGCCGAACCGGCCGCGCGGCCACTGCCCTGGATGCGAGGTAGAAAAAAGAGGCTGGCTGAGTATGCCGGCGTCGCACAGAATCAGCGTGATGAGGAACCGACCTGCTCGCCCGTTGCGGTCCAGGAACGGACAACGAGCGGGGCTCGGGGGTTCGACGGCAGCAACATGTCTGGACCGACTCGGCCACGCGCGGCAGAACAAGCGGGGGGCTTGTCACCCCCCGTCGCACGCGAACTTCGAACGAAGCAAACCCGTCACAATACGTTGGTGGACCATGCAGGACTCGAACCTGCAACCCTCCGATTAAGAGTCGGATGCTCTACCAGTTGAGCTAATGGTCCACCTGATAGTGGTAGCGGCGGCTGGATTCGAACCAGCGACACTGCGGGTATGAACCGCATGCTCTGACCACCTGAGCTACGCCGCCACCGGCCAACGCCTATTATACGGACACCGACCACCCCGAGTCAAGCAAAGGAGGCGTTTGTGGCGCTTGTGCGCCTGCGCTGGCGGCGCGGGGTGCGGCTTGCGCGCGGATCAGGAGCGAAGGGCCGCGAGGATGGCCTCCCAGGCGACGCCCTCGTCCACGAGCTGCCGGCAGAGGGCCAGGGCTTCTGCGTCGCCGGGTTTGATCTTGCGGGCCACCTCCTGCAGCTTCTGCACCGTGGTGTAGGTGTCGTAGTGGACGAGCATGACGGGGACTCCCCGCTCGGCGGCGCGCGCCAGCACATTCACGTTGGGGAACAGTCCGCCCGTCAGGATGAGCACCGCGGTGTCCGTCTCCAGGGCGGCCATGCACATGTCGGTGCGGTCGCCGCCGGTGATGAGGGCCTTGCGGGGAGCACGCCGCAGGTAGCCCAGGGCGCTCTCCAGCGTCATGGCGCCGATCATGATCTCTTCCACCAGGTTGTCCAGGTGCTCTTCACCCACCAGGATCTCGCCGGCCAGCACGTCGGCGAACTCCTGCACGGTGGGGGCGGCGATCTCCGGCCGGCAGGGCAGGGTGCCCAGTACCCGGATTCCCTCTCGCTCGATGAGGGGGGCATACACGCCGCGCGTCTTGTCGAGGAGCGGCCGGGGTACGTTGTTGAAGAGTACGCCCACCAGGGGTACGCCGCGGGCAGCCAGATACTGGGCGAACAGCAGGGCGCGATCCACGCTGAAGTCGTTTTCCACCCTGCTCACCAGGATGGTCTGCGCCTCCAGGTGCCGGGCCAGGGAGATGGCGTCCAGGCCCAGGGTCAGCATGAGGTGGGGCCGCCCGGGTCCCTCGATGAGCATGACGTCGCGGCCTTCAGAGGCCTGCCGGTAGGTCTCCCTGATCTCCTCCAGCAGGGTGCCGGGCTCTTCGTACCGGGTCAGGTAGTAGGGCCCCGCCGAGACCAGCGTCAGCTTCTCCGGGGGCATACCCATGTTAAGCAGGGCATCCATGAGGGCGGCGTCTTCGTCTACCCGCCTGTACCCCGTGGGCACACTCCCCACCGGCTTGAAGTAGCCCACGGTAAACCCCTCATCCCTCAGTTTCTGGGCGAGCCCCACGGCCAGCGCGGTCTTCCCGCAGCCCGGCGCAGTCCCCAACAGGTACAGGCTCTTCATGCTCTCCACCTCATCTTATGGTAATCTTCACGTCCAGGGCGGCCAGCCCCTTCTCGTACGCAAACACCGGGTTTATGTCCATCTCGGTGATCTCCGGGAAGTCCCGCACCAGTTGGGCCACCCTGCCGATGGTGTCCACGAGGGCCTCGATGTCGGCCGGACGCTCCCCGCGGAAGCCCCGGAGCAGGGTGTACGCCCGCGTTTGCCGGATCATGGCGTGCGCCTCCTCCCGCGTGAGCCCGTGGGCCAGGCGGAAGGCGACGTCCTTGAGCAGGTTCACGTAGACACCACCCAGGCCGAACATGATGAGGGGTCCGAACTGCACGTCGCGGGTGACGCCCACGATAAGTTCGCGGCCCGGCGGCATCATCTTCTGCACTTCCACGCCGTATACCACGCTGTCGGGCAGGTGCTGGTGCACGCTTTCCATGATGTCGACGAAGCCCCGCTTGACCTCCTCCGGCGTGGCCAGACCCACCTTGACACCGCCCACGTCCGTCTTGTGCAGGATTTGGGGCGAGGCCACCTTGAGCACCACCGGGAAACCCATGTGCTCCGCCAGCCGCCGGGCGGCGTCCGGGGTGGTGGCCAGGTACGACGGAGCACAGGGGATACCGTAGCTTTCCGCGACGCGGAACGCTTCCGACCCCAGGAGTACCACCCGCTTGTCCCGGCGCACGTACGAAAAGACTTCCTCCACGGCGGCGCGGTCGACGTCGGGGAAGGTCCACTCCTCCACCGCCGCCGGGGCGGTGGAGAGTTCCCGGTACCGCAGCAACCCGGCCAGGGCGGAGACGGCGGGCTCGGGGAAGGGATAGCACGGGATGCCGTTGCCGAGCAGGTAGCGGGTGGCCTCCTCCACGGAGGCACCCCCCAGAAATGCCGCCAGCACCGGCTTCTCGGGATGGCGGCGGTGGTGCTCGACGATCTTCTCCGCCACCACGTCCGGCTCTATGGTGGCGGTGGGGGTCAGCACCACCAGCACCCCGTCCACCCCGGGGTCGTCCAGCACCGCCCCCAGAGCGGCGTCGTAGCGGTCCCAGTGGGCATCGCCTATCACGTCCACCGGGTTGAACACGTTGGCCGCAGCGGGCAGGGACTTGCGCAGCCGGTCGATGGTTTCCTTCTCGAAGCGGGCCATGGTGAGGGGCGAGTTCTCGATGGCGTCCGCCGCCAGCACGCCGGGCCCACCCGAGTTGGTGACGATGGCCACCCGGTTTCCCGGGGGCGCGGGCTGTCGCACGAACGCCTGCGCCAGGTCGAACAACTCCTCCATGGTATGGACGCGCAGCACGCCCGCCTGCCGGAAAGCAGTCTCATAGGCCAGGTCACTGCCCGCCAGGGCACCGGTGTGGGAGGAGGCCGCCTGCGCACCGGCCTGGCTGGTACCGCTCTTGATTACCAGGATGGGCGTGGTCCGGCTGGCCCGGCGGCAGGCTTCCACGAAGCGGGCGCCTTCCTCCACGCTCTCCAGGTACAGGCATATCACCTTGCTCTGAGGGTCGGCCGCCGCGTCTTCGATGAAGTCAGCCTCGGTAAGGTCGGCCTTGTTGCCTACGCTGATGAACTTGGAAAAACCTATCCCCCGCTTAAGGCTCCAGTCCAGGATGGCGGCGCACAGGGCACCGCTCTGGGAAATGAAGGCGATGCGCCCCTGGAAGGGGAAGTTGGCCGAGAAAGTGGCGTTCATGGGGGTGGACGTGTCCATGATCCCCAGGCAGTTGGGACCCACCATGCGCATGCCGTATTGCCGGCAGATCGCGGCCAGTGCCTTCTCGCGCTCGGCCCCCTCCCTGCCCGTCTCCTTGAATCCGGCGGTGATGACCACCAGGTAGCCCACACCGGCCCGGCCGCATTCCTCGGCCACGGCATTGACGGCAGGAGCGGGCACGCAGATGACGGCCACGTCCACCGGCCCGGGCACATCGGTTACCCGGGGGTAGGCCTTCAGCCCTTCGATCTCTTCCTCTTTTGGGTTAATGGGATAGATGGCACCCCGGAAACCGGAGGCCACGAGGTTGACCAGCACCGCATGACCGATCTTCCCGGGGGTTTTGGACGCACCCACCACCGCCACCGACCGGGGCCGGAACAACCTTTCTAGCGAAATCATCGGTCCTCTCATCCTTCCACCGGCGGGCGCCCCGCAGGCGGTGACGCCCCCTCCTCCATAAAAAATTGGTGCCGGGAGTGGGAGTTGAACCCACACGGGCCGTCGCCCAAGGGATTTTAAGTCCCCCGCGTCTGCCTGTTCCGCCATCCCGGCCTGTGCCTGCTGGATATGGACTCGCGCCGTCGCCACCTGCTGATTCCAGCTTAACGCCGCCCCGGGCGCCGGCCTCCCGTTGCTGCCCGGCACTGCGGCATCCGGCGCTGCGGCTACCTGGCGCCGCGGCCTCCCCGCTTGGACTCCGTGTGCCGCTTCAGATCGGTGAGCCTTTCCTCGCTCTCCTTCATGAACCTGGCCAGCTTGTCCTCGAACGCCATCCACTCGGCCTTGCGGCGTTCCCGGTCCTTGCGCTGGCCGCCGCCCGGTTGTGCCTGCCGCACCGACAGTCCTATCTTACCCTTTTCGTCGTACGACAGGATCTTGACCAGCACCCTGTCGTTTTCCTTTAGGTAGTCCTTGACGTCGCGTACGTAGGCGTCAGCGATCTCGGAAATGTGCACCAATCCCGTCTGACCGTTGGGTAACAACACAAAGGCGCCGAACCGCGTGATACCTGTGACCACGCCTTCCACCACGGCGCCCACTTCCAAACCGGGCATGCGGCGCGACCGTACCTCCCCCGCGCGAAGGCTCCCTCTTGGCCTGAGCGAGCAGCACCGTGCCCATTATAGGGCGAGGGCCTGAAAAGTGTCAAGAACAAGGGTCACGGAGAACCCGGGGTCTCCCGGGCGGGGAAGTAGAGCACCTCGCCGGGTTTCACCAGTCCCAGCTGCCTGGCCGCCTGCTGTATGTAGGCCTCATCCTGCATGTACTTGATCTGGGCCCGCAGGGCGTCATTCTGCTCGCGCAGGACCTGCACGGCCAACTGCAACCGTGCCTCCTCATGCCTGAGTTCCCACAACTCCCAGCCCGCCCGCGCGAATGAAGAGCACAGAAGCAGGCAAAAGGCCACCACGCCCAGGCGAGCCAGGCGGCGCATCCAGATACGGTACCTGGTATTGGCCACCTGCCGGAACAGGCGGTGGGTCCCCGGTTGCATTCGGCGCACCTCCAGCTTCATTCACCTTCCGGCTCTCCCTCGGGCGGAATGCCCAGGGCCTCCCCCGGCAAGACGATGACCACTTCGTAGCCCTTGGCGCGGGCCCGGCTGTACAGCGTGGCCACCGTGGCTGCCGCGATTCCCAGCCGGCGGGCGACGGCCTCGTTGCCGAGGCCCATCTCCTTCAGGACGACCACCTGGCGTTCGCGGAAACTGAGTCGTTCGGCCTTGCGGATCTCGATCTGCGTGGTGGCCGCCCTCCCGTGCTATGCACAGATTGTGGACAAACTGTGGACAACCTGAGTACGGACTTGTTTCGACGCTCGGATGCCGGATTCCTTCCAGGTCACATCAGCTCCGGAATCCGTCCCGGATGAGGCGGCGCCGGGTAACGGGTCAGCCGGGCCGGCGGGGGCGTAGCAGACGCACCAGCCGCCCCGCCGCCTTTCCCGTGGCGCGCATGACCTGCTGGACCAGGGGGCTGCCCAGGTACATGTACGTCCAGGCGCCCAGCACCATGCCCGCCAGGATGTACCAGCGCAGCTGGCCCCAGTTGGCCACCACCAGCCAGGCCGCCAGCCACAGGCCCGCCGCCAGGCCATAAGCGACATCCAGCAGGAAGTGCGCGAGGCCCCTGACGCCGCGTGTCCCGCGCGGGGGCCGGTGCAGGGCGCGGTAGAGGTCGAACGAGAACCCGAGTCCGACCCCCGCCAGGATCATGACCGAGAACGCATAAAGGTCGTCCCCCAAAACGACCACGACCCGGCACGGGTTCCTCTCAGCGCAGCAACCGGTCCCAGAGGCCACCCCGGCCCTTGCTGCGGCTTCCCCGCACACCCCGGGGGACGGCGGCGTACTGCAGGCCGTTGATAAGTCCCTCAACGGCGAACTGGCCCTGTTCCACGTCCACGTTCTGAATATGCATGTCCTGACCCCTGATGGTGAGCAGGCCCAGTTCCGTCTCCAGCACGATTTCCTCCTCGTCGAAGGACTCCACCCGCGAGACACCCCGTACCTCCAGCTTTTCCCGGTTCACGATGGAGACGACGTGATCTCCCAGGCCCTCCACATTCCTGTCGTCCATCCCGGGCCCCCCTTGTGGAACACTTTCCCACCCCAGGGTATGCGGGGAGCGGACAACTTATGTCCTCCACGGGGGTGCCCGGGCCTGACCCGTACCACCGGGCGGGGGCCCAACACAGCGGCGCCCGGAGCCGGGTCAGCGCCACCTGCGCTCCAGGGTGGTACCGGGATAGTAGAAGGCCAGGATCTCGCGGAAGTCGTGGCCGGCCTGGGCCATGCGCAGCGCCCCGAACTGGGAAAGGCCCACGCCATGGCCAAAGCCCCGTCCTGTCACCACGACCCTGCCTCCGGAAACCTCAATGCTATCAATGAGGGTGGACTTTACGCTCATGCCGCCGTCCACCTGCAGGCGGAAGCGGGCGGCAGGCACCTCCCGGGTCCCCAGGCGGATGGTCAGCGCACGGCCGGAGGGTCCCCGGGCACCCACCTGCACCGGCAGCACCTGCCGTATCTTTACCCCCATCCGGCGCGCGGCATCGCGGATCTCATCCTGGGTCAACCACGCCTTCCAGCGCATGTCGTCCCCGCTGTAAGGGTCCGGCCGCGCCTGCAGGTAGGGAGCGTAGCCGCGGAAGTCGACCCCTTCCTGCGGGGTGGCGGTGTGCCCGCCGGAGTGGGCGTGGTAGAAAGCCTGGGCCAGATCGCCCCGATAGGTGAGCACCATCCCGCGGGTGCGCGCCACCGCCCGCCTCACCCCCGGCGTGATGGCGCGGGGGTTGTAAGCCTGGAAATGCCCGGGATCGTCGCATACATCGGTCCCGTGTACCCGGCGGACCCCGCCCCGGCTCAGTCGCTCCACCGCAAAGGTCCGTGCGATAACGGCCTGGGCTGCCAGGGCTTCAACGGGCCAGCGGGGATCCATCTCCGCCGCCACCACGCCCGCCACGTACTCCTCCATGGGCAGGGTAACCCGCTGCCCACTCCCGTGGCGATAGAGGGTCACGGCGGGCTCGCCACCCAGGGGCCGGCGGTAGGCGGGTGCCTCCAGGACGGCCTGGGCGGCAAGCGCGGCAAGGGCAATAAAAAGGACGGCCACCCTCGCCGGGCGGGACAGGATCATCACCCCGCCCGCTAGGGTGGCCCGCAGGTTTTGCTCCTACTCACGGCGCTCGCTGGAAACTACGGTGTACATTTGCCGGGCCTCTTCCGCGGAAGCGCGCTCCCTCAACTGGCGCACCTCCACCTCGATGACCCTCCACTCGGTGTCCAGCCTGATCAGGTCTCCCACCCGCACGGTACTTGCCGGCCGGGCAGGCCGCCCGTTGAGGCTCACCCGCCCGGCCAGGCACATCTCCCGTGCCCAGGTGCGCCGCTTGACGAGCCTGCTCACCTGGAGGAACTTATCCAGGCGCAAGGGAGGACGACCGCCGGGCTACTTGGCCACCGCTTCCTTCAGGCTCTTGCCGGCCCGGAATACCGGTGCCCGGGCAGGCGCGATGGCGATCTCCTGGCCCGTACGGGGGTTGCGCCCCTTGCGCGCCGCGCGGTTCCGCACTTCAAAGGTACCGAACCCGACCACGGCCACCTTGCCCCCCCGGCTGAGTTCCTCGTGGATGGCCTCGAAGGTCGCGGTAACTGCCTTGTCGGCGTCCCGCTTGGTCATGCCCGTCTTCTGTGCCACCGCTCCCACGAGATCCGCCTTGTTCAATCTCACATCCCCCTTCCCTTTTTTACCACTCTATCTGTGCGACCTGATTCGACAAAAGTTCTACTTTTCCTTCCGCTTAACGCTCTCCCACAGGGAATCCATCTCCTCCAGGGACAGGTCTCCCATATTCTTCCCTGCCTGGCGGGCCATTTTCTCCATGGCGCGGAAACGGCGCGAAAAGCGATCCACCGTCCCCTGCAGCGCCACCTCCGGGTCCACCCCCAGCACGCGACAGGCATTCACCACGGCAAAGAGCAGGTCACCCAGTTCCCGCTCCACGGCCTGGTCCCGCATGGCGGCGGCGGAAGCCTCTTCTTCCCCTGCCCCACGGGTGGCGGCGCGGGCCTCTTCTGCCCCCGGCCCACGGGCGGCGGCCCGCACCTCATCCAGTTCCTCCGCCACCTTAGCCAGCACTCCGTCCACGTCGCCCGGCTCCCAGTCAAATCCCACTTCCCGCGCCCGCCCCTGCACCCTCCACGCCCGCTGCAGGGCGGGAAGGGCGGCCGGCACACCGTCCAGGGCCGACGAGTCCTCGCCCCGCTCCTCCTTCTTGATGGCGTTCCACCGCCGCAGCACCTCCTGCGCGGTGTCGGCCCGCGTCTCTCCAAAAACGTGAGGATGCCGCCGGACCAGCTTCTCCACCAGGAGGTCACACACGGTACCCAGGTCGAACGTCCCCTCCTCGCGCCCGATCTGGGCGTGGAGCAGAACCTGCAACAGTAAGTCTCCCAGTTCCTCAGCCAGTTTATCCCCGCCCGGGGACCGGCAGGCGGCCCCGCCGACGGCCTCATCGTCAGCGCTGCCCGCCGCGCCGGAGGCCTGTCGGATGGCCTCGGCCACCTCGTATGCCTCCTCGATCACGTAGGGGCGCAGGCTCAGGTGCGTCTGCCCGCGGTCCCAGGGGCAGCCGCCCTGTCCCCGCAGGCGGGCCACCACCTCCACCGCCCTCACCACCTTCTGTGCCAGGGAGGTCGGAAGCCCCGGTGCGGGCAGGGCGGGGACCCACAGGCTGGTGGTGGGCCCGGTATGGGGACCCCGGTCGAGTTCCACCAGTGGTAACCAGGTGACGGTCTCTCGTTCCCGTACCCCCTTCACCAGTGCCACGCGGTGGTCAGGCGGGTAGACGTCCAGCAACCTGAGTTTCAGGTCTCCCAGGAGCAGGGGATGCCACAACTGGCAGACGAGCAGGGGCTTGTCCCCCCTGGGCATCCAGCCGGGCGGAAGTTGCGCGTCCACCACTTCAAATCCCTCTGCCAGGGGGTCCAGGCTCAGGGCGGTGAAAGCCGCCTCCAGGAACGAGGGCGCCCCCATCACCCGCACTTCCACGCCCCGGGAGGACGCCTGCTCGAGGAGCATGGTCACCGTGCGCTCGCCCAGCAGTGGATGGCCGGGTACCCCGTACACGAGCACCCCGGTCTCTTCCACCCTGGCCAGGAGCAGGGCCACCAGATCCCGGTACAGGCTCTCGAAGTCGCCTGCCCCCTCGTAGAGGGTATCGCACGACTCCCAGCGGGCCCCTCGCCGGGTCAGCCAGGCCGCCAGGGGATGGGAGGATGTGCGCAGGATCACGGGCGCCCGCCCCCGCGGCGTCTGCCCTTTCAGCAGGCGCAGATTTCGGGCCGGCACCTCTGCTGCCGGCCCGGGTCCCATTCCCACCGCGTAAATGAGCTTCAAACCCATTCCTCCCGTCACGGGCGGAGGAAACCGCTCCCCTTGAGCCACCGCTTCAGGAAACCCGCCCTTCCCGGGAGCATTTCCAGGTCCGTCTGCCGGAATCCTCCCACCACCAGGAGGGCTGCCAGGTAGAGGAAAGCTCCCCCCACCACTGCCAGCAGGGTGCCTCCCCATGGCGAGCCGCCCACCTCAACTCCCCACCGGTACAGGGCGGGCAGGCAGAGGCCCATCACTGCCAGGCCCGCCGCCGGCCGCAGTACCAGGTCGGCAAGGGAAGCCACCGACCCCAGCCGGTGCACGACCGCCGCCAGGCCCAGCAGCCCGGCGAGACCAAATCCCGCCACCGTGGCCCAGGCCGCCCCCACCACCCCCCAGGAGTACCCGGCCAGGTACCAGGTGAGGACCAGTTTGAGCAGCGCCGCCGCGCCCAGGTGCCAGAGGGGCAGAGTGACCTCCCCCAGCCCCTGCAGTATCCCGGCAGTGGCCTGCTGCAACCCCAGAAACACCACGGCCGCAGCCAGGGGACGCAGCGCCACCGCTACCAGGGGATCACCGTAGAGGGTGAGGCACAGGGGCTCCGCCAGCACGGCCAGGCCCACCGCGGCGGCTGCGGTGAAGGCCACGGTCAGGCGGAGGCCGGTGCCGGCGTGACCCCGCACCCCCGGAGCATCACCTGCCGCCAGGCAAGCGGCCACCGCCGGCACCAGCGCCAGCTGGAGGGAGGCACTGAACAGCGAGGGGAGGTTGATGAGGGGCATGGCTCCCCCGGTGAGCCTGCCGTACCAGGCGGTCGCTACCTCTGCGGAAAAACCCGCCCCCTGCAACCGGGCGGGCACCACCACGTCCGCAAGGGTGAAGAGCGTGAACATGGCACCGGTCATGGACACGGGCACGGCCTGGCCCAGGAACTCCCGCAGCACGGGCAGGACGCCACCCCGGTTCGGGGTACCGGGGCGCCGCCCGGTGATGCAGGTGGCACCCCCTCTTGGTGGGCCGAGAACGCGCCCGCCACCTCCGGGGGCGGGGACAGGCCCACCACCTCCTGTGGGCGCCCCGGGTGGGCCGCCTGTGCCACCCCCTTTGACCAGGGTGCGGGTGCACCACACCAGGTAGACCAGCC
>JACIYH010000071.1 GCA_014360055.1 Bacillota bacterium | reverse complement strand
CTGTCGGCTTGGGGGAGATGATCCCGGCGCTCAAGGGTTACAAACCCTATGTTGCACTCGTGATGGGCCTGATTTGCATGACGACGGCTATTTATGGGTTTAAGGCTCTGGCCGCCCTGAGCCGAGTGGCCGTTCCGGTGTTTCTTGCGTGGATGCTTGCCGGTGTTGTGAAAGCATTGTTGACGAAGCCTGCAGGCGAACTCCTTAATGCCGTTCCCCTTGGCACACCCATTTCCCTTAACGACGGTATTATGGTAATCATCGGCGGCATGGCGGCAGGTGCCGCGTTATCACCGGACATCTTTCGGTACAGCAGGCCTGATGTTGATTCTGTTGCCAAAGCGTCCGCTGTCTATGGGTTTGTGACCGCATTGCAATCCCCGCTGCTCGCGCTGATTGTGAATGCGGTGGGCAAGGCTGAGCTCGGTCCAACCATGGCGTTCTTGGGACCGATTGGCATCCTGATGCTCTTCCTGCTCGGATGGACTACCAATGACAACAACGTATACTCTGCTTCCCTTGCTCTAAAGCCGTTTATGCGCACGGTAGAGAAGTGGAAGATTGCGACCGTGCTCGGGGTTGTGGGTTCCATATTGGCTGCGCTCGGTGTCATCAAATACTTCCTCGCTTGGCTTACATTGCTTGGCAATCTGATGCCGCCGGTCATCGGGGTTGGGTTCACCGACTACTACGTTTTGCCACGGCTTGGGCTGGCGTCGAGGATTCGGACGGGCACCGCTAGCGCATGGCACTTGCCCGGTGTCGTGTCCTGGCTGGCGGGCGCGGTCGTGGGAATCGTGGTCAGCGCCATGAAGGTACCGGTGGCCTCTGCTCTCGTGGCGATCATCGCCGCGGGCTTGATCTACCTCGCGTGGAGTGCCGTGGGGAAGCGCTAGTGCTGTTGGCCGACGTCCGGGGTGGTTGGGGCGCCGGGAGTGAGTGGTCTGGTGGCCAGCTAAAGGCTCGAGTTTGCGTCGGATAACGTTGCTGCCCTGTTCGGTGCAGGCGTGAGAGGCACCGGGGTGACCCCGGCGCCTCGATTCACCCGCCCTTGCCGGTGGGCGTATCTGCCGGGGGCACCGGGGTGGGCCCGGTGGGCGCTTCAGCAGGGGGCACCGCCGGGGAGCCGGTGCGGGGGGAGGCGGGGAGCAGGTCGAGCAGCCGGGGCGCCAGGTCCAGGAGCCGTTCGGCCAGCCCCGGGGTGCCAATGGGCAGGACCGAACACTCGCCGGGGCGGAGGACGATCACCGCGCAGGGGGCGGACCGCAGGGTAATCACCAGGTTGGGCCCGCGGCTTCCTGCCAGGCAGCTTACCGCCGAGGCACATATCACGGTGGTCTCCCCCACCTGCACCGGTGGGGAGAAGGTCACCTCCGGGGCGTGCTCGCGGGCCAGGTCGGCCAGCGCCTTGCTGATGGCCTCGGGCTCCACCTCATCCCCCCACCATATTTTCCCTCATCAGGGCCGAATTAGGCGGGGGTCCCGCCGGTACATAGTGCCAGCGCGCTGCCAATATACATGGGACAGGGAGGGAGGTGCCCTCATGCTACGGGCCTGGCGGCGGCGCTGGAGGAGACTGCGGCAGAGGTGGAGCCCACCGCAGGAGTGGTTCGCACCCGAGGTCAAGCGCGCTCCCCTCGCCGGGTGGGTGCGGCAGGCGGCCATAGCCCTGGCTCTCTTTGCCCTGCTGCTGGCCCTGTACCAGCTGCCGGCCGATGACTCCCACCGCCTGCGCCGGGTCATTTCCTACGTGGCGGAAGCCGATTACGACCCGGTGGCCTGGTACCAGTCGGGCCAGGCCCGGCAGGTCATGGCCCGCTACTTCAGTCTGGAGTCCTGGCGGAACATCCTGGGGGGCAAGAAGAGCACCCCCAAAGAACAGCCGCCGTTCCTGTGGCCCACCCAGGGACAGGTCAGTTCCGGGTTCGGGTGGAGGAAAGACCCGGCGACCGGGAAGGATCAGTTCCACGAAGGCCTGGACATAGCGGCCGCCGCCGGAACGCCCGTGCTCGCCGCAGGCGGGGGCACGGTGCGGGCGGTGCGCACCAGCCCGGCCTACGGGAAGGTGGTGGAGATCGACCACGGGGGCGGGCTGTCTACCGTGTACGCCCACCTTGCCGAGGTGCTGGTCAACGAGAAACAGAAGGTGAACGCGGGCGAACCGGTGGGTAAGGTCGGCCAGACCGGGAATGCCCGTTCCCCCCACCTTCATTTTGAGGTCCGCCTGGACGGCAAGCCCGTGGATCCCCTCACTTACCTGCCGGGTTCGGGGACCTCCCCATAGGGGGCCGCACCCTTGCGGTTTCGGGTGCGGGGGGTGGCGGTCGACGTGCACCCCCTATTCGTCGTCGTCCTCCTGCTTTTCCTGACGGGGCGGGGGCCCCTGGAGACGGTCGTCTTCCTCAGCTGTCTGGCCATCCACGAGCTCGGTCACCTGGCTGTGCTGGCCGGACAGGGCCTGGGCCCCGCCCGTGTGGAACTGCTCCCTTTCGGGAGCGTGATCACTCCCATGGCACCCGTTCTGGAACCGGGGGAAGAGTTCATGGCCGCCGCGGCCGGTCCCCTGCACAGCCTGGCGCTGGTGGCGGGGGGCTGGCTGATCGCACCCTACCTGCCCAATCCCGACCTGGCCTCCTGGTTTCTCGAGCTCAACGCCACGCTGGGAGTATTCAACCTCCTCCCCTTCTTGCCCCTGGACGGCGGGAGGATGCTCCGGGCCCGCTGGGCGCTGGCCGCCGGGTGGCAGCGGGCCACCTGGCGCCTCATCCGGCTGGGCCGCTGGGGGAGTGCAGCGCTGGCCGTGGTGGCCATCCTGGCGCTGTCCCGGGGCCACCTGCTGGTACCCCTCCTGGTGCTGGCCTGGGTGCTGCTCCTGGCAGCGGGGCAGGAGGAGGAGTGGGGGATGTACCGCTTTACGCGGCACCTCGAGGAAAAGTACCGCCGGCTGCACTGGCGCGGACTCATGCCTTCCGCCCCCCTGGTGGCCGGACCCCAGACCCGGCTGCTGGACACGGCGCGCCAGTTCCTGCCCCACCGCTACCATGTAGTGCTGGTGCTGGAGCATGGCCGGCCCCTGGGGTGGCTCACCGAAGAGCAGGTGTGGGAGGGCCTGCGGGCCTCGCCCTCCGGAACCCTGGGTGATCTCCTCAAGTCCCGGTGAGGTCCGTCGCACGCCCGGCAGCGGTGAGGTGCGGTCAAGGGGGTCTCCCCGCGCCCCGAAACGGGCGCTCACGCGGGGGATCATCCGCGCCGCGGTGTTTTACGCTCTGCGGAAAAGGTATAATGGGACGCGGAGTACGAAAAGCGGGGTGCTAGTGGGGTTCCATGGGTGAGCGTGCTGAGGAGGCTGCCGGCAGAGAGCGGCTACTGGAGTCGGTCGAGAAGCCCGCCCGGTACCTGGGTACGGAGTGGAATGCGGTCCGTAAAGACCACCGCGAGGTCGACATCCTGTTTGCCCTGGCTTTTCCAGATGCTTACGAGGTGGGGATGTCCCACCTGGGTTCCAAGATCCTCTATCACCTGCTAAACCGGCGGGGTGACACGGCCGGGGAGAGGGTGTATGCCCCCTGGGTGGATATGGAGGCCCGCCTGAGGGAAGAGGGGCGGCCCCTGTTTGCGCTGGAAAGCTGGCGCCCGGTAAGGGAGTTTGACTTCCTGGGTTTTTCCCTGCAGTACGAACTCAACTACACCAACATCCTCAACATGCTCGACCTGGCGGGCATCCCCCTGCAGGCGAGCGAGCGCGGGGAAGGGGATCCCCTGGTGATTGCCGGGGGCCCGTGTGCCTTCAATGCGGAGCCACTGGCCGGATTCTTCGATTTCATGGTGCTGGGGGAGGGCGAGGAGGTCCTCGACGAGATCCTCGACCTGTATGCCCGATGGAAGCGGCAGGGAAGGGTCGGGGGGAGGCGCGAGTTCCTGCACCGGGTGGTGGAGGTTCCCGGTGTGTACGTGCCCTCGTTCTACGAGGTTGACTACCACCCGGACGGGACGGTGAGGGAGGTCAGGGCCCGCGACGGGGCACCGTCCCGTGTAAAGAAGCGGGTGTTGCCGGACCTGGAGGCGGTGAGCTACCCGGTGCGGCCACCCGTCCCCTTCCTGGACGTCATCCACGACCGCATCATGGTAGAGGTGTTCCGCGGCTGCAGCCGGGGCTGCCGGTTCTGTCACGCGGGCATGGTCTACCGGCCGGTGCGGGAGCGGTCGCCCCAGGCGGTGGTCAGCCTGGCCGGGGAACTGGTGAGGGGGACCGGGTACGACCAGATTTCACTGGCCTCCCTGGCGTCCGCCGACTACTCGGCCGTGACGCGCGTGGTACGTGAACTGAATGAACGCTTCGGCCCCTGCGGCATAGGGGTATCCCTGCCGTCCCTGCGCATGGACTCCTTCTCCGTGGACCTGGCCCGCGAGGCCGGACGTGTGCGCCGGGCGGGCCTCACCTTCGCCCCCGAAGCGGGGTCCCAGCGCCTGCGCGACGTGATCAATAAGAACCTCACCGAGGACGAGATCATGGGGGCGGTGGACGCCGCGGTGGAGGCGGGCTGGGATAGCGTGAAGCTGTATTTTATGGTAGGATTGCCCACGGAAGGGGACGAGGACCTCGAGGGGATTGCCCGCCTAGTGGAGGCCGTCTCTGCCCGGGGTGGTCGCGGGGGTAAGAGACTGAGTTTGAGCGTGAGCGTGTCACCTTTCGTCCCCAAGGCACATACATCTTTCCAGTGGGAGGCCCAGGACAGCGTACAGGTGTTGGAGGAGAAGTTCCGTTTCCTCCGGCGGCGGTTGCGCATCCCCGGGGTGAACCTGTCCTGGCACGACCCCCGCATGAGCCTGGTGGAAGCGGTGTTCTCCCGGGGGGACAGGCGCCTGGGCCGGGTGCTGGAACGGGCGTGGCGGGCGGGTTGCCGGTTTGACTCGTGGACGGAGTTCTGGGACTTCCGGCGCTGGGAGGAGGCCTTTCGGTCGGAGGGGCTGGAACCGGGGTTCTACGCGAACAGGGCACGGCCCCGGGACGAGGTGTTCCCCTGGGATCACCTCGATGCGGGCGTGGACAGGGACTTCCTTTGGGAAGAGAGGGAGAAGGCTTACCGGGGGGAAACTACGCCTGACTGCCGGTGGGATGCCTGCCCGGGTTGCGGGGTTTGCCCGGAACTGGGTGTAGCCATCGCCCTGCGGGGGGAGGGCCAGATGTGACCAGGCAGGTGCTGCGCCTGCGCCTGGAAAAGTCCGGTGACGCCCGTTTCATATCCCACCTGGACTTCATGCGTACCCTGACCCACGCCTTCGTGCGGGCGGGGCTGCCCGTTGCCCTCACCCAGGGTTTTCACCCGCACCCGCGCTTCTCCCTGGCCCTGGCCCTGCCCCTGGGGGCCTCCAGCGAAGCGGAGTATGCCGACGTCGAGCTTGAGAGGACCGTCGACGCCATGCACGCCGCCCGGGAATTGAACCGGGTGCTGCCCCCGGGCATCCGGGTGAGGAAGGTGCAGGAGATCCCCGTGGGCGCTCCCCCCCTCCAGTCGCAGGTGGGGGCGGCGCGGTGGCTGCTCGACCTGGAACTGGCGGAGAAGGGGACCGCGGCCAGTGAGGCCCCTCCGGTCGGTGGGGCACCGGCGGCTGGCGAGGGTCCGGGGCCCGGCGGAGGCGAGGTGGGAGAGGTACTGACCCGTATGCTGGCCCAACCCCACCTGCCTTTGGTCCGCGAGAAGCAGGGGAAAGTGCGCACGCTGGACGCCCGTCCCCTGATTCGGTCAGCACGGGTGCGGGAGGATGGTGGTCCGTCCGTGCGGGTGGAGGCGGTGCTGGCCGCGGGCAACCCCTCGCTCCGGGCCGCGGAATTCGCCCGCCTGGTCGCCGAGACGGGAGGCTGGGAATTGCGGCACCTGCGCGTGCACCTGCTGGAGGTATACGCCGACCGGGATGGGGAACTGGTCGACCCCGCCCGCCTGGGGGAAGAGGCCTGGCGGGATTACCACCGCAACCGTAAGCTCGGTTTTGAGGAGTGATTGACTTTGTCCAAAGAAATAGTGGTGTCTTCCGACGCCGATGAGACCAGGGCTGCCGTCCTGGAGGACGGAAAAGTGGTCGAGCTTTACGTGGAACGTCCCCTGGTCCACCGGGCTGCTGGCAACATCTACCTGGGACGGGTAGAGAACGTGCTGCCCGGTATGCAGGCGGCCTTCGTCAACATCGGCCTGGAGCGCAATGCTTTCCTTTACGTAGACGATGCCGACGCCGTCATCGACGCCGAGGAGGGCAACGGGAGGCGGCGTGTGCGCCGGCACCGGCGCCGTCCCGGCATTACGGAACTGCTCCAGGAAGGGCAGTCCATCGTGGTGCAGGTGGTGAAAGAACCCCTGGGTACCAAGGGGGCGCGGGTCACCACCCATATCACCCTTCCCGGGCGCTACCTGGTGCTGATGCCCAATCTGGACTACGTGGGCGTTTCCCGCCGCATTGCAGAGGCGGCCGAGCGCGAGCGGCTGCGGCGCATCGCCCGTACCATCAAGCCGGCCGGGGCGGGCATCATCGTCCGCACGGTGGCCGAGGGGCAGTCGGAAGAGGACCTGGTACGCGACCGCGACTTCCTGGTGCGCATCTGGGATCGCCTGCGGGAGCGGGCGCGAACCTCGGAGCCCCCGGCCCTCCTGCACAGGGACCTGGGACTGGTATTTCGCCTGGTGCGAGACCAGTTCACCGAAGACGTGGACCGGCTGGTGGTCGACGATCGGGAACAGTACGACCGCATCCTGGAGTTGCTGGAGGCCTATTCCCCTGAACTGAAAAAGCGGGTGCACTTCCACCGCCGCAACATGGGATCTGCCTTCGAAGCTTACGACCTGGACCGGGAGATCGAGCTGGCCTTGCGGCGCAAGGTCTGGCTCCCCTCGGGGGGCTACCTGGTCATCGACCAGACTGAGGCCTTCTGCATCATCGATGTGAACACCGGTAAGTACGTGGGCGAAACCAGCCTGGAAGAGACGGTCCTGCGCACGAACCTGGAGGCGGCGGTGGAGATCGCCCGGCAACTCCGCCTGCGGGACATCGGCGGCATCATCGTCATCGACTTCATCGACATGGAGCGGGCCTCCCACCGGCAGAAGGTCCTGGCCGCCCTGGAAGAGGCTCTGCGCAAGGACCGCACCCGCACCACCGTGTTGGGCTTCACCCAGCTGGGGCTGGTGGAGATGACCCGCAAGAAAGTGAGACCGGGCCTGGAAGCGCAGCTCCAGCGCACCTGCCCCTACTGCGAGGGGACCGGCCGGGTGCTCAGTGAGGAGACGGTGGCCGCGCGCATCCGCCGTGAGATCAGGCGCATACTCCGCAACAGCGACGCCGAGGCCATCCTGGTGGAGGCCAACCCCCGCGTGGCTTCCCTGCTCATCGGACCGGGCGGGTCGAACCTGCGCGAGCTGGAACGGTCGACCGGCAAGTGGGTATTCGTGAGGGGATCCGCGGAACTGCACGTGGAGGCCATGAACGTGAAGGCCGTGGGCACGCGGGCGGAGGTGGAGGCCAAGGCGTGTCCCGTGCGCGAAGGTGAGATCCTGGAGGTGCAGGTGGAGGAACCCCACGTCACCAACCCCTGGGATGGTATTGCCCGCGTGGAGGGGTACGTGATAGACGTGGAGGGGGCCGGCACCCGGGTGGGTGAGCGGGTACGGGTGGAGATAACCAAGGCGTTCCGCACCTTCGCCCGTGCGCGCCTGGTGGGTACTCCCGTCACCGAGCCCGGTGCCCAGGCGGTGACCTGAGGGCCGCCGTACCCTGTTCCGTGGCGGCCGCCGTGCCCTGTTTCGCTGGGGGGAGGATGGTGCAGTACCAGAGTCGTCTCAAAGACCCGGCCCTGGACTTCCTGTTCGAAGGCGTCCTGCGCCTGCGTACCGTGGAGGAGTGCTACCGCTTTTTCGAGGACCTGTGTACGGTGGGGGAACTCCAGGCCATGGCTCAGCGCTTTCAGGTGGCCGCCCTCCTGCAGAAGGGGGCCACCTATGAGCAGGTCGAGAGGCTGACGGGCATGAGTTCTGCCACCATCGCCCGCATCAACCGCTTCCTGCGCTACGGGGCCGACGGTTACCGCCTGATCCTATCCCGCCTGGAAGAAGAGGGGGTCAGTTCCCCCCTCTCGCTCGGTAATCAGTAAGAGTCGCTTGCCCGCCTCCAGTCTCCGCCCCGCCTCCCCCGCGCGGTAGCCGGAGTTCCGCGTGGCGTACGCAGTGGACAGACACCCGGGGGTTCTGTTCGGCCACCCATTGACAAGTTGTCTTCCCCCGTTGTACATTGTTTTTGTCCTTTGCTGCGATAGCACGATAACGTGGTAAAGGAGTAAAGCCGGTAAGGAGCAAATCGGGGGCGAGGTTACGTGGTTGGTTCTGACGTGACGGCCGTGGGGGGAGAGTCTCCGGGTAGCTTCAGCGGGGACTTCCCGGGCAAATGGGTGGACTGCACGGGGAATCGTCTGGCGGCGCCCGCTGACTTGCCCGGCAATGGCCTGGACGGGTGGCTCGAGCGGGTGGCGTGTCTGCGGGCGGCGGAAAGCGTCCTGCGAGAGTTGTTCCTGGCAGGTGGCTTCCGAGAGGTCACCTTGCCGGTGGTGGAGCGGGTGGGGGCGGAACGGGGGAAAGAAGCCGGCCCGCACGTGGCCGGGATGGGTGGGTATCGTTTTCTGGACGGAGAGGGCAGGGTCTGGGCCCTGCGTAGCGACGTGACGCCGGGGCTGGCCCGCCTGGTGTGGGAGGGCGATCCGGGGGGTACGCGGCCTCGCCGGCTGTTCTACTTTGCCGAGGTGTACAGGCGGGTGCCGGGGGAGCCCGCGCCGACCGGGTACCTGCAGGTGGGTGTCGAGGTGATCGGCGGACAGGGCGCGCGCGAGGACGCCGGCGTACTGCGCCTGGCGGAGGCGGTTCTGCGCAGCCTGGGTGTGCCGGAGTTCCGGCTGACGGTGGGGCACGTGGGAATCCTCCGCGAAATGCTGGGCAGGGCCGGGCTGGCCGGGGACCGGACGGAAGCGGTACTGGGGGCACTGCAGTCCCGTGACTACGTTGCGGTCAGGGAAGTGGTGAGATCGGTACTGGCCCCCACAGAGGCGGAACGACTGCTGGAACTGCTTACCTGGCGGGAAGGGAGCGTGTGCCTGCCCGGCCGGGATGTCCCACCGGGCAAGGACGGGAGCCTGCCCGGGGCCGTCCCGCCGGCGAGGGAGGACCTCGGCGACCGCTGGGGAGAGCTGCGGGCCTTGTTCGACGGCGGTCCTTCCCCCGAGCGCGTGGTGCTGGACCCGGGCCTGGTGCGGGACCGGGAGTACTACACGGGCATGGTGTTTGAGATATCCCTCCCCGGTGTGAGCCAGCCGGTAGGCGGTGGCGGGCGCTACGACGGCACCCTCAGCCCCGAGCCGGCGGTGGGATTCGCCTTTGACCTGGAGGCGGTGCTGGCGGCCGTCGCCAAGGGGCTGGCCGCCGGGAGGGGACGGGCGCGGGTTTCCCCGGCCAGTCTGGACGGGCGCCTGCAGGTCGCCGCCATTCATTGAACGGTTGGGGTAGGGCACATGCACGACGAGGAACCGGTATTCACGCTGGCGGTACCCAAGGGAAGGGTTTTCCCCGAGGCCCGTGACCTGTTGACCCGCGCGGGATTACCCGCCGCCGACCTGCTCTCGGAAGAAGGGCGCCTGGTGTGGAGGGCGGGGGCGGTGCGCTACCTGCTCATGCGGCCCCGGGATGTGGTGAGCTGCGTGCGGGAGGGGGTGGCCGACGTCGGCCTGGCGGGCAAGGACGTGTTGCTGGAGGACAGTGGCGGGGTCTGCGAACTCCTCGACCTGGGCATCGGGGCCTGCCGCCTGAGCGTGTGCGGCCCCGCCGGCCCGGACCGGTGCTGGCCCGCCCTGCTCGCGGAACGGGGGCATACCCTGCGTGTGGCCACGCGCTATCCCCGCGTGGCCCGGGACTTCTTTGGCCGCCGGGGGTATTCGCCGCGGGTGATCGAGTTGAGCGGGGCGGTGGAACTGGCGCCGCAGGTGGGGCTGGCCGACGTGATCGTGGACCTGGTGGCCACCGGGCGCACCCTGCGGGAAAACGGGCTGGTGGAGTACGAGGTGATCGGCCCCATCACCACCCGGCTGGTGGTGAACACGGTCAGCTTCCGCTGGAAGGCGGCGGCCGTCCGGGCTCTCTGTGACCAGCTGGTCCGCGCCTGTGCTCCCGGTCGCCCCGTGGCGGCGATGAGGGGAGGGGGAGGTGACCACCATGGTGGCGACGGTATGGCTGGACGCCAATGAGAACCCCTTCACGTGGCCCGAGCACGTCCTCGCGCGGGCCTGGGAAACCCTGCGCGCAGGGGGGACCCACCGCTATCCGCGGGATGGGCAGGCACTCAGGAGGGCTCTGGCGGAGTATGCGGGGGTACCCCCCGAGTGGGTCCTGCCCGGGAACGGGTCCGACGAACTGATCATTGCCCTGCTCTCTTCCCTGGGCCGGAGGGTGGGGGGGGTCATCCTCCCCTGGCCCACCTTCACCTTCTACCGTCAGGTGGCAACCGCCCTCGACCTGAGCGTTGTCCTGGTGGGACTGGACGCTGATTTCTCCCTTTCTGCCGAGGACCTGGGGCGGGCGTTGCGGTCGGAGCGGGAAGCGCTGGTGGTGCTCTGCCGCCCCAACAATCCTACCGGAAACGTGTTCCCCCGGGACGTGGTGGTGGCCGCCCTGGAGTGGGGGGCCTGGGTGGTGGTGGACGAAGCCTACTTCGAGTTCAGCGGTGAGACGGTGTGCGACCTCCTGGCCGGGTACCAACGGCTGGTGGTGCTGCGCACCCTCTCCAAGGCGTTTGCCCTGGCGGCGCTGCGGGTGGGATATGCCCTGGCCCACCCCGACACCCTGGCCGTCTTAAAGTCGCTCATGCAACCTTACAGTGTGGATGCCTTTTCCCGGGCCGCCGCCCTGGTAGCCCTCGAGCACGCCGACCTGACCCGGGAGTGGGTGCGTGCCCTGTGTGCCTGCCGAGAGGAGCTCCGGCGGGACCTGGCGGAAGTGCCGGGGCTGCGCCCGTACCCCAGCCGGGCCAACTTCCTCCTGGTGGAGGTGCTAGCGGAAGAGGGGCGCGGGGGGACGGCGCGGCAGGCCGAGCCCGGGGCGGCATGTGGCCCGCGGGGCGTGGGAGCCGGGGAGCGGTGCCCGGGCGCGGAGGTGGCCGCCGTGCTGGCGGCTGAGCGTGTGCGGGTGCGCTGCTGGCCCGAGGAGCCCCGGCTGCGCGACTTCTTCCGGGTGAGCGTGGGTCTGCCCCGCGAAAACGCGGCACTGGTGGAGGTACTGCGCCGGTCGCTGGCACGTGGCGTGGCACGGGGGTGAGTTGACGTGCGGCGCGCGCGGGTAGAACGGCAGACCCGGGAGACCCGGGTGAGCGTGGAACTGGACCTGGACGGTGCCGGGCTGGTCGAGGTGAGTACGGGCATAGGGTTTTTCGATCACCTGCTGGAGGCCTTCGCCTTCCACGCCGGGTTCGACCTCAAGGTGAGCGCGCGGGGAGACCTGGAGGTGGATGGTCACCATACGGTGGAAGACGTGGGGATCTGCCTGGGGCGTGCCCTGCGCGCCGCCCTGGGCTCCAGGGAGGGGATCTGCCGGTGGGGGTGGTGCCTGTTGCCCATGGACGAGGCCCTGGCGGAGGTGGCGGTGGACGCCGGAGGGCGGTCCTTCCTGGCCTACCGGGTGCCCAGCCCGGACCGGTCCCTGGGGCCGTTTCACTGCGAGATGGCGCCCGAGTTCTGGCGGGCGCTCGTGCGGGAGTCGGGTCTCACCATGCACGTATCGCTGCGCTGGGGAGAGAACGTCCACCACATCATGGAGGCGGTGTGGAAGGCGGCGGGGGTGGCCCTCGCTCAGGCCGTAAGGGCGGAGCCGCGCCGCCAGGGCGTCCCTTCCACATCCGCCCGGGCGGGGGGTGGGGAAGACGAAAGCCATCGGGATACTCGACCTGGGGCTGGGTAACCTGGCCAGCGTTGCCCGTGCCGTGGAAGCAGTGGGGTTTACGGCCCGCGTGAGCGGGGACCCCGCTGAACTGGAGGACCTGGCCGGGCTCATCGTACCCGGCGTGGGCGCCTTTGCCGCGGCGGCGGGCAGGTTGCGGGCGGCCGGTGGTGCCGCCCTGGTAGAACGGTTCCTGGCCCGCGGACGCCCGGTCATGGGCATCTGCCTGGGCCTGCAGCTGATGTGTTCGTGGGGGGAAGAGGGGGGCGGCTCGCCCGGACTGGGCCTGGTGGAGGCGCAGGTACGTCGGCTGCCCGCGGGATTACCCGTGCCCCACGTGGGCTGGAACCGGGTTTACTGGAGCGAGCGCATGAGGCTTTTGGCGGGCCTTGAGCCCGGCGCCTGGTTCTATTTCTCCCACGCGTACTACGTAGACGGTTTGCGTCCAGTGCAGGTGGCCGGCCGTCCCGCCGCGGTCGGGGTTGCCCGTTACGGGGTACCGCTGGTGGCGGCCCTGGAGAGCCCTCCCCTGTACGGAGTCCAGTTCCATCCCGAGAAGTCGGGACCGGTGGGGCTGAAGGTCCTGGCCGCCTTCGGTGAGTGTTGCCTGCAGTAAGTCGGGGCCCGGCCCGGCGCTGGGAGGTAGGCGGGCTGCCAAACGCCCGTGGGAGATACATGGCCTGCCGGGCGGGGAGGGGAGGTGGTGCGGTTGCTGATCGTACCGGCCCTTGACCTCAAGGGTGGCAAGGTGGTGCGGCTGTACCGGGGGCGATTCGACCGCGTCACCGTCTATTCGGGCGACCCCGTGGCGGAAGCCCGGCGGTGGGCGGCGGCGGGAGCCCGCCGGTTGCACCTGGTGGACCTGGACGGAGCTGCCTGCGGGCATCCCGTACACCTTGACCTGGTGGCGGCGGTGGTACGGTCCGTGGCCGTGCCGGTGCAGGTGGGGGGTGGCCTGCGGGAGGACGCCCATGTGGATGCGGTGCTCGAGACGGGCGCGCGGTGGGCGATCCTGGGATCTCGGGCGGTGCGCGACCCGGGATGGGTGGG
>JACIYH010000070.1 GCA_014360055.1 Bacillota bacterium | reverse complement strand
GGAACCACCATGGCCACCAGGGCGCTGTAAAACCCCAGGGCGCGGGTGCTGAACACCCCCCCCAGGCGTCGGATGATGCCCTCCTCCTTGAGGCGGGCGATGCGCTGAAGGCACTCCTCTTCCGAGAGGCCCACCTCGTCGGCCGCCGCCGCGTACGGGCGGGCGCAGAGGGGCAGCCCCCTCTGCAAGACATCCAGCAGTCTGCGGTCTATGCCGTCCACCGCTCTCTCCCCCCTGGCCAGGCGATTTCCTCGTCGTTCAAATAACAGGCAGGGTCGTCGCCCCACATGTCACCGGCGGCTTGGGCCCGTGCCCGGAAGTTGCCGTTACACACCTCCAGCCAGGTGCACCGGCGGCACCTGCCGTGGAGCAGCGTCTTCCGATCGCGCAGTTGCGAAAGCAGCGGCTGGTCGCCGTCCGCCCAGATGCGCGAGAAGGGGCGCTCGCGTACGTTCCCGACCGGCCAGTGGCGGGAGAACTGGTCCGGGTACACGTTCCCGCGGTGGTCGACGGCGGCGATGGCCACGCCCGAGCGGTTGCCCCCGTTGTGCCGTAGCAGTTCCAGGACCGCCTGCGCCCGGTGGGGGCGGTGGCGTAACGCCCACAGGTATAGATAGGGGCCGTCGGCATGATTGTCCACGGTGAGGATTTCCACGGGCTGGCCGCGCCCGTGCAACTCCAGGGTGCGGGTGGCGATGAGATCCACCGCCTGTCGCCGCTCCCCGGGGTCCAGATCCTGATCCACCATGTCCGCACCCCGGCCGGAATAGACCAGGTGGTAGAAGCAGGCCCGCGGGATCCCCTCCCGGGCGATGAGGTCGAAGATGGCATCCAGCTGGTGCACGTTCTCGCGGGTCATGGTGAAGCGCAACCCCACCCGCTGCCCCTCAGCCAGGCAGTTGCGGATGCCCTCCAGGGCCAGCTCGAACGCCCCCGGGACACCCCGCATGCGGTCGTTGGCTTCCCCCACGCCGTCCAGGCTCACCCCCACGTAGCTCACGCCCAGGTCGCGCAGGGTCCGTGCCCGCTCCCGGGTGATGAGGGTGCCGTTGGTGGAAATCACCGCCCTCATCCCCAGTTCCACCGCCCGCCCGATCAGGCGCGGGAGATCGGGACGCAGCAAGGGCTCCCCGCCCGAGAAGAGGACCACGGGCACGTGGAACGCCGCCAGGTCGGCGAGCAGCGTGAGGGCCTCCTCCGTGTCGAGGCCGGGGGATCCCGTTCCGGCGTCGTAGTAACAATGGGAGCAGCGCAGGTTGCACGCCGGGGTCACGTTCCAGACCACCACCGGGCCCGCCCCCTCCCGCGTCCCCGCCGCCTGGGAGCGGGCGGAGGGCACGTAGCGCAACCCGTCCCCGTACCCCGCCGTATCACAGAGCAGCCTGCTTACGCTTATCATCCCGACCCCGCCCTTCCCACGACCTCGCCAGCACCTCGAGAGCACCCTCACCGCCGGGCTGTCGGGCCAGCCCTTTGAGGCCGGCAATGGGCCCGTCCAGCACCCGGTTCACCAGCCGGTGGGCCAGTGTCTCCAGTACCCGGCGTTCCCGCTCCCCTAGCCCTGGCAATTCCCGCATGGCCCGCTCAAGTTCCTCCCGGCGGATGCGCTGGGCCCTCTCCCGCACCCGCCTGATGACCGGCACCGCCCGCTGCTGCCGCAGCCAGGCGGCGAACTCGCCGGCCTCTTCCGTGCAGATGGCCTCCGCCCGCTCTACCTGCTCGCGCCCGGCACCGGCCCCGTACTCGTCGAGGGCGTCGATATCGTAAAGCTCAACACCCTCGAGTTCACGCACGGAGGGGTCCACGTCGCGGGGTACCGCCAGGTCGATCACCAGCAGGGGCCGGCCATTCCGGGCCGGCAGCACCGCCGCGACCAGATCCCCGCCGATCACCGTCCCCGGCGCGGCGGTACAACTGACCACCAGATCCACCCGGGACAGGGCATCCCGGAGCACACCCTCCTCGAGGGGGAGCAGGGCACAATCCGGCGGAACCTGGCGGGCACGGCCGGGGTCGCGGGTGCACACCAGGACTTCCCCGGCACCCTCCCGCCTCAACTGGGACAGAGCAAGGCGCCCCATCTTCCCGGCTCCCACCACCAGCACTCGGCGTCCGGCCAGGGTGCCCAGCCGGCGCACGGCGGCCTCCACCGCCAGGGCACTCACGGAGGCGATGCGGCCGTTCACCGCCGTTTCGGAGTGCACGCGCCGGGCCGCCCGCACCGCGTGGCAAAAGAGCGCGTTCAGTACCTTGCCCGCCGTACCGGCCTCACGGGCACTCTGCAGGGCCTGCCTCACCTGGCCCAGCACCTGGGTCTCCCCGGTGACCATGGCATCCAGGCCGCTCGCCACGCGGAAGAGGTGCCGTGCTGCGCCGGCGTCCTCGTACCTGTAAACCAGTCCCTCCACCTGGGCTCCCGCCCTGGCCGCCCACGCCTCCCGGAGCCGTTCGGGGCGGGCGGCGTCCACCAGATAGACTTCCACGCGGTTGCAGGTACACAGGAGGGCGCACTCGGACGCCCCGGTCAGGCGGAGCAGTTGCACCAGGTAAGCAGGCAACTCCGGCGCGGGCACCGCCAGCGACTCCCGGGTCTCCACGGGTGCACTCCGGTAACTCACGCCCCATACCAGCAGGCGATGCACCTGCCTCACCTCTCCAATCCCCCGTCAGCCGCCAGGGGACTGCCACCCGCGACCGCAGCCCTCGCCCCGCCTCCCGGAGGCGCAGCGCCACAACCCGCGCCCGGTGCCACTCGGGCGGAGCGCTCCCGCAGGGGGGGCTGGTAGGTGCAGTAGGGCTCCTCGGCCAGGTAGTCCCCCGTTGTCCCCAGGGCGCGCGCCCGGCAGCCCCGGCAGGCCCGCCGGAACTCGCACCGCCCGCACTTGCCCCTGAGCAGGCCGGGGTCCCGCAATTCCAGAAAGAGGGGCGACTCCCGGTAGATGGCCGAAAACGGCCGCTCCCGGATGTCTCCCGCCTCACGGGGGAAGTATCCGCAGGGGTAAACCTTGCCCGTCCGCGAAATGAACGCGAAGCCGTCCCCGGCCATGCACCCCTGGGGACGGCGCCCCTGACCGCCCCTCTGTATCCACAGGCGGGCGTACATGGGACCGCACGTCACCTTGATGCGCATCCCCTCGCGGGACGCCGGCACCGCGGCAGGAGCCGTGCCGTGCCCGGCAGGCATTCCGGCGGCAGGCGCCTCGCCTGCCGCACCCATGGTGGACTGCTCGAGCAGCCACGCGAGCACCTGCTCGTAGCGGGCGGGGGGTATCTCGTCCTCTGCCGAGGCACGGCCCGTGGGTACCAGCAGGAACACATCCCAGGTGAGGGCACCCACCTGCCGGGCCAGTTCCAGCAGGCGGGGCAGGGCGTCCACGTTGTGCCGCGTCACCGTGGTGTTCACCTGGAAGGGCAACCCCGCCTCCCGGGCCAACCGCATGCCCTCCAGGGAGGCGGCAAAAGCCCCGGGGACCCCCCGGAATGCGTCGTGGGAGGCCGCGTCAGGCCCGTCTATGCTGACCGAGATGGCCACAATGCCCGCTTCCCGGATGGCCCGCACCGTGTCCGCCGTCAGGGTGGTCCCGTTGGTGGACATCACCACCCGCAGGCCCAGGGAGGTCCCGTAGCGGGCCAGTTCCAGGACGTCGGGCCGCAGCAGGGGCTCACCCCCTGTGATGATGAAAGTGGGACGGCAGAAGGAGGCCACGTCCTCCAGCAGCCGGCGCGCCTCCGCCGTGGTGAGTTCGGCCGGATCGCAGGTGGGAACCGCTTCCGCCCGGCAGTGGCGGCACACCAGGTTGCAGGCCCGGGTTGCCTCCCACGCCACTACACTGGGACCCATCTCATTCCCCCGCATGTCAACCACCGCTGCAACAGCACCATTATAGCAACACCATTATGACGCGAGGCGCGGCACCCGGGGCATTGACCCCAGTCAACACCAGCCTTGTGATGATTCTAACAAGACATTTTTCAGAAACCCGCCCGGGATTCCTCCATCCCCTGGGTATCACAATTTGGCACCGCGCATAGCCCCCGCTTATGGGGGGCGGCCCTGCACATTGCGCCGCTTATGAGGAGCCGTACCGGCCCGGCATCCAGTCTGCTAGGGGGAGCGGTGCCGGCTCCCCAGGGACTCAGCCCTCAGGGCCAGCTTGATCCCCAGCAGGGCACCGGCCAGCATGAAGAGGCCTTCCACCCAGCCCTGCAGGGAAGAAGAGGCGATCCCGCCGATCACCCCGCCCACGTTGCAACCCGGTGCCAGGCGGGCGCCCACCCCCATCAGGAAGCCGCCGGTGGCAGCCAGCGCCGGGGGTTGCCAGCGTCGTGGCAGCCGTAACCGCCACTCGCCGCCCCACATGGCCGCCAGGGCGGCACCGCACACGATTCCCGCCACCAGCAGCGCACCCGCCACCACCAGTTCACCCCGACCCCCGCCCGGGCTCAGGCGCGGGAAGGCCACCGGGATGCCGATCAGGTGGGAGGTGATGCCGATGGTGCGCCCCGTCCACAGCGTAAACAACGCCTCCGCCAGGCCGAAGGCCACCGCCCCCGCCAGGTAGGACCAGCCGCTCTCGCTCCCCATCGGCTTCGCCCTTCCCCGCGCCGACCCCATCACGGCCGCACCCCTCCTGCATCGCCGCCGTTCTTGCGCAGGGAAACCTGCCAGGTGCCACCCCGCTCGTCCCGCACGGTGAAGGAGATCCCCTCCCGTTCCGCCCACTCCATCACGTTGCGCACGGCACGGGCATGACCCAGTCGCGCCACCACGGTGTCCCCCGCGGCCGCCTGCCGCAGGGCCTCCTGGACACGCAGCAGCGGCACCGGGCACACCTCATCGGCCAGGTCCAGGTAATGGGTGGCCACGCATATCACCCCGCCCCACCGGCCGCACCGGCGCGGAATCCCTTAGCCGTGCGTGAGGCGGAGGCGCCCGCAGGCCACCTGCCCCGGGCCCGGGTGCCAGCCAGGCCCGCCGCCAGTGCGATGCCCCCCAGTACCGCCAGCCCGGCCAGCAGAGATAGGGGCCACCCCAGCACATCGGGCAGGAACACCACCGTGCCGGCGCCCAGGCGGGCCGTCCACCAGGCCCGCAAAACCAGCCCGATGAGGCCGCCACCCACCAGTCCCGCCAGGGCCAGCGCGTATACCGCCGTCCCCTCACCAAGCCGCACCAGCGTGGTGAGGGCACAGGACCCGGCCAGCCCCATCCCCAGGCCGAACAGGAGGCCTCCCACCACCGTGTGCCATCCCACCGGAAACACATTGCCCGGCGCACCCGTGAAATGCTGCACGGCCGCCACCCCTACCAGGGAAACGGCGAGCAGCAGGGCCACCGCCCGGGCCAGGGAGGGTATGCGCCAGAGCAGAAGGTCCCGCACGGCACCCACGAAGCACAGCCGGGACCGCTGGACCACGTAGCCCACCCCGAAGCCGAACACCCAGAAGCCGGCCGCCACGGGCAGGCCGGCCAGCAGGAGGGCGGCCGCCACCACCCCCGCCCCCACCACCATGAGCAACGGCGCCGCGGTTCTGCGAGTGGTCAGCGTATGAACAGCGGCCCGAAGACGAGGGCCACGATGGACATGAGCTTGATGAGGATGTTCATGGACGGGCCGGCGGTATCCTTGAAGGGATCGCCCACGGTGTCCCCGACCACGGCCGCTTTGTGCTCGGGGGAACCCTTGCCTCCCAGGTTGCCGGCCTCGATGTACTTCTTGCCGTTGTCCCAGGCCGCACCCGAGTTGGCCATGGTCACGGCGACGAGGAATCCGGTGGCGAGAGATCCCGCCAGCATGCCACCCAGCGCTTCCGTCCCCAGCAGGAAGCCCACCACGACGGGGCTTATCACCGCCAGCAAGCCCGGCGCCACCATCTCCTTGAGGGCGGCGGCGGTGGCGATGTCCACGCAGCGGGCGTAGTCCGCCCGCGCCTTACCCTCCATGAGGCCCACCACTTCCCGGAACTGCCGCCGCACCTCTTCCACCATGTGCAGGGCGGCCCGCCCCACCGCATCCAGCGCCATGGCCCCGAACAGGAACGGCAGCAGGGCCCCGATGAGGAGCCCGATCAGGGTGGTGTGTTTGCTGAGGTCGATGGCCGTCAGTCCCACGCTGTGCGAGTACGCCGAGAACAGGGCCAGGGCGGTCAGGGCCGCGGAACCGATGGCGAAACCCTTCCCGATGGCGGCCGTGGTGTTCCCCAGAGCATCCAGCCGGTCGGTGATGCGGCGCACGCCCTCGCCCAGGCCCGACATCTCCGCGATGCCGCCGGCGTTATCGGCCACCGGACCGTAAGCATCCACCGACATGACCACGCCGATGGTGGCCAGCATGCCCACACCCGCCAGGGCGATGCCATACAGCCCGGCCAGGGAATAGGACACGTAGATGGCCACAGCGACCGCGATCACGGGCAGGGCGGTGCTGCGCATGCCCAGGGCCAGGCCGGTGAGGATGTTGGTAGCGGGTCCGGTCACACAAGACCCCGCCACGATTTTGATGGGGGGACCGGAGGTGAAGTACTCACTGATGAGACCGATCAGGATGCCGGCGACGAGGCCCGCCAGCACGGCCCCCAGCAGGGCCACGCTCCCCGTGAGGCTCGCGCACAGCCACCAGGCCAGCAGGGCGAAGGCACCCGCCGCCACATAAGTACCCCAGCGCAGGGCCGCCTGGGGGTTGGCCCCGCTCAGTGCCCGCACGTAGATGACCCCCAGGAAAGAAGCCACCGTCCCGGCCGCCACCAGGGCCAGGGGCAGCACGGTGTGACCGGGGCTCATCACCACGCCCAGGACCATGGCGGCCACCACCGAGCCCACGTAAGACTCGAACAGGTCGGCCCCCATGCCGGCCACATCGCCCACGTTGTCCCCCACGTTGTCGGCGATAACGGCCGGGTTGCGGGGGTCGTCCTCGGGGATGCCGGCCTCCACCTTGCCCACCAGGTCGGCACCCACGTCCGCCGACTTGGTGTAGATGCCGCCACCCACGCGGGCGAACAGGGCTATGGAACTGGCACCGAAAGAGAAGCCGGTGATGGTCTGAGGATCGCGAAACAGCATGAAGACGACGGCCAGGCCGATGAGGCCCAGGCCCGCGACCGCGAGGCCCATGATGGACCCGCCCGAAAAGGCCACCCGCAGGGCCTGCACCTGCCCGGCGCGCGCCGCTTCCGTGGTGCGCACGTTGGCACGGGTGGCTGCGTTCATCCCCAGGTAGCCGGCCAGGACGGAGCAGAGGGCACCGATGAGGTAGGCCACGGCCGTACGCCAGGAAAGGGCCAGGCCGAGGACCACAAACAGGACCACCGCGAACACCGCTATGGTGCGGTACTCGCGCAGGAGAAATGCCCGCGCCCCCTCGTGGATGGCGTCGGAGATCTCCTTCATGCGCTCGCTCCCTGCAGGCATACGCAGCAGGCTCGTCCACAAGAACCCAACAAAAAGCAGGGCTGCCACCCCCACCGCCAGGGAAACCCACTGCCAGGTCAAGTCGTCTATCCCCCCCATTCCCTCGCAATCGCAATCAGTATACCGGGGGCGTAAAATCCTGTCAAACCGCCGCATCGCATCGCACTCGCGCCTCGCCGTCGCACCCCTGCGGCCCCTGGGGCAACCCCACCTCCGCGCCCGCCCCGCAGGCGGCGCGATCCTCGCAGGCCACGCGAGCCCGCCGCCCGCGCGATCGCGGCCGGCCCCGAACCCGCACCCGCGACGCGAAAAAGCAGGAAAGCGGCCACCCGGTGGATAACTTGAAGACAGATCGTGCCCGCAGGAACGAGCAGGGGAAGGAGCGCGGACAGGGCAACCATGACACTTACGAAGATTGTGACGCTGGTCATCTTCGTGGCGTGCTACTCGCTCGCTATCAGCCGGAAGGTGAAGATAGCCTACGCCTCGGTGGGAGCGGCGGTGCTGCTCATGGTCCTGGGCATCGTGAGCCCTCGCGTGGCAGCGACGGAGGCCATCAAGTGGGACGTACTGGGCATATACTGGGGCTTCATGATGGTCTCTTTCGTCTTCCTGGAAAGCCGTGTACCCGCCCTGCTGGCCCAGAAGATCATCCAGGTGGCGCCCACGGAAAAGTGGGTGCTGCTGTCGTTGTGCGCCCTCACTGCGTTCCTCTCCGCCTTCATGGAGAACGTGGGCGTGGTGCTCATGATGGCACCCATCGCCCTGGAGTTGAGTCGCCGGCTGGGAACGCCGCTCTTCCCCTACATCGTTTCCATCGCCATCAGTTCCAACGTGGTCACCACCGTCACCATGGTCGCCGACCCACCACCCATCATCCTGGCCATGGAAACCGGCCTGGTGTTCAAGGACTTCTACTGGTTCCAGGGTAAGCCCGGCCTGGGCCTGATCACCATCGTGGGCGTGCTGGCTGCCCTGCTCACCCTGGCCATCCAGTTCCGGGGCTGGAACAGGAAGGTGGACATGCCGCCCGAGCACGTACCCGTCACCTACGGGGCCAGCATCCTGTTCGTGGTGGGGGTACTGGGCCTGGCCTTCGGCCCCGAGTTCGGCATCCGCCCCGGCATCGTGGGCATGACCGCGGGACTGGTAGCGCTCTACCTGGGGCGCAACAAGCTGCGCGAGATGATCATCGAATTCGACTGGAACTCCTTCTTCTTCATCATCGGGGTGTTCGTGGTCATCAGTTCCCTGGAGATCACCGGCCTCCTGGTCGACTTCGCCACCGCCATCCACTCCCTGGTGGGCGGCGTGGGACCCGCCCTCTGCCTGGCGGTGATCATCTGGGTGTCGGTGGCGGCCTCCAGCTTCATGGACAACGTCCCCTACACCGTGCTCATGATCCCCGTGTGCGAGCACCTGGCCTCCCTCATGGGAGTCAGCCCCTGGCCGTTCCTGTTCGGGATGCTCATCGGCACGGGCATCGGCGGCAACATCACCCCGGTGGGGGCGGCCGCCAACGTGTTCGCCTGCGGCTACCTGGAGAAGCACGGTCACAAGGTCGAACTCAAGCAGTACCTCAAGCTGGGCATCCCCTTCTCGGTCACCGCGGTGGCAGTCGCCCACCTCCTCCTTCAGCTCATCTGGGGCTGATGGATCCCTGCGGGCGGTCGGTGGTCGCGGCCACCCGCAGGTCCGGGCGATGCACCGTGCCGGGGCGCCGTAGACGCGCCACCCGGACGGTGCGGTAGTGGTACACCGCCAAGGGCGCCGGTGACGGCCGCGCGGCCTGCGACATATTATGTAACAGGCATGCACCCCTGCATCCTTTCTGGCTAGCATGCCCCCAGGAAGCAACGCGGGGAGAACCAGCAGATGACACCCTCCGGTAGCGATCCGGCCCAGAGCGAGGCCGCAGCGCGTACGGCCAGACTCGTGGCGGCCAAGTGGACCCTGCTCATCATCGGCCACCTGGCCCGGGGCTCCCTGCGCTTCCACGAGTTGCAGCGGAACCTCCCCGGGATCAGCCCCAAGACCCTCTCCGACCGCCTGCACCAACTGGACAGCCTGGGCATCGTCTCGCGGCGCGTGTACGCTGAGGTCCCTCCCCGGGTGGAGTACAGCCTCACGGAAAAGGGGAGGGCGCTGCTTCCCCTCGTCAATTCCCTCGAGCAGTACGGGCAGCAGTGGCTGCCACCGGACGATAGCCCGATGCCCTAGATCAGGCCAGGCGCGGCAGGGGAACTATCCACCGCGCCGTCACCGACACCGCCCGCCCCCGGCGCTGGACCATGCCCCCTGCCGCCAGGGGCGGCACCGCTTCTCCGAAGATGTGCACCCCGTAGCGCCGGTACACGTCTTCGAACACGGTAACGTCCACCAGACCGAACTCGTCCTCCAGGGAGAGGAACACCACGATGCGCCCGCTCTTGGTGGGAGGACGGTGGGGTCGCACCGCCAGTCCCGCCACCTTGACCCGGCTGCCCTCCGCCAGGGTGGCTACCTCCCGGCTGGACCGATAGCCCCGCTTCTGCAGGTACGGGCGCAGATGCCCCATCAGGTGCCCGCTCACCCCGAACCCCAGGAGGTCGTGCTCCCAGGCCAGCTTCTCCAGAGGTGTGAAGTCGGCCACCGCGCAGTCTCCCGCCCCGGGACCACTGTCTGCATCCGGCATTTCCCCCGCAGGTGCCATGCCGGCAACGAGCCTGGCACAACCGCCGGCCCGGCCGAGGACGAGCCCGGCGCGGGATTCCTGCAGCACCGCGGGCAACACCCACACCAGGGAGCGCCGGTTCGGGTGCAGGGAGTCGAACGCCCCGCACAGGATGAGGTTCTCTATCACATCCTGATCGATTCCCGGAGCGTCCACCCGGGCTGCGGCACCATCACCCGTTGACGCCCCACGGCCGCCTCCACCGCCCGCTGCGCCCCGCACAGCCTCCCACGCACGCCCCGCGGCCGCCTGCGGGCCGCCGGTGTCGCGGGGGCGGGCCAGGCGGCGGCAAAAATCGGCCAGGGAAGTGAAGGGACCGTCCCGGCGACGGGATTCCAGGATGGCCTGCAGGCCCTTCTCGGGCATCCCCTTCACCGCCCGCAGTGAAGTACGGATGGCCAGCCCCCCCGCGGGGGCCCACGGCGCCAGCGGCTCGACGGTGAAACGGTCCTCGCTGCGGTTGATGTCCGGCCCCAGCACGGGGATGCCCCGGCGGCGGGCCTCCACCACCACCGTTTCGGGCGGGTAGTAGCCCATGGGCTGCAGGGTGAGGATGGCCGCGAAGAAATCGGCCGGGTAGTGCCGCACCAGGTAGGCGGTGCGGTAGGCGATGTCAGCGAAGGCGGCGGCGTGGGCCTCGCAGAAGCCATAGCTGGCGTAGCCGGCGATCTGGGCGAAGATGGCGCGGGCCACCTCCTCTTCCACCCCGCGGGCGCGGGCCTTCTCCACGAAGTGGCGGCCGATCTCCTCCATCTCCCGCTGGGAGCGGGCGTGGGTCATCACCCGGCGCAGGCGGTCGGCCTCACCCGGGGTGAAGCCGGCCACGGCGGTGGCGATCTCGATCACCTGCTCCTGGAACAGCACCACCCCGTAGGTTTTCTCCAGGATGGGGCGCAGGGCGGGATGCAGGTACTGCGGAGGCTTCTTCCCCTGGCGACGCGCAATGTAGGGTTCCACCATGTTCCCCTTGATGGGGCCGGGCCGGATGAGGGCCACGCTGGCCACCAGGTCCTCCTGGCAGGAGGCCCCCAGGCGGGCCTGCAGGGCCCGCTGGGCGGGGCTTTCCAATTGGAAGACCCCGATGGTGCGCCCTTCGTTGATCATCGCGAAGGTGGCGGGGTCATCGGGGGGGATGTCCCCGTACCGGAAGCCGGGGTCGCGTGCAGCGATGCTGCGGCAGGCTTCCTCGACCGCCCCCATGGTGCGCAGGCAGAGGAGGTCCAGCTTCACCATCCCCAGGGCCTCCACGTCGTCCTTGTCGAACTGGACGATGGTGATCCCCTTGGCCGCCATCTGCAGGGGGCTCACCTCCACCAGGGGACGGCGGCTGATCACCACCCCGCCCAGGTGGGTACCCAGGTGACGGGGGAAACCCGCCACCCGGCGGCCAATTTCAACGAGCAGGCGGAACCGGCGCGGGTCCAGGCCGGAATCGCGCAGTTCCGGCACGCCGGCGAAGGCGCGGTCAAGGTCATCGGCGTCCAGGTAGTAGGGCAGCCGTTTGGCGAAGCGGTCGATCTCGGCCGGGGGCAGGTCCAGGGCCTTCCCCAGGTCGCGCACCGCCGCCCGTGCCCCAAAGGTGTTGTAAGTGGCCACCCCGGCCACGTGATCGGCCCCGTACTTCTGGTATACATAGCGGGTGACCTCGTCGCGGTAGCGGGCGTCGAAGTCGATGTCGATGTCGGGCTTCTCCGCCCGCTCCGGGCTCATGAAGCGCTCAAAGAGCAGCCCCCGCCGGATGGAGTCCACCTCCGTGATGAAGAGGCAGTAGGCCACCGCGGAGTCGGCCGCCGATCCCCGCCCGGCATAGCGGATGCCCCGTCCGCGCGCGAAGCGCGCCACATCCCACACGAGGAGGAAGTAGTCCTCGAACCCCAGCCGGCAGATGATGTCCAGCTCGTGCTCCAGCCGCTCCCTGATCTTCTCAGTCACCGTGCCGTAGCGCTCCCGGGCGCCCTCGTACACCTTCTGCCGCAGGAACTCGGCCGCCGTCATCCCCGGCGGGGCCCCCGGCGGCAGCGGGAACGCCGGATACAGCCAGCCCTCCTCCGCCGGCCCCCGGCCTCGCTCCGCAGCGGCCCTCCAGCGCCCCGGAATTACGCCCTCCAGCGCGGGGTGACAGCGGGCGGCGATCTCCAGGGTATTGCGCAGGGCCCCGGGCCACTCCGCGAACAGGGCCTCCATCTCGGCGGGAGAGCGCAGGTAGTTCTGGGCGTTGAGGCGCCGCTCGGGGTGGACGTCATCCACCCGGGTGAGGGTGCGCACACAGGTGAGCAGGTCGTGGACGGGAAAATCCTCCCGCCGCGCGTAGTGCACATCCGCCGACGCCACCAGCGGGATGCCCAGGCGCTCGCCCAGCTCGGCCAGGGCACGGTTGAGGGCCATCTCCCGGGGCAGCAGGTTCCCCTGCAGTTCCAGGTAAAAGTTCGCTTCCCCGACCGGGCTGCTGCCGGCAGGGTCGACGGCGCCGGAGAAGGTGGCCTGCAGGCGCCGCGCCATCTCCTCTGCCTCCCGGTAGCGTCGGGCCAGGATTAGGCGCGGGATCTCCCCCCGCCGGCACCCCGACAGGGCGATGAGCCTCTCGTGGTAGCGCTCCAGGTCGGCCCAGCGCACGAGCGGCTGCCCGCGCGGGTTACCCAGATGGGCGGCGGTGAGCAGCCGGCACAGGTTTGCGTACCCCACGGCATCGCGGGCGAGGAGGACCAGGTGGCACCCACGGTCGGCGTCACCGGCGCTCCCCACCCCGCCTCCCTCTGCCACGGGAGCCGGCCGACCACCGACGAGGGGCACGGCGGCTTCCACCACCACCTCGGCGCCTATGATGGGCTTGATCCCCGCCGCCTCAGCCAGACGCCGGAACCTCACGGCGGCGGAAACGGTGTGGTGATCGGTGATGGCCAGTGCCGGCATGTCGTAACAGGCCGCCAGCCCGACCAGGTCCTCCAGCCTGCTCGCTCCGTCGAGGAAAGAAAACGGGGAATGCACGTGCAGGTGTACGAACACCAGGCACCCTCCCGAACTTGCGTTCTCTGAGCAGAGTATATCACATCTCCGCTGACGCGTAAATATGTTCGTGTCTGACGCGCCCCCTCCCGACGAGGGCGTAAGACCGGTTGCTGGCAACTGCTTCCGGAAGGTAGAATAGAGCTACCCAACAAGGCGGCCTGACCGCCCGAAGACCCGCGGGCACGGTTCGGCAAGAGGGAAGATTGTAAGAGGGAGACTGAGTACCGTGACCGACCCCACCGGCGTTCACCCCTGCGGGCCGCAAGCCCCATCGCGGCAAGCAGGGCAGCCCCCGAGCGACGGGCCCGACCACGGTCCCCGGATCCGGTACACCGTACCGAACTGCAGGGTTCCCGGATTCGGTACACAGTACCGAACCACCGGGCCATGGCGGGGGGCATGGCCCCCACCCTGCCGGCCCCGAGGGGGGTATTGCCGCCGGGGCTCACGCGTGTTAC
>JACIYH010000007.1 GCA_014360055.1 Bacillota bacterium | reverse complement strand
TGAACTCCACCAGGGCTCACCGCCCCGCAGGCGGGCGGCCGACCCGCACGCGGGCCGGTCGCAGCAACTCACCTCGGTACAGGTATCCCTTCTGGATCTCGTCGGTGACGGTTTCACGGTCCACTTCGTCGCACTCCCACACCGCCACCGCCTCGTGCAGGCGGGGGTCGAAGGGAGCACCCACCGCCTCGATGGGTTCCACACCCTCCTGCCTCAGGAGGTTATCCAGTTGCCGGGAGATGAGTTCCAGCCCCCGCCGCAGGCCGTCGGGATCCACCGAGGCCTGCGGCATGAGGGCGCGCTGGAAGTTGTCGGCCACTTCCAGGAAACGGAGCAGGAGTTCCTGCCTGCCCCGTTCCACCAGGCGCTCTACCTCGCGCTCCATGCGCCGCCGGTAGTTGTCCAGGTCGGCCCGCGCCCGCAGGAACTGCTCCCAGTTCTGCGCGGCCAGCTGGCGCGTGGCCTCCAGGTCGGCCTCCAGCTTCTCGTGCTTCTTCACCGCTTCCTCCAGGTCGGCCCGGATGGCCTCCTGCTCCTTGCGGGCCTGCTCCAGTGCGGCCCGCAGGGTCTCCTGCTCGGCCCGGCTGCGTTCTACCTCAGCCCGCGCCGCCTGCACCTCGGCGTGAGCCGACTCCACCTGCCGCCGGGCGGCTTCCAGGTCGCCCTGCACCTGCTCGAGGTCAATGGGGCAGGGGTCCTCCTGCGGCCGTCCGCTCTGCCGGTGCGACACCAGTTACACCTCCACCCGGCTACCGGTCACCGTCGGTGGGACGGTACTCGGCGTCGATGACGTCGTCTCCGCCCCGCCCCGATGACCCACCGCCTGAGGTGCCGCCCGGCCCACCGGAAGCACCGCCCGGGCCGCCTCCCGGTGCCGACCCGCCGGTTCCGGCCGCCTGCCGGTACAGTTGCTCGGCCATCCGGTACGAGGCCTGCTGCAGTTCCTCCATGGCGGAACGGATGCGGGATACGTCCTCGCCCTTGGTGGCCTCGCGCAGGGACGAAATGGCCCGCTCGATGCGGGACCTCTCTTCGGCGGAGAGGCGGTCTCCCATGTCCTTCATGGTCTTCTCCACCTGGTAGATGAGGGAGTCGGCCTGGTTGCGGGCATCCACCAGTTCCCGCCGCTGCCTGTCTTCCTGGGCGTACCTCTCGGCCTCCTTCACCATGCGGTCGATGTCGCCCTTGGAGAGTTGGGTCGACCCGGTGATGGTGATGTGCTGCTCGCGGCCGGTGGCGCGATCCTTCGCCGTCACGTTGAGGATACCGTTGGCGTCAATGTCGAAGGTGACTTCGATCTGCGGGATGCCGCGCGGTGCGGGCGGGATCCCGTCCAGCAGGAAGCGGCCCAGGGTGCGGTTGTCGCGGGCGAACTCGCGCTCACCCTGCAGCACGTGGATCTCCACCGTGGTCTGCCCGTCGGCAGCGGTGGTGAAGATCTCGCTCTTTCGGGTGGGGATGGTGGTGTTGCGCTCGATGAGCCTGGTCATCACGCCGCCCAGGGTCTCGATGCCCAGGGAGAGCGGCGTGACGTCGAGCAGGACGATGTCCTTTACCTCACCCGCAAGCACCCCGGCCTGGATGGCCGCGCCCACCGCCACCACCTCGTCGGGGTTCACCCCCCGGTGGGGCTCCTTGCCGGTCAGCTTGCGCACCAGTTCCTGGATGGCGGGCATGCGCGTGGCACCGCCCACCAGGATGACCTCGTCGATGTCCCGCTCCGTCAGCTTGGCGTCCGCCAGGGCCTGGCGGAAGGGGCCGATGCACCGCTCGGTGAGGTCCCGGGTGATCTCCTCAAACTTGGCCCGGCTGATGCGTTCTTCCAGGTGCTTGGGGCCGGAGGCATCGGCGGTGATGAAGGGCAGGGAGATGGTCGTCTCCGGCACCGAGGAAAGCTCGCACTTGGCCTTCTCGCAGGCCTCCAGCAGGCGCTGCAGGGCCTGCCGGTCCTTGCGCAGGTCGATACCCGTGTCCCGCTGGAAGCGGTCGGCTATATAGTTCACCAGGCGCATGTCATAGTCGTCGCCGCCCAGGTGGGTGTCCCCAGCGGTGGCCTTGACCTCGAAGACCCCATCCCCCACTTCCAGGATGGAGACGTCGAAGGTGCCCCCGCCCAGGTCCCACACCAGGATGGTTTCGTTCGTTTTCTTATCCAGGCCGTAGGCCAGAGAGGCCGCCGTGGGTTCGTTGATGATCCGCAGCACCTCCAGCCCGGCGATCCGTCCGGCATCGCGGGTGGCCGTGCGCTGGGCATCGTTGAAGTAGGCGGGTACGGTGATGACGGCTTTGGTCACGGGCTCACCCAGGTACTTCTCGGCATCCAGCTTGAGCTTCTGCAGGATCATGGCCGAGATCTCTTCGGGAGAAAACTCCTTGCCCGCCGCGGGAAGGTTAATGCGCACCGTGTCGTTGGGGCCGCGCTTCACCTGGTAGGGGACGCGCTCCCGTTCGAGGGCGACCTCCTCGTAGCGCCGGCCCATGAACCGCTTGATGGAGAACACGGTGTTCTCCGGATTCAAAACCGCCTGCCGGCGTGCCAGTTGCCCCACCAGGCGCTCCCCGGCGCGGGTGAAACCCACCACCGACGGGGTCAGGCGGCTCCCCTCTGCATTGATGATCACCTGTGGTTTGCCGGCTTCCATCACTGCGATGACCGAGTTAGTCGTTCCCAGGTCGATGCCCACGACCTTCGCCATACAAGCGCACCTCCTCGTCCACACCGGCCCTGCGGGCCTGTTTACCGCGGCTGCTGCCCGGGACTTCCTCCCCGTCCTCCACCTCAACCGGGATCCTCCGCGCAGGGGAACCCTGCTCCCCGGGGTCCCGCACTTCGCGGCCGTGCGCCCCGGGACCCTGCACTTCGCGGCCCTGCTCCTCGTCGGAGAGGACGCCTTCCATGCGCAGGATAACCCTCACGCCGGCCACGTTTATCCGTTCCACCCGGATGAGGTGGCAAATCCGGCGCAGGAGGATGAGGTCGTTCTCCGAGTACAGGCGGATGTTGTTCTCCGTGCGGAAGGGACACACCAGCCCGTACCGTTCCAGCACCCGCAACGTCTGCGGGTTGACCCCCAGGAGGCGGGCAGCCACGCTGATGGTATATACCGGTTCATCCGGTCCGTGCAAGCGCAGGGCTGATCCCTCCTCATAAGGATCTTGCACTGACGATTATAAGGTTCCTATTCAGCCCCGTCAAGACAGTGTCGCCACGGCCACCGACAGCCGCGTAACGCCATCAGCGTGGCGTGTACCGCGCTCCGTGCCGCGCCTCGTTGCGCCGCGCCTGGCGCCTCCACAGCGTATCGGCAGCGCCCCGCGCCGCCACCCCACGCCGCCCGACTGCCGCCTCCCCTCCCGCCCTACGGGCAGCGTATTACGTCTCAGGGAAGGCGGGTTAAGGATCGCGCCTTGCCCGGCCCAAAGCGGTAGACGAGGAAATGGCTGTCGAACGCGAAGACGTCGGTGCTACCCAACTGTTCCATGACCGCCAGAGTCGTGCAAGCCGGGCATTGATGAGCGCCCATGTCTCCGCCACTATGGCCGTGGTAGTCACGAAATCGCTGTCCTCGATGCGCGCAACGTAGAACTCCTTCGCCGCCTGGTGGTACCGATCAGTGCTGCTTGCCAGGGCGTACCAGGCTCCCGTGTCAACCATGATGCACATGGCCCAGTGCTTCTCCCAGGTAGCGGTCGTGGTACTCGGAGACGTCCGGGCATGGGTCCCGGCCTATGCCGACGATGGAGAGATAGGCTTCCCTGTTAGGCTTCCGCCTGCGGCGAAGGTGTTCATCGATTATGCGCCTCAAAAGCTCCGCCATTGACAGTCCCTCGCGCCTCGCCTCTTCCTGGAGGCGGCGGCGTTGCTCCGAGTCCAGGTAAACCTGCGTGCGAGTGTACGGCACGAAACCCCACCCCTATACACCATATACACCAACATCGATTGTGTCAAAACCCTAATATGTGGTGCGGGCGGTGGGATTTGAACCCACACGGGCCTTTGCCCACGGGATCCTAAGTCCCGCGCGTCTGCCGGCTCCGCCACGCCCGCGAGCATACTTCCGATTGTCGCGACTACCGCCCGCCCATGCCGCCGCGCGAACCCCGGCACGGCCCCGCCCCATCCCCCGCGCACCAAAACCGGCGCCGCCGACGGTGGACTGGTGGGCGGCGGCGAGCGGGCGGTAAAAAACTGGTGGGCCATGAAGGGATCGAACCTTCGACAGCCCGCTTAAAAGGCGGGTGCTCTACCACTGAGCTAATGGCCCTCTATGGCTGGGGAGGCAGGATTCGAACCTGCGCGTACGAGATCCAAAGTCTCGCGCCTTACCGCTTGGCCACTCCCCAAGTTATCAAAGTTTGGGGTGAATGAGGGGACTCGAACCCCCGGCCTCCAGATCCACAGTCTGGCGCTCTAACCAGCTGAGCTACATTCACCACCGTGGCGCGCCTGGCAGGATTCGAACCTGCGGCCCTCTGCTTAGAAGGCAGACGCTCTCATCCACTGAGCTACAGGCGCGTACTGGAGCGGGAGACGGGAATCGAACCCGCACCACCAGCTTGGAAGGCTGGGGCTCTGCCATTGAGCTACTCCCGCGCAAACCTGGTCGGGGCGCCGGGATTTGAACCCGGGACCTTCTGAACCCAAATCAGACGCGCTGCCAAGCTGCGCTACGCCCCGGCACCCGGCAGCCTTGCTGGTCCAGCACGATTATAATCGCCAGATGCCTTCCGAGTCAAACGTGAGAACACCTGACCGCACGAACACGATGAAGTTCGGGTCGTATGGTGCCATTGTCAAGCACAAGCATGCCGTACGTCGGCCCGTCGCCCACGGGTGCGTAGAGACTGCCCGGATTGAAGAAGAGCACCTTCCCCAACCAGAAGGCTTCCGCCCGGTGCGTGTGGCCGAACACCACCACATCGGCATTCAGCTCCCGGGCGCGCGAAAGGAGCGACCGAAAGTCCTGCTTGACGCGATACCGGTGACCGTGAGTGAGCAGCACACGCTTGCCGCCGACCTGTACCAGTCGCTCCGGGGGTCCGTCTACCCCGCACTCGCAGTTGCCCACCACCCCGATGACACGCACCCCGGATTCGGCCAGCCGGCAGGAGTCCTCGTAGTAGTCCCCGGCGTGCAGGACTAGATCCACCGACCCCATTTCCCCTATGACCTGTTCCGCCAGGGCCAGATTGCCGTGGGTGTCGGAAAGCACTCCGATTCGCATCGCGTGACGCCTGCTCCTGTGCGCCAACTGTTCCCCCCGCTCCCCATCCTGCCCGCCGTGGGAGCCAGTTTCCCGTGCCCCCAGCGCTGCGCCCATCGCAACGCCCGGGCCACCCGTCCCGCCCCGGAGGTGTCTGCCGGCGGTCGAACGTGCGCCTTAGGTGTTCGCGCCTATCGCCCCCGATTCCTGCGAAGGCGGGGATCTGCGGCGGCACGGAGAAGGCGGAGAGCTACGGGGGTACGGGTGAGGCGGGGAGCTACGGGTGAACGGGGAAGGCTGGAGAGACCAGGGCCCTCAGCACGGGCAGCAGGGCGCGGACCGCCTGTCCGCGGTGGCTGAAGACGGCTTTGGTGGCAGGCTCCATTTCTGCCACCGTCCCCTGCCAGTGCGGGACGCGGGGAATGAACACGGGGTCGTAGCCGAAACCGCCCGTCCCGCGGGGCCCGGTGGCTATAAACCCCTCCCAGCGGCCCTCGGCCACCCACACCTCACCCCGGGGGGAGCAAAGCACGGCGGCGGCCCGGAAGCGGGCGGTGCGGCCGGACGGGGGAACACCGGCCAATCGTGACAGGAGCAGCGATATGTTGTCCCGGTCACCTGCCTCGGGCCCGCTGAAGCGGTGCGAGCGGACACCCGGACCCCCTCCCAGGGCGTCCACCTCCAGCCCGGAGTCGTCGGCCAGGGCCCAGGTGCGACAGTGGGTCGCCACCGCCACCGCCTTGGAGCGGGCATTCCCCGCGTAAGTGTCCGCTTCCTCGGGCAGGGGCAATTCCACCCCCAGGTCTGCCAGGGAGCGGACCTCCCCGGGGAGCCCGGCCAGGATGAGCCGGATTTCCGCCACCTTATGCGGGTTCTTCGTCGCCAGTATCAACATCCCGGGCGGAGTACAGGCGGTCGGCCGGGCGGGCGTGCTTTCCCACCTCGTCCGCCAGCGGACCCAGCGCCTGGCGCTGCAGCTCAAGCAGTTGCCGGACGCCGACCCCGGCCATGTCCAGCAGACGGTCCAGCTGGGTCCGGTCAAAGGGCTTTCGTTCCGCGGTACCCTGCACCTCGATGAGGCGCCCGTCGCCCGTCATCACCACGTTCATGTCCACTTCCGCACGGGCATCCTCCTCGTAGGTAAGGTCCAGCAGCACCTCGCCCTGCACCAGGCCCACGCTCACCGCCGCCACATAGGAATAAAGCGGCAGCCCAGCCACCAGGCCCTGCCTGCGCAGGTAGTCGAGGGCATCGACCAGGGCCACGAAGGCTCCCGTGATGGCGGCCGTGCGCGTACCCCCATCCGCCTGCAGCACGTCGCAGTCGATGACCAGGGTGCGCTCGCCCAGCGCATCCATGTCGGTGACGGCCCGTAGCGAGCGCCCGATCAACCGCTGGATCTCGTAAGTCCGCCCCGCCTGACGCCCGCGGCCCCCGTCACGGGGGTTCCGCTCCGGGGTGGAACGGGGCAGCATACCGTACTCGGCGGTGACCCACCCCCGCCCGCTTCCCTTCAGGAAGGGGGGAACCCCCTCCTGCAGGGAAGCCGCGCAGATCACCCGGGTCATGCCCGCCTCCACCAGCACGGAACCCTCGGCGTAGGCCAGGAAGTTCCGCGTGATCCGCACCGGACGCAACTGGTCGGGCCGCCGGCCGTCCAGCCTGTTCACGGGCTCTCACCTCGCTCCGGGGCCGGGGCCTGGGGCCCCGGCATCCACCCACCCCGCGATACCTCCGCCGCCTCGCCCAGCAACAACCGGGCCATTTGCCGCAGGCGCTCGGGCTCGCCGCTGGTGTACAGCTTCAGCCATCCCGGCTCCGCCGACTCACGGCGCAGCCCCCGTGCCTCCAGCAGGTCTTCCAGTTCCCGCACCACCTCTTCGGCCGGGTCCACCAGGGCGATGCCGGGACCGGCCACCCGGGAGATCACCCCGGCCAGGAAGGGAAAGTGAGTGCAGCCCAGGACCAGGGTATCGATCCCCCGTGCCAGCAGGGGTTCCAGGCACCCCCGCACCGCAGCCAGGGCACGCTCTCCCGCCAGTTCCCCCTCTTCCACCAGCAGCGGTAGCTCCGGGCAGGCTTCCTGCCAGACCTCCGTCACCCCCAGGGCCGCCAGGGCCCGCGGGTACTCACCCGAGGCAACCGTCCCGCGGGTGGCGATGATCCCCACCCGCCCTCCCCGGGTGGTGCGGGCAGCCGCCCGCGCCCCCGCACCGATCATACCCAGGATGGGGAAGGGGAATTCTTCCGCCAGCCCGGGCAGGGAAGCCGCGGTGGCGGTGTTGCAGGCGATGACGGCGGCCTTGACCCCGTGTCCCTCCAGAAAACGCAGGATCTGGGAGGTAAACCGGCACACCTCGGCCGCGGCCCGCGGGCCGTAGGGCATGCGGCCGGTATCGGCTGCATAAACCAGGTTCTCCGCAGGCAGACGCTGCCGCAGGACGCGCACCACGGACAGACCGCCGACGCCTGAATCCATCAGTCCCACGGGGCAAGATGCCCGGTGGGAGAAATCAGCTTTGCTCAACCGGACGCCATCTCCCCGGCCATCAACCCGTATACCTGGCGCAGTCTCCGCGTCAACTCTTCCAGATCCTGTTCCTCCAGGCGGCTCAGGACGCCGGCCAGGTAGCGGCGCCGGGCATCCATCACGGCATCGAGGACTTCCTGCCCGCGTGGCTTGATCCGCAACCGGATCACACGCCGGTCGTGGGGGTCGCGCACCCTCTCCAGGAAGCCAGCCCGCTCCATACGATCGATGAGGTCGGTGGCGGTGCTGCACGCCAGGTACATCTTCTGACACAGTTCACCCATAGTGATACCCTCGTGGTTGACCAGTACCACCAGGGCGTCGAACTGGGGAGGAGTGATGTCGAACCGGGAGAGGATCTCCCGGCCGTGCCTGCGCACCACCCGGGCCACCAGGCGCAGCAGTTCCTCGATGGTAGCAACCCGCTCCGAAAAGCCGGGATCTTCCAGGGCCACCCACCCCCTCCCCGCCTTGTCCTGAGAATAGCAAAGCTGGGAGCGGAGTGTCAATTACAGCCCTTGCCCGGCCTCGCCCGGCGGCTTGCCGCCGCCATCTGCTGCGTGGGTGGGCTCGCCCGCGTCGCCGGCCGGGTAGCGGAGTTCGCCCCGTGTCACCGGCCGCGTGGTCGGCGCTCGCCCATGTCAGCAGCCGCGTCACGCGGCTGGCCCTGGCGCTGTTGCCAGAGTTGCTGCAGCTCGTACCACTGGTCCTGGGCCATCTTACGCACGGCGGGCTCCACCGCCGTGCGGGCGTTCACCACCTGGCCGAGGTAGCGCACCGCCTCCTGCAAGCGGCCATTACGCATGCACAGGACTCCGATGAGGTAGGCAGCCGTGTGCTCGTCCATGTTGCCGGGCAGGCCGTCCTCCCCTTCGTAGGCCTTGAGGTATTCCTCCAGAGCCAGGGCGGACAGGCGGCGGTCGGCCTCCGCGTCACCGCGGGCCCGGTGCACCCAGGCCAGCCGCAGGTACAGCCCTGCCGCGATGCCGTGGGGCCGGCGGCGGAAGCGCGCGAAGTAAAGCGCCCTTGCGTAGTCGGACACCACCTCGGGCAGCGGCCGCTCCAGCCCATCTCCTGCGCCCCCGGCGGACAGCGGCCGCTCGAGCCCATCTCCCGTTCCCCCGGCCGGCCGCCTCCCCACCGGCTGCTCGCCGCCGTACTCCTCCTCCGCCCCCTCGCGGGCGGAATCGGCCGCGCCCGCCCGGGACTCCGCGCCGGGGCCCGAGGGTTCAGCACCTGGCGCGCCGCAGGGAATCGGGAGCAGGTCCTGCAGCAGGGACTCACCCTGCTCGCGCAGCCGGAGACCGGCGGCGGCCGCCCGCTCCCTCTCGTCCGGGAGCAGGGGAGAAAATGCCCCCTGGGGCGACGCGTAGCCACAGGTGGGGCAAACCCACACCTGATACTGGTTGGGGTCGAGGGGTGAGTACCGCACATAGAAATCCGGCTCCCGGGCCTCGACCCGCAGCCTGCTCATAGCCACCCGGGTGGCGTCGAAGGTGTTCCCGCACACGGGACAGCGCTCCCGGGTGGTGTAGAGCAACCCCCCCGCCCTCCTGGACTCCGATGCACGCCGCGGGCGGACGGGGGTGACGCGGGCCGTCTCCGCCGGCATCACCTTCTTGATGTGCGCCACCAGTTCCCGTGCGCAGTCGGTACAGTACCCCGCGATACCCCCGGACGTCAGGCGGACCCCGCAGCGACGGCAAAATGCGACCTCCTGCCATGAACGCACCGTCTCACCCCCACGTTGCCGCCCTACACAAGGAATATCGGCCCTGGCGCCGAGGCCGAACAGCGCCCTCCCCCACCCTCCCTCGCGGGGCGGACCCGGCCCGGTAGCCCCAGCCCGTGCCTGGCCGCAAATGCCACGGGCCCGGCCGGGGAGCGCGGGCCGGTCCCGGCCGCCCACCGGAGCAGGAAAAGCCACGGGCCCGGCGAACCATACCCTGGCAAGCCGCCCGGCTGTGGGAGCCCGTCTCACAGCAGGCGTGGCCAGGTGAAGCGCTTCACATAGGCGTGGCCAGGCGAGCCCGCCCGTAAGGAGGGGAAACCTTGGCGAGAGAAAAGGTGACTATTCCGTACCTGTTTCAGAAGAAGGCCCGGGGCGAGAAGATCACCATGCTCACCTGCTACGACTACCCCACCGCCCTGCTGGAGGAGAAGGCGGGGGTGGACATCATCCTGGTGGGCGACTCGCTGGCCATGACGGTGCTGGGGTACGACAGCACCCTGCCCGCCACCATGGACGTGATGGTGGTGCACGCCCAGGCCGTCCGGCGGGGGGCGCCGGGGGCATTCCTCATCGGAGACATGCCCTACATGTCCTACCAGGTGAGCAAGGAGGAGGCCATCCGTAATGCGGGCCGCTTCATGGCGGAGGCGGGGTGCGATGCCGTCAAGCTGGAGGGCGGCCGCAACGTGGCCGAGGTGGTGGAAGCCCTCACCAGGGCCACCATCCCGGTGATGGGGCACCTGGGGCTCACGCCTCAGTCCATCGCCCAACTGGGAGGGTTCAAGGCCCAGGGGCGGGACGTGGAGACGGCCCTGCGGGTGGTAGAGGATGCCAAAATCCTGGAGCAGGCGGGGGCTTTTGCCATCCTCCTGGAAGCGGTGCCGCCCGAGGTGGGAAGGATCGTCACGGAACGGGCTTCCATCCCCATCATCGGCATCGGCGCGGGCCCCCATTGCGACGGGCAGTTGCTCATCGTGCACGACATGCTGGGGTTCTTCGAGGCCTTCACGCCCAAGTTCGTGAAGAAGTACGCAGACCTCAACGGCGTCATCCTGAAGGCCTTCCGCGAGTACATGGATGACGTGGCGGCCGGGCGCTTCCCCGCCCCCGAGCACTGCTACACCATGAAGCCGGGCGAGGCCGCCCGTCTGGAAAGCCTGGTCAGGGAGGGTGAGAAAAGGTGAGGGACCGTCTGCGCCTGGACGCCTCCGTGTTGGAGGAACTCAACCGGTTCCTGCTCGATCCCGACAACCCGCTCATCAACGACCTGCTGGGAGTGATAGCCAAGTACGGTACGCCCGAGGAGATCAATGCCCGGGCCCGGGAGGCCCGGCAGCTACCCAACCTCTTGGCCCGGCTGCGCAACCTGGATTCCCCCTACCTCAAGGACCTGGAGTGGCTGATGGCGGAGAGGGACAAGGGAGCCTTCATCAGCATCTCCCGCTACCGCCGCCAGGTACTGGGGGAGCGGGCTGACGGCATGTCCTTCGATGAGGCCCGGGCGGTGACCCTGGAGATCAGCGCCCTGCAGTACTTCCCCTGGCTGATCGCCGAGGCCAGGCAGGCCATCGACCGCCAGGAAATCATGCCGGGACGCTACATCCGCGTGCGCAGGATGAAGGAACAGGAGGCCGATCAGGGCGACCTCCTGGCGGTGGCGGCTGCCATGCAGATCATCGGGGCGACCTACGTGGAGACCCTCGACACCAAGGGTACCGATGGCTCCAACGTCCACCTGGGCGGGCCGGAGACCATCACCGGCTACTTCGCCGGGATCGGGCAGCCCAACGAGCACGCCCTGCAGTGGGTGGACGAGTTCCTTTACTACTACACCCAGTACGGCATCCCCCAGGTCCTCAACTTCAACTTCGGCACCATCCTCCTCGCATTCATGCTCTACCGGCTGGGCGTAGACATCAGCTTCAAAGTGTCGGTGTACGCGGGGCACGACAACCCCTACTTCTTCCTCTGGACCCTCATGATGGCCCGCCTCTTCGCGCGGGCAGACGGCTCCACCCCCCTGGCCGGCCTCAACCTGAGCAACTCGGTGGACAACCGCACCCTGGAGCTGTGCTCCCTGGTGAGGAGGAGGCTTGGCCTGGAGGACCGGGTACGCCTGGAGCACCACATCACCGAGACCCACAAGAGCATCGTCCGCCAGCCCTACAACCGCCGCGACGAGTTGCTGGACCTGGCCACCCGCGTACCCAACATCTCCGCCAAACACGAGGGCGGTGACCCCGAGGTGGAGGTCACCCGCGAGCACCCCTCCGACATCCTGGACTACTTCCGCTCTAAGGAGGAAATCCTGGCGGCGGGCGACATGGCCCACCTGGAACGCAACTACCTCGACAAGCACGAGGCGGTGAACCGCACCGCCCGCGCCCTCACCGAGCGGGGCCTGGCCTTCGTGGCCGCCCGCAACCTCCACCGCCGCTAGCCATCAGACGGTACCGCCCGCCCGCAACCTCCATCGCCCCTAGGCGGAGTCAGGCTGCTCTGAGGGGCGCCTCTCGGCCACCTGCCTTACCCTCTCGACTGGCAGCACCGGCTCCACCTTGGCGGGCACCAGGCCATGGGGCATGAAGAGGACCACGACGATAATGACGAGACCAAGGAGGGCATACTCCAGCCACATGGGGTCAATTCCCCAGGCCATCAGAAAACCGAACAGGGTAGTCCGGTTAATGAGGATCAGGGTTCTCGCCACGACCAGCACCAGGACCCCCAGCAAGATGCCGACGTCGCTCCCAATCCCGCCCAGCATCATATATGCCCAGGGCCAGAAGGTCCAGGTTAGCCTGGTGAAGCCCACGGCAGTACACGTGCCTGCGTAAATTACGTAGAATGCTCCCCCTACGGCCGCCAGCGCCGAACCTATCATGAGGCTGTAGGTGCGTAGCTTCACCATGTCCTTGCCGCAAACGGCAGCTGCCACATCAGAATCTCTGATCATATTAAGGGCCCTACCGAATGGGGATTTGGTCAGCCTGCGCACCAGCACGTAGGTGAGAAAAACTAGCACGAGGGCCGTGCCCACCGCCGCCGGAAACCTGTAAGCCCACACCACGCGGAAGGGGTCCGGGATGAACACAGCCGTTGTGCCGCCCACCAGCGGCTCCCAGTTATGCCCCACCCACATCATCAAATCTCCAAAAGCGAGGAGAGATATCCCCAGGTAAGCCTCCTTCAACCTGATGGCGGGCCTGGAAGTTAACCATCCCACCAGGGCACCGCATACCGCCGCCAGAATCAGGCTGAAGAGGAGGAAAGCAACGGACAGCACCACACTCGAGGCCAGCAGTTCGGTCAACTTCGGTACCACCGTATAGTTTACGGCATCATCGGCGTATTCCGCCCCATGGGGGAGGCCCATGAACCAGGCCAGCAGCCTGCCGGGAACCGCTCCCACGGCAAAAGCACCGGCGATAACGGCTATCACCCGTCCGAACTGGGAAATCCCGGTGTGACCCACTTCCAGGTTAAGGCTCAGAGTGACTATGGAGAAAATGGCGAAGTCCAGGAGGATTGTCAACAGGAGCGGAACCCCGCCCGTGAAAAAGATGTAAGCCAGGACAGCCAGCACGAGGAGGGTAATGATCACTTCCCTCCTCCTCAGTATCTCCGGTGCCCGCGTCCCGGCTGCGCTTTTGATGGTCACGACTTCACACCCCTCATCGCCCCGGCCAGTTTCCGCGGTAGGGAACCCCAGGGAAGACCGGCGAGCCCACTGGGAAATACGAGCAATACAATGGCCATTATCAGAAGGGGTATGGCCATCCGGTATCCCAGCACCCACGGCCCGCCCAGCATGGCCAGGTAGTACACAGCGCCGTACTCTGCCAGCCCAACGAGAAAGCCTCCCAGGATTCCGCCGTATAAGCTGTAGAGACCACCCAGAATGGCACCAGCAAACATGAACGGGAGCGTCATCATGCCCATGACCGGCGTCCCGGTCATGGCCATGGACATGAACGCACCTCCCAGCGAGGCCATCCCGCCCCCAACTACCCAGGCGGCCAGGTACACCTTGTCCGAGTTCATGCCCGAAACGCCAGCCAGGAGGGGGTTCTCGATAGTAGCCCTCATGGAGATCCCGAACTTTGTCTTCGCCAGGAACAGGTGAAAAACAGTCAAGATCAGGATGGCGGTCAGCGGCAGGATGAGGGGAGACGCACTCATCCCGAATATCTCCGCGTCATAGGAACTCATGGTCACTCTGCGCGGGAACAACCTGAAGGTATGCGTCAGGTAATCGCAATAAATCTGAATACCCGACAGCAGCACCAGATCATAACCGAGGGTCGACATCATGAGCGTTATCTCCGCTGCGCGGCGGCGCAGCAGAGGCCTGTTGAGACCCACATAGCATACAACGCCCAGGAGCGATCCAAACAGAAAGGAGAGGGGGAAATACCTGTATGGGCTGCCGCCGTACAGCACGGTGCCCGTGTAGGCAACGTAGAATCCCCACGTAGCCATGCTCGCATGGGCGAAATTGAAGGTTCGCGTAGTGATATAAAGTAGCGTGATACCGCCGGCAGTCAGTGCCAGCGCGCTCGCGTAGACTAAACCGCTCGCCAACCACGGTGCCATCTCGCTTGCTCCCTCCGGGCACGCGCCCCCTGCGTGTCGTCACGACTCCTTGATTCCCAAATAAACCCGGGATAGTTCTGGATCGCGAAGTAGATCGCCGGCCTTGCCCCTGAACCTCACTTGCCCGCTTACCAGCAGGTAGGCCGTATCCCCTATCTCCAGCGCCCGTTTAGCCATCTGCTCCACCAGCAAAACCGTTATGCCCAGCTCGTTTCTGAGCCTGGCCACCTCGTTCATGACTCTCTTGGCGATAATGGGAGCCAGGTCCGTGCTCAATTCGTCCAGCAGCATGAGCTTTGGCGTCCTCATCAGCCCCATAGCTATGGCGAGCATCCTGCGCTCGCCACCGCTCAGGGTTCCCGCCTTCCGGCCTATGAATTGCCTCAGCACAGGAAACATGTCCAAAACCTGGTCAACCCTGTTGTTCAACTCGTTCTTCCCCATCCAGTAACCTGCCATCTGCAGGTTTTCGCTGACACTCAGGCCAGCGAAGACATTGCCCATCTGGGGCACGTAAGATATCCCCATCCGGGCGGCCTTGTGGGGAGGGGTACCCGTTATCCGCTTTCCTTGATACACCACGTCCCCGGAGAAGACCGTGGCAACACCCATAATGCTGTTCAGAAGAGTGGTCTTTCCGGCGCCGTTGGGTCCGACCACCACCGTGATTTCGTTGGCGGGTACCTCCATCTCGAGGTCGAACAGGACCTTGAACTTCCCGTACCCGGCGTACAGCCTGTTGATATTCAACATGCTTCCTCCCGCCCCAAATAGACGTCTATGACCCTGGGATCGTTCAGCACTTCGCCGGGTGTTCCCTTGGCTATGAGGGTCCCCCGGTCCAGCGCGTACACGTAATCCGCGTAAGAGGCGGCGATATCGATCCTGTGCTCGACGACCAGGAAGGTCAGTCCGAGCTCCTTGAGTCCGCTGACGTACGACAGAATCTCATCGGCCCGTGCCGGGTCAACACCACCGATAGGCTCGTCCAGTGCTATGAGTCGCGCCCCAGCGGCCAACCCCCGGGCTACCTCGAGCATCTTCAGGTGCGCCGCACCCAGGGTATAGCTCGGTTTATCCCAGTGTTTGTCGAGCCCGACCCTGCCCAGGATGTCCAGGGCCTTCTCCACATTCCTTTCCTCCTGCTCGACCCACCTGGTCTTGGCCACGGCCTTGAGGGGGGATTCGCCCGCGTTCCTCATCGCCCCGAGGACATTATCCAGGACGGTCAGTCCCTGGAAAGGACACGGTATCTGGAATGTTCTCACAAACCCGACTTCCCATATGCGGTGGGGAGGCCACCCGGAGATGTCCTGCCCATCGAACAGTACCTTTCCTCCATCCGGCTTCAAAATGCCGGTACAGCAGTTTATGAACGTCGTCTTCCCACTTCCGTTAGGTCCGATGAGGAGGGTGAGGCTGTTCTCCTTCACCGTCAAACTGACCTGGTTGACGGCCACCAGGCCACCGAACGTCTTAGTCAGATTCTCACTAACAAGCAAATCCTTCACCGCTTGACCACTCCTAGCACAAGAGAGGGGTTGAGGAACTGCCCCAACCCCTCCCACAGGGCCCTGCATCAGTAAATTTTCTTTATCCAGTCCACCGTGTCGGTCTGCCCGCGCCAGATTCCAATCTTCTCCCACTCGCCGGACTCGCTCAGGTACCACAGCTCATAGTCGGCGAACGCCCTGTCTCCGGCCTCGTTGAGCACTACGTGTCCGCTGGCCCCGTTCACCTTCGTCCATTGGTCGGTTACACGAGGCAGGATGGCCATGGCCTTTTCCGAATCGTAACCGACCTCATCCATGCACAGGGCGAGGCACCAGACCATGTCATACACGTTGTACGAGTATGCGTCTGTCTCTCTGTTCAGCACACTTTGGACGTGATCCTTCACGTAATCGAAACGCGACTTCTCCGCTGCGCCCGGTGCGAACATGGTGCTGACGAACCTGGCCTTGGCCGCGAAAGGCCCGGCAACGGAGTGCTTCTGCAGGGCGGCCGAGTGAGCGGTTCCATCGGTGCCGAACCACGGGACTTCTTTCAGGACAGGGTACTTGGCCGCAGCGGCCATGTAGGGCGCAACTTCCTCAAAGGCAATCAGAACGATGCCGATCTGGCTCTTGGGTACGCCCTGCCGGACCAGATCATTCACGTAATCGTTGAGGAGTGCGGCCTCCTTCGGGAAGTCTTCCAGCCCCGGATCGTACCTTATGCCCTTGGGATACACCTTTCCCCCCAGCTTGGGGAAGGCTTCGGAGATACCCTTCTGCAGTCCGTCTCCCCAGGTGTCACCCCGCCAGCTGATTATCAGGTGCCTGACTCCCGCTTCCCATGCCGTACGGGCAACAGCCGGAGACTGAACCAGGTCATCGGGACAGAACCGGAACAACGAGTCATTGGGAATGGACAGGGCCGGAGAAGTCGACGATGAAGCCACGAACAGTATCTTGTTGGCATTGGCGAAGGTAAGGCACTCCTTGCACTCACCGCTTGCATAAGGACCGATGAAGAACTTGACTCCCGTGCCGAACCAGGTCTTCATCTTCTGTAATGCGGTGGGAGGGTCGGTGGCCGTATCCTCAATCTTCAGATCCAGTCTCCACGGCTTCCCTTCCCGCTCGAGCCACTCGTTCACGTCTTTGGTGGCCAGAGTAGCAGTCACCTTAGCGTTCTCGCCGAAGGTAGAGAGAACTCCAGTCAAGGGAAACAGAGCAACCAGAGTGCGCGTTTCAACCGTCGGCTTCTTTTCGGCCTGCTGCCGTTGCGCACACGACGCTCCCAACACAAGCAATCCTACCAACAACACCGCGATCACGGCAACCCCTGGTCTCCTCATCTTAAGACCCCCCTTCCGTACTGCCCGACCAAACCAGGAACGTGCCCAGGCGCCCGCACCGCGACCAGCACCGCCCACCCCCACCACACAGTGGGCATCCCTCGCGCCCTAACCTTTTCCTAGCCTATTCGCCGTATCAGACCATTTTCCTGCTGCCATTCGGGCCACTCGGGTAAATACCGAACACTCGGGAAGTCTGGCCCCCTCTGCCCTCTGATGTGCATAGAGCGGTACCGTCCGCACGCAGGCAGGTTGCAGCCCAAGGGGGTCCAAAGATGTGGTTGGTGGGGCTGGCAGTGGCGCTAAGCCTGGACGGCATGTGGGCGGTCTGGCGCAGGGACTGCGCGGACGGTACACCACGGCCTCCCAACTCACAGCGGTGGGGGTCGAGTCCGCGGCAGGCAGGGCCCTGGCCATGGCCGGGTGCCACTCCCCCCTGATTCCGCCCCTGTTCGGCCTCGCCCATGTGATCCTGGTGGGAGTCGGCAACGCATTTGGCCCCCGGATCGCGGCCCGGGCTGGACCGGCCGATACGCGCCCGGAAGTGGCCTTCCCCCGGGTGGCGGCTCGGGTGAACCAGGCGTCTGGCTCACCCGAGGAAGCGTTCCAGGCGCCGCAGACCTTCTTCGAGGGCTTCCAGCGAAGTAGCGTAACTCAGCCGCAGGTACCCTTCGCCGGCCTCACCGAATCCCGAACCCGGGACGGTGACCACCCGCGTCCGCACCAGCAACTCCTGAGCCAGCTCCGCCGAGGTGCGACCCAGGGCCCGCACGCTGGGGAAGACGTAGAAGGCACCCTCGGGCAGAAGGCACGAGATCCCCGGCAGACGGTTCAGCCCCTCAACCAGGAAGCGCCGCCGCCGGTCATACTGGGCGTGCATTTCGGCCACCGGACCCTGGTCGCCGGAGAGGGCGGCCAGGGCGGCGTGCTGGGATAGCGAAGAAGTGCAAGAGGCCAGGCACTCCTGGATGCGGGCCATGGCGGAAATGATCTCGGGTACGGCGTGGGCGTACCCCAGCCGCCAACCCGTCATGGCGTAAGTCTTGGACACCCCCGAGATGGTGATCACCTGCCGCCGCACCTCGGGGATACCGGCCAGGGGGAAGTGGCGGCGGCCGTCGTACAGCAGCTTCTCATAGACCTCATCGGAGATGACGACCAGCCCGTGGCGGTAGGCAACCTCTGCGATCTCCCGCAACTCGTGCTCTCCCAGGACTGCTCCCGTGGGATTGTGGGGTGTATTAATGATCAGGGCGCGGGTACGCGGGGTGATACGGGCCTCAATGTCTTCGGGGCGCATGTGAAATGCGTTCTCTTCCCGCAGCGGGACCGGTACCACCACCCCACCCGCCAGGGCCACCTGGGCACGGTACACCGGCCAGCCGGGATCGGGGACCAGCACCTCGTCCCCCGGCTGCACGACTGCCAGGCAGGCCACCGTCAGGGCACCCACCGCCCCCACGCTCACCAGGATCTCCCGGTCCGGGTCGAGTTCCAGGGCGTAGTCGGCCCGCACCCTTTCGGCGATGGCGCGGCGCAGTTCGGGGATGCCCACGGTGGGCGTGTAGTGGGTGGCACCCCGGCGGGCCGCGGCGAAGGCGGCCTCCATATATGGCTCGGGTGTGGTGAAATCGGGTTCGCCCATCTCCAGGCGGACGGCATCGGGGTACCGCGCCGCCTGGGCCATCATGGCGCGGATGGGTGATGCTGGTAGCGAGGTGGCGCGACCGGACAGGACTACCAAGGGAAACACCTCCCGTACAGGATGGCGAGCCCTCCCGTCCTGCCCGGATCCTGCTGCCCGCTCACCAGCCAGGATACGCCGGCCCCCGGCCGCTTTCCTGCCGCCCGCAGGGCCACCACCGGCAGGAAAACGGGGTCCGCCCCCGAACCTCTGGGCAGAAAACGCACCGTGAGGTGATGCCCGTGGAGGCGCTCCAGTTCGTGGACAGCGTACCCAGGTGGCTGGTGAGCAAGGCCCTGGGGGGCATCTGGAAGGGGGTTTTCTGGAGTCCCCTGGCCTGCCTGCGTTACCGCCAGGTGCCGGAACCCACCCTACCGGGACCGGAGTGGGTCAGGGTTAAGACCAGGTACTCCGGCATCTGCGGCAGCGACATGAACCTCATCCTGCTGCACGACAGTCCCTCCACCTCCCCCTTTGCCTCCTTCCCCTTCACCATCGGTCACGAGAACGTGGGGACGGTGGCCGAGGCAGGCGCGGAGGTGACGGGCTTCCGCGTGGGCGATCGCGTGGTGGTCGATCCCATGCTGCCCTGCGAGGTGCGCGGGATATCCCCGCGCTGCCGGTTATGTGAACGAGGGGACCACTCCATCTGCGAGAACTTCACCCGCGGGAACCTTTCCCCGGGTATGCTCACCGGCAGTTGCCGCGATACCGGGGGAGGGTGGAGCCCCTATTTCCTCGCCCACCGCAGCCAGCTCCTGCATGTGCCCGACAACGTGACGGACGAGCAGGCCGTGCTGGTCGACCCCTTCGCCTCGTCGCTCCACGCCCTGATGCGTCACTATCCCGCGCCGGACCAGACCTCGCTGGTGGTGGGCGCGGGCGTCATCGGTCTGGGCGTGGTGGCGGGGCTGCGGGCCCTGGGGCACCGGGGCCGCATCGTGGTCCTGGCCCGTCACGGGTTCCAGGCCGACCTGGCACGTCAGTACGGGGCAGACGAGGTGGTGCGCACCGGCCCTGGCTACGTCAACCGGATGGCCGATGCCCTGGGCACGCGGACCCTCAAGACCATGATCGGCAAGCCCGTCCTGGAGAACGGAGCGGACGTGGTTTACGAGTGCGTGGGCTCGTCAGGCAGTATAGATGACGCCCTGCGCTTCGGGGGCCGGGGAGGCAAGGTCGTGCTGGTGGGCCTCGCCTCCGTGCCCCGCAGCGTGGACTGGAGCTTTATCTGGTTGAAGGAGTTGCAGGTGGTGGGCTCCTTCTGCTACAGCACCGAAGAGTACCGGGGGGCCCGGGTACGCACCTACGCCGTCGCTCTCGACCTCATGGCCCGCGGGGAAGTGGATCTCTCTCCCCTGCTGACCCACCGTTTCCGCCTGCGGGAGTACCGCAAAGCGTTCCAGACCCTAACGGACAAGAAGAACAGCCGTGTGGTGAAGGCCGCCTTCGTGTTCGACTGACGGCCGTCCGCCCGGTAGCGCCAGCGCACTCTCCGGGCGGCGCAGTAGCGGAATCGGCCGGGGTCCCTCCGACGCTGCCCATATTGATTCTCCCCCTTACATGTCCTAGCCCCGCCGATTACCTGCCAGGCCGGCTGGCCCCGGCCTGCTGAAGGGCACCCCGGTACCGGCGCGGGCCACCGTCCTTCAAAAACTGGCGGACGCCGTGGTCCAGAAAATGAAGGACACCCCCTGACGCGGACCTCAACACCGCCGGAGGCGGACCTGGACACCCCTGAGGCGACCTTAACGCCTCCCGAGGCAGACCGGCGGTTTGAGAGGGGGTTTGAGGGGGGGTTGCGCCGGGGTAGCGGGTGTGCTATCATTCCCCTTGAGCACAAGTTTGTGCACAGGAGGATGACCGATGCGGACCGGCGAGAGGGAGAGTGCGATCGAGGCTCCGGTGCCCGGAGTCGCGGAGGCCAGGGTTAGGGTGCCCCGGGGGCCGGACGCGACGGCCGAGGGCCTGGCGCCGGGGGACGTGCACGCGAGAGATGCCGCCGCGCGGGCGACGGTTGAGGAGGAAAGGATCGGCGCCAGCCTGGCCGACTATTTCCAGTGGGAGGACGAGGACGTTTTCGGCAAGGCCCGTGCCTTCGCCGGTTACCTGGCCGAGATACGCGCCCGGCAGCACGACCTGTACCGGCGCACCCTGGTTTCCAGTTCGGGTCACCGGGTACATATCCGGGACCCCTTCACCGGTCAGGTCCGCGAGATGGTCATGATGGCGTCCAACAACTACCTCGGGCTCACCTCCCACCCGCGCGTGGTGGAGGCAGCCGTTCGCGCCACCAGGGAGTATGGTGCCGGAGCGGGAAGCGTCCCCCTGCTAGCGGGGACCATGAGCATCCACCGCCAGTTGGAGGAACGGCTGGCCGCGTTCAAGGGCTGCGAGGACGCCATGGTGTTCGCGGCCGGGTACGCCGGCAACCTGGGAGCGCTGGCCGGCCTGCTGCGCCCGGGCGACCTGGTCGTGAACGACATCCTGAATCACGCCAGCATAGTGGACGGCTGCCGCATGTCCGGCGCCACCAGCAAGGTATTCCCGCACCTGAACCTGCGCGCCCTGGAGCGGATCCTAGAGAGGGCCGGGGGCGAGTTCCGCGGCAAGATGGTGGTGGTGGACGGGGTCTTCAGCATGGACGGTGACATCGCCCCGCTGCCCGAACTCATCACCATCTGCCGGCGTCACGGGGCCCGCCTTATGATCGACGAGGCCCATGCCACCGGCGTCATCGGGAAGCACGGGCGGGGGACACCCGAGTACTGGGGCGTCGAGGGTCAGGTGGACGTGGTCTTCGGCACGCTCAGCAAGGCATTGGGTGGCGTGGGCGGCTTCGTAGCTTCCAGGCGCGAGGTCATCGACTACCTGCGCATTTTCGCCCGGCCGTACATGTTCTCCACCGCCCTGCCCCCGGCGGTCACCGCCTCCGTCCTCGCCGCCCTGGACGTGATTGAGACGGAACCGGAACTGCGGGAGCAACTGTGGGACAACATCCGCTACCTGACGGGAAACCTGCGCGCCCTGGGCTTCAACCTGGGCAACGCCCAGACCGCCATCGTACCCCTCATCATTGGCGATGACTACAAGGTCAACGAGATGGCCCGCCGGCTGCATGAACTGGGCATCTTCGTCAACCCGGTGTTCTATCCCGCCGTGTCACGGAAACTGTCCCGGGTGCGCCTGAGTGTGATGGCCACCCACACCCGGGAGGACCTGGACCTCACCCTGGAGGCATGCGCCCGGGCGGGCCGGGAACTGGGTGTCATCTGACCGGGCCGGACGCCTGTCCGGTATCCGCGGCGGGGGTGGAGACGGCGCGGGAGGTGGGGCGGCGCCTGGCCGTGGTCAGCCAGGTGACCAGGGGCCCCAGGAGCGCCACCGGGCCCAGCCACAGGAGTTGCAGCAGGGCGCAGAAGTAGAGGAAATTGAGGCGAAACGGGGGCAGGTACGATCCCAGCTCCGCACCTATCACAAAAAGGCCTGCCGCCACCGACAGCCCCAGGACCACATAAGGTGCCAGCACGGCCTTCTCTACCAGCCAGACCAGTTGCTGCCGCCCGCTGAATCCGCCTTCCGCCCGGGAAGTCGCCGTGCCCCGCCAGAGCGCCACCACCAGGATGATGGTCAGGGCGAGGTAGGCGGGGAGGCCGAACAGCCGCCACATGGTGGGCAGCGACCCGTCGGGGAACACGCTCAGCGAGTACGTATCTCCGAACACCCAGGCGTAGAACACATGGTACAGCACCAGGTAGGCGACTCCCCAGGCCAGCATTTCCAAGAGGGCGCCCCGCTTCTTCCAGATGAGTAGCCCCAGGATGACCAGGGGGACGAGCAGGAAGGGTAGACGGGGCCAGCGGCTGCCCCACACCAGGCGAGACCGGGCCGCCGCCATGGCCCGCTCGGCCCTGGCCATACTCTCGCCCGCCAGCGCGAAGGCCTCTGCATATGATGACTCGCTGAGCCGCGTGCGAGCCTGCTCGAGGACGGCCGTCGCTTCCCCCAGGCGGTCGGGAGGCCCCGCCACCTGCTCTGCCGGTGCCCCCGACGTGGTCGCGGCCTGCTCCGGCGGTGACCCCGAGGTGGCGGTCACCGCCTCGGGAGGGCGAACAGTCTCCGGGGACAGGGCGGCGACGTAGGCCCGGGCGTATGCAACCAGTTGAGCCGCCCGCTTAACTTCCTTGTCGGCGCGCACGTCCTCGGGGACGTCCAGCGCCCCCCACAGTACCCTCCCCAGGGATTGGGCGGGGGCGGGAACTCCCAGCAAGGTGGCCACGGTAGGGACCACGTCCACCTGCCGGCCGGCGGGGATCTCACCCTGCCGCACGCCCGCCCCCACCATGACCAGGGGGACCGTGGTCACGTCCGGTTCCCAGCCCCCGTGGCCGCTGCCGCCCTGGTTGTTGCGGTCGAGGTGGCCGTGGTCGGCCGTCACCACCAGCACGTCCTTGCTCAGGTCCAGGCAGGAGGCCAGACCGGCGATCATCCCGTCTATCTCACGCGCGGCCTCCAGGTACTCCTGGGCCAGGGCGCCTCCCCCCTCATGGGCGGCGGTGTCAGCGGCGCTCAGGTGCACGTAGGTCAGGTCACTCTGCCCCGCCTCAAGGGAAGCACGCGCGCGGGCATACAGTTCGTGATCGGGGTAGTCCCCCACCAGTCCCTCGTCCACAGCCGGGTTGATCTCGCCCCAGTAGGTGTATCCGAAGAGCGCCGTGCGCAGGCCGGTCTGCCGCGCCACGGAGAAGATCGTCTCCACGTCGACGTGCCCGGGGTGGCTGTTCATGGTCACGCCGTGGTACTCCTGCCAGGTGCCCGTGGAGAGAACGGCATAGCCGGGTTTGGAGAAGGAGGGCTGTCCGGTGGTGAGGATGCTCCAGGCCCCCCGCCCGCGCAGCGACTCTACAAAGGGCATCTGACGGGACATATCCACGCGCAGCCCGTCCACCACCACGACCACGACCCGGCGGGCCAGGCGCGCACTCTCCTCCCCCCCAGCCAGGGGACCCACGTCCACCGGCCGGTAGGCGTCCAGGTCGGCCTGCAGCCCCAGGGCCACCACCGCCGCCCCTACCGACGTCCCCAGCAGGAGCAGCGGCACCAACACGAGGAGCAACCAGCGCCAGTTCCGCCCGGTTCGCCGCTCGCCCATCTTCATCCCCCCCACGCCTCACAGGTTCGCCACCACCCTACCGGTTCCTGCGCAGTGCCCCCGGGTGGCCTGCGCTGCCGCAAGGCGGCGCGCGGGGGCGGCATCGGTCACACGGGCGGCGGTGTGCCCACGTCGGCGTCGTACATCATGACATAGAAATTCCCCCGGCGTGCGAGGGATGAAAACTTATGCAACGGCCCTGCGATTGTTCGCGTGCGCACACTCACCTTTCCGAGGACCGACCCGTGCACCACGGCCCGCGAAGATGGCTGTTGTGACTCGATCCACGCGGTACATGACCAGCAAAAACTGTGCGATTGTCCTCCCAGGCACTAATTTGCGTAAAATTTGGGATTGCAGGTATAATGGTAGCGGTGCATGAGAAGCGGGGCACATGGACGAGCAACCGGACGCATCTCGGGGGGTCGATGTCCGTGACCGAACCACTGGGCTCCGTACTGGTCGTCGGCGGCGGGATCGCCGGCATGCAGGCCGCCCTGGACCTGGCCGAGGGCGGCTATTTTGTTCACCTGGTCACATCGGGGGCCAGCCTGGGGGGACGCATGGCCCAGCTGGACAAGACCTTTCCCACCAACGACTGCGCCATGTGCCTGCTGGGGCCCCGCATGACCGAGTGCCTCAATCACCCCAACATCCAGATTCACACCCTCACCACCCTGCAGAACCTCGACGGGGGGCCCGGCCACTTCCGGGCCAGGCTGCTGCGCCGTCCCCGCTACGTGGACGAGAAGGAGTGCACGGGCTGCGGGGACTGCACGGCAGTGTGCCCGGTGGAGGTGCCCGATGAGTTCAACCTGGGGCTGAGCCGGCGCAAGGCCATCCATCGGCCCTTCCCCCAGGCGGTACCCAACAAGTTCCTCATCGACAAGCGGGGGAAATCCCCCTGCCAGCAGGCCTGCCCCTCGGGGGTCAACCCCCACGGGTACGTGGCCCTGGTGCGGGAGGGGAAGTACGTAGAAGCGTGGCGACTCATCCGCCGGGCGATACCCTTCCCCATCATCTGCGGGACGGTGTGCCACCACCCCTGCGAGACCGTGTGCCAGCGGGGTACCGTGGATGAGCCGGTGGCCAAGTCCCGCATCAAGCGCTTCGTGGGCGAATACGTCCTCCGCCAGGTGGAAGATCTGGACCGCATCATCCGGGAAGACATGGAGCCGCCGCGCCCGGAGAAGGTGGCGGTGGTGGGCTCCGGCCCCGCCGGGATGGCCTGCGCCTACCACCTGGCCCGCCGGGGTTACCCCGTCACCGTCTTCGAGGCCCTCTCCGTGCTGGGAGGCATGTTGAGGGTGGGCATCCCGCCCTACCGCCTGCCCAAGGACCTGCTGGACGCCGAGATCGACCTCATCCGCCGCATGGGGGTGGAGTTCCGCACCGGGGTGGCGGTGGGACCCCAGCTACCGCTCATGCAGTTGTTCGAGATGGGGTTCCGGGCCGTCTTCCTGGGCATCGGGGCCCACGAGCCCCTCTTCATCGGCCTGCCGGGGGAGAACCTGCCGGGGGTGTATCACGGCGTCACCTTCCTGCGCCTGGCCAACCTGGGCCAGCCCCTGCGGGTGGGGAAGCAGGTGGCGGTGATCGGCGGCGGCAACACGGCCATCGACGCCGCCCGCACCGCCCTGCGCCTGGGGGCCGAAGAGGTCACCGTGTACTACCGCCGCTCCCCCGAGGAGATGACCGCCCTCCCCGAAGAGGTGGAGGAAGCCCGCGAGGAAGGGGTGCGCTTCGTGTTCCTGGTCAGCCCGGTGGCCGTGCTGGGCGACGGCCGCGCCCGCGCGCCGGAGGACGGCCACCGCGGCGAGGACTTAGGCGTGACCGGGTTGCGCCTGATCCGCAACCGCCTGGGGGACCCCGACGCCCGCGGCCACCGGCGGCCGGTACCCATCCCCGGTTCGGAGCTCGAGGTGCCCTGCCAGACGGTGATCACCGCCGTCAGCCAGGCCCCCGACCAGGTGTTCCTGGCCGACTCCGGACTCATCCGCACCCCGGTGGGCACCCTGGTGGTGGATCCGGTGACTCTGGCCACCAATCTGCCGGGCGTGTTCGCCGGCGGTGACGCCGTCACCGGCCCCGCCACCGTGATCGAGGCGATGGCCGCCGGGAAGGAGGCGGCCGAGTCCATCCACCGCTTCCTGCAGGGCGAGGACCTGCGGGCCGGGCGCAGCGCCCGTCCCCTCCTGGAGGAGATCGCCCACCTGGAATTCGACACCTCCGGCGTGGCCCGCCAGCGCCGGGTGCGCCCGCGCAAGCTGGATCCCGCCTCCCGGGTGAGGAGCTTCGCGGAGGTGGTGCTCCCCTACACCGAAGAAGAGGCCCGCCGGGAGGCTTCCCGCTGCCTGGACTGCGGCATCTGCTCGGAGTGCCTGCAGTGCGAGTCGGCCTGCCAGAAGAACGCCGTCCGCCACGGCGATGGACCCGCCACCGTGGAACTCGAGGTGGGTGCGGTGGTGCTGGCCCCGGGATTCGACCTCATCGACGCCGCCACCGTCCCCGCTTACGGTCACGGCATCTACCGTAACGTGGTCACCGGCCAGGAACTGGAGCGGTTGCTCTCGGCCACCGGCCCCACCGGCGGCCACGTGGAGCGGCCCTCCGACGGCAAGGTGCCGCACCGGGTGGCCTTCATCCAGTGCGCCGGCTCGCGCGATGACGGCCACATCCCCTACTGCTCCTCGGTGTGCTGCATGTACGCCACCAAGCAGGCCATCATGGTCAAGGATCACCACCCCGAAACCGAGATCACGGTGTTCTACGGCGACCTGCGGGCGGTGGGCAAGGGGTTCGAGAAGTATCTGCTCTCCGCCGAGGGGAGAGGCGTGCGCTACCTGCCCACCATGATTTCCACCCTCAAGGAAGACCCCGTCACCGGCAACCTGGTGATCAGGTACTGGCTCGACGGCCGCCTGCACCAGGAAGAGTTCGACCTGGTGGTGCTGGCCACCGCCGCCCGTCCCCCGGCCGCGGCGGGGGAACTGGCGCGGGCCGCCGGCATCGCCCTGGACCGCCACGGCTTTGCCGCCGTCGATCCCCTGGCCCCCGTCAAGACCAGCAGGGAGGGAGTGTTTGCCGTGGGTGGCTTCACCGCTCCCCGCGACATCCCCGAGTCGGTGATGATGGCCAGCGCCGCGGCCGCACAGGCCGGCACCCTCCTCCGGGATGCCCGCGGCAAGATGATCAGAAAGAAGGAATACCCGCCTCCCCTCCCGGTGGCGGGGCAGCCGCCCCGGGTGGGGGTATTCGTCTGCCACTGCGGCACCAACATCGCCTCGGTGGTGGACGTGGAGGAGGTGGCCCGCGCCGCCGCCACCCTGCCGGAGGTGGTGCACGCCGAGGCCACCATGTACGCGTGCTCGCAGGCCCACCTGGGCCGCATCCGCGAACTCATCGCCGAAAAGGGGCTCAACCGGGTGGTGGTGGCCTCCTGCACCATCCGTACCCACCGCTCCCTCTTCCAGGAGACCCTGCGCGAGGCCGGCCTCAACCCGTTCCTCTTCGAGATGGCCAACATCCGCGAGCAGTGCTCCTGGGTGCACCGCGACGACCCCGCAGCGGCCACGGCCAAGGCCACCGACCTGGTACGCATGGCGGTGGCCAAGGTGGCGAGGGCGGAGCCCCTCACCCTCTTCACGGTACCGGTGATCCCGCGCGCCCTGGTGCTGGGCGGCGGGCTGGCCGGGATGCAGGCCGCCCTCTCCCTGGCCGACCAGGGGTTCCACACCTACCTGGTCGAGCGGCAGCCGGAGTTGGGAGGTATCCTACGGCGCCTGCACTCCACGCTGGAGGCAGGCCCGGTGGCACCGCTGCTCGCCGACCTGCGCAGCCGCGTGCTGGAGAACCCCCGCATCGAGGTCTTCACCGGCACCCAGCTTCTCGAATTCTCCGGGCACGCCGGCCACTACCGCAGCGTGGTGCACCTGCCCGACGGCTCGACCAGGGAGATCGAGCACGGCGCCCTCGTCCTGGCCACGGGCACCGAGGAGTACCGTCCCACCGAGTACCTCTACGGTGAGGATCCCCGCATCCTCACCCGGCTGGAATTCGAAGAGTTGCTGGCCTCGCAGCCCCACCGGGTCCGGGACCTGGGTACAATGGTCTTCATCGGCTGCGTGGGCTCCCGCACCACGGGCCAGCAGTACTGCAGCCGCACCTGCTGCTCCCAGACGGTGAAGAACGCCCTGCGCGTGAAGGAACTGAACCCCGATGCCCAGGTCATCGTGCTGTACCGCGACATCCGCACCTACGGCACCCGGGAACTGTACTACCGGGAGGCCCGCCGCCGGGGCGTGTCCTTCCTCCGTTACCGTGCCGAGGAGCCGCCGCGGGTGGGGATCACGGGGGCCGGCGACCTCACCCTGGCAGCCACCGACGTGCAGAGCGGCCGCCGCATAGCCATCCACCCCGACCTGGTGGTCCTCTCCACGGCGGCCGTGCCTGCCGAAGGGGTGGCGCAACTGGCCTCCCTGCTCAAGGTCCCCCTGGACGAGCACGGTTTCTTCCTGGAACTGCACCCCAAGATGAGCCCCATGGACCTCCCCTCCCACGGCATCTACGTGTGCGGTGCCGCCCATGCCCCCAAGTCCATCTCGGAAACCATCTTCCAGGCCCAGGGCGCCGCCGCACGGGCCGCCTCCCTCCTGGCCAAGGAGGAGTTGCTGGCCGGCGGCATCGTGGCCACCGTTACCGAAGAGAAGTGTGCCGCCTGCCTGACCTGCGTACGGGTCTGCCCCTACCGGGTACCCTTCATCAACCAGCGCAACGTGGCCCAGATCGACCCCGTGCAGTGCCGGGGCTGCGGCACCTGCGCCGCCGAGTGCCCCGGTGCAGCCATCACCCTCCCCGGCTACCGCAAAGACCAGCTGGCCGCCATGCTCACCGACCTCTTCGCCGAAGTCCCGACCCGCACCCAACCCCTCCCCACCATGTGACGCTGCGGGGGAAGGGCACGTTTCACCAGCACGAGCCTCCCGCCCTGCGCGGAAACCGCTCTCATTGACGGTCGCGAGTGCGGTCCTGTATGATCATGGTAACGAGAAGTCCCGGGCGGGCTTGGGGTGCGATCATGGATAAGGCAGATTTGGAGGTTTACGTTCGGGCCTGGAGAGAGGCACAAAAGGCCGAGCGCCGCCGACTCGCAGAACGGGCGCGGCGGGGGAGAGAAGTGGCCGCCGGGCTGGCCAGCCTCCTCATAAAGGAATACGGTGCGGAAGAGGTATGGCTGTTCGGCTCGCTCGCGCGATCTCGTGGCTTCCACCTCCGATCCGACATCGACCTGGCGGCGACGCACCTCCCCAAGAGGGACTTCTTCCGCTTTTGTCGAGGCTGAACGGCGCCAGCGATTTCGTAGTGGACCTTGTGGATCTGGACTTCTGCCCCACGTGGCTGGCCAAGGCTATCCGGAAGGAAGGCATCCTGCTGGCGACCGCCCCGGAAGCCGCGGGCGGAGCGAACGGGGGGTGAGCACATTGCGGGCCAGTCGAGAAGAAGTACTCTCCCTCGTAGGTCACATCGATTACATACTGGAAGCCCTGCAGGCAATCGCGGAAGAGGCGCGACGCAAAGTCCGTGACTTCCTCTGCAACCCGCCCACTGCCTTCGACCTGCGCGGCATAGGCAGCCTGCTCCACGATTTCTACACGGCCGTGGAAGATGTGTTTGAGGTCATCGCTGGTAACGTAAACGGGGCGATACCGGAGGGAGATACGTGGCATAACGGGCAGTTCCAGGAAGAAATCGGCCGCTTCCGGGCCTTCCTGCTTGAACTGTCCCGGCGCCTAGCGTAGCAGCCCGAGGAGCCTGACCGCCGAGTAAAGGCAAAAGACGGCTAGCGCGATCAGGAAGCCCCCCAGCACCACCAGGACGCCCCGGTAGGCCCGGGTGGAAAGATAACGTACGCCTTTGGCCACCCCCAAGGAAAGCAGGCCGATCCAGAGGATGTCCGAGGAGATGTGACCCAGGTAGAAGGCGGCCAGGCTGGAGAGCCGGGTGCCGCCCCACAGGCCCAGGTAGGTGGTGCCGATGGTGGCCCACCAGAGGGACCAGTAGGGGTTGGCCAGGCTCACCACTATCCCCCTCGCCATGGGCCCCGCGGAACGGAACACCGGGTGGCGTCCTGCCGCCGCCGCGCCCCCGCCGGTAGCACCCGAGCCTAAGGCCACCTCCGCAGAAGCAGTTGCGCGGGACGAGGCAGATGCCACCTGAGGGGCATTCCTGATGGTGGTCCAGCCCATCCAGGTGAGGACCAGGGCGCCCACCAGTCCCACCGCGCCTGCCACCGTCGGCTGCCCCAACACGCTACCCAGGCCCAGGGCGAGGGCGACCACCGTCACCAGTTCCAGCAGGCTATGCCCCAGCGCCACCGCCAGCCCCGCCCCCGCACCCAGGCGGCTCGACTGCTCGATGGCCAGGGTGGTGAGCGGCCCGGGCATGAGGGCTCCCGACAGGCCCACCAGGAATGAACTCACCATGATGGCGAAGAAGCTCAAGCGGTAACTCCCCCTATCACACACACGCGCCGGCTCTGCCCGCGGACCCCGGCGGGGGATGCGTTCCCGCGGCGACCGCCTTGCTATAATTGGGGTGGAGGCGATTTCCCGTGGGACTCCCTCCCTGGAGGCAGCAGTTGCAAAGCCTTTCGGACCAGGACCTCTGGTTCCTGGTGACGACCTGCGCCGACCGCCGCACCGACCACGACCGGATCGTGGAGATGGTGCGCGACAAACCCGATTTCCTGAGCGTCATGATGGAGGATGAGAAGCTGTTCCGCCGCCTGGCCAGCGACCGGGAAGCGGTGGTGAAGGTATCCCCCTTCCTCCTCTTCAATGTACTTCTCCGCCAGGCCCGGCGGGACCTGGGCGATCGGTCCTTCGTGCTGGAGACCGAGGGACGCGACCGCATCCCCGTGTTCGCCGCCGATCAGCTGAGGGCTCTCCTCGAGGACGAAGAAATGCGCGACTACCTGGCCGAAATGCTGGCTTCGTTCGTGCGCACCCAGACGGCCACGGTATACTTCCGCCGGCGGGGAGCCTGGTACCGCCACCGCTTCAGCGACCTGGACCTGGACGACCTGGCCACGCTGGCCGAATGGGTGGAAGAAGAGTTTCGCTTCCCCTTCTACAAGCGCTCGGGCGACGTGGCCCTCTTCATCCCCGGGATCTTCCCCGAGCACGCCCCCCCGCGGGCGGGCCTGCCCCGGGGACGCCGTCAGCGTCGATCCCTGGAAGATTATGAGGAGGCGGGACGGCACTTCTACGGGCTGGCCGCTTCCCACCCCGCGGCAGACGGCAGCGGTTACTCCGCGGTGCTCACACGCCTCACCGACCAGATCCCCCAGGTGCGCCGACTGCTCAACTTCGTCTCCGATCGCTACCTGAACCCGCAGAAGATGCACTGGTTCCTGGCCCCCACCGCCTAGCCTCCGACGCGGGTCCGGCCGACGCCAAGTTGCATCCCGTCCGGACGCGCATCTGGCCGAGGCTGAGTTGCAACTCGTAGTCTCGACGCGAATCTAGCCCAGGCCCAGTTCGAATTCGTCGTGGAGGGCGGTCACCGCGCGTTCCAGGTCGGCGGCGTCTATCAGGCACGAGATCCTTATCTCCGACGTAGAGATGACCTGGATGTTGATGCCGTTGCGGGCCAGGGCCCCGAACATACGGGCCGCCACCCCGGGGTGGGTGGCCATACCCGACCCCACTATGGAGACCTTGCCCACACCGGCGTCGAACACGCACCCGCCCGCACCCAGTTCGCGGCCCACCGCCTGCACGATCTCCATGGCCTGCATGAGGTCGGCACGGCTCACCGTGAAGAGGACGTCGGTCGAAGCTTCGTGGCGGGTGCTCTGCACGATCATATCCACGTTGATGCCCGCTTCCGCCAGGGCGTAGAAGATGCGGTGGGCCACCCCGGGGCGATCGGGAACCGACAGGAGGGTGACGCGGGCCACGTCGGGATCGTGGACCACACCCACCACCGGTTTGGCGTTTTCCACGGCGGGAACCTCCTTCACCAGGGTACCGGGTCCGTCGGAGAAGCTCGAGCGCAGGTGGATGACCACCCGCTGCTGGCTGGCCATCTCCACCGCCCGCGCCTGCAACACCCGGGCACCGACGTAGGCCAGTTCCATCATTTCCTCGTAGGAGATCACGGGCAGTTTGCGGGCGTTACGCACCACCCGGGGGTCGGCGGTGTAGACGCCGTCCACGTCGGTACAGATGTCGCACACCGGGGCACCCAGGGCGGCCGCCAGCGCCACCGCGGTGGCGTCCGATCCCCCCCGCCCCAGGGTGGTGATGTCGTTGCCGGGGCCGACCCCCTGGAAGCCCGCCACCACCACGATGTTGCCGCGGGCCATCTCCTCACGGATGCGGGCGGGATCAACCTTCAGGATGCGGGCACGCGTGAATCCCCCATCGGTGATGATCCCCCCCTGCCCCCCGGTCAGCGCCACCGCGCGGTAGCCCAGCGAGTTGATCGCCAGGGCCAGCAGGGCGCTGGAAACCTGCTCGCCGGTGGCAAGCAGCATGTCCAGCTCCCGCCGCGAGGGACGGTCGGTCAACTGCCGCGCCATCTCGAGCAGCTCGTCGGTGACGTCGCCCATGGCGGATACCACCGCTACCACGTCGTGGCCTTCATCCTTCGCCCGCACGAGGCGGGCGGCCACATGGCGGATGCGCGCGATGTCCGCCACCGATGTACCTCCGTACTTCTGCACCACTACCGCCAACTACCCATCCCCCACTTCAGAGCGGTGCACCATCGCCGCGACAGCCCGGACCACTTCAGCGACGGTGCAGGGTGGCCAGGGCACCCCACCCGGTGGGGCGGGCCACCATCCACGCGCTCGCCACGCCATGGCGGGCCAGGGCCGCCTGCACCGCCTCGGCGATGGGCCGGGCATCCCCGACGGCAAAGGCCACCAGGCCGGGGCCGGCTCCGCTGAGGGCCGCACCCAGGGCCCCCGCCCGCTCCGCCGCCCGCAGGCCGTCCTCCAGCCCCGGCACCAGCGGTGCCCGGTAGGGTTGATGCAGGCGGTCGCGCATGGCCTCGTGCAGCAGGTCGTAGCGCCTTCCGGCCAGGGCCGCCACCAGGAGGGCCGTCCGGCCCACGTTGAACACGGCGTCCCCGAAGGGAACCGATTCGGGGAGGACCCGGCGTGCCTCCCTGGTGGGCACCACTATCTCCGGGATGACCAGCACGGCCTGCAGTTCCGAGGGGGCATCCAGCCGGATCCAGCGCACGCCGTCTCCGCTGCCGCAACTCACCACCAGACCTCCCCAGAGGGCGGGGGCTACGTTGTCCGGGTGGCCCTCCAGCTCGGTCGCCAGGGCGAGCAGCTTCTCGGGCGGCCAGGGATCACCGAGCAGGGCGTTGGCCACCACCACCCCCGCCACGATGGCCGCCGCCGACGACCCCATCCCGCAACCCACCGGAATACGGTTGGTCAGGCGCAGACGCAAAGGAGGCAGGTCCGTCCCCGCCAGGGCGAAGGCCTGCTGGATGGCCCCCAGCACCAGGTTGTCGGCCGGGGCGAGATCCCGGGCCTCGCCCATCATCTCCACCCGCACGCCCTCGCCGCCGGGCTCGGCCTCTACCACGTTGAACAGGTCCAGAGCCAGCCCGAGGGCGTCAAACCCCGGGCCCAGGTTGGCCACGCTGGCCGGCACGGACACCCGCACCCGCCCGATCACGGCCCTCACCCCTCCCGCCCGGTACCCCCGGGGGCAGCCCCTGGCCGGCCCTCCCCGGGCGACCCGCCCCGGGCAGGCGAGGCCGCATCGTCCTCCTGGGCCCCATCCGAGCTCAGCGCAGCGCGGATGGCTTCCGCCAGGGCCTCTACCCGTGCGGGCAGGACGGGCACGCGCGGCCCCGCGACCGCCGGCCCTGGACCACTCGGCCCCGGGACGAGCGACCCCTGCGAGCCACCGATCTGAGCCCCGGCCGCAGCGGAGTCGGGGTCCTTGAGGCCGTGGCCGGTGAGGACGCACACCACCTGCTCCCCGGGACGGAAAAACCCCCGCGCTGCCAGCTTCCCCACTCCCGCCACCGCCGCGCAGGAGGCCGGTTCGGCGAAGATCCCCTCCCGCGAGGCCAGCAGGCGGTAGGCAGCCATGATCTCCCCGTCCTCCACTTTTTCAAAGAGGCCGCCCGACCCGGTCACCGCCTCCACGGCACCCTGCCAGCTGGCCGGGTTGCCGATGCGGATGGCGGTGGCCACCGTCCGGGGATCGGGGACGGGATGCCCCTCGACCAGGGGGGCCGCGCCCGCCGCCTGGAACCCCAGCATGCGGGGCAGGCGCGAACTCTTCCCCGCCTCGCGGTATTCCCGGAAGCCTTTCCAGTATGCGGTGATGTTCCCGGCGTTCCCCACGGGGATGGCCAGGTAAGCCGGGGCATCTGCGAGGGAATCGCAGATCTCGAAGGCCCCCGTCTTCTGACCTTCGATACGGTGGGGGTTCACCGAGTTCACCAGGGTGACGGGCAGTGTATCCACCAACTGCCTGACCGCCGCAAGGGCGGCGTCAAAGTCCCCGTCGATCTCAAGTACCTTTGCCCCATGGGCCAGGGCCTGGGCCAGCTTGCCCCGGGCCACTGCCCCCCGCGGCAGCACCACCAGACAGACCAGCCCGGCCCGCGCCGCGTAAGCGGCCGCTGACGCCGCCGTATTGCCCGTAGAGGCGCAGATGACCGCGCGTGCACCCTTCTCCACGGCCAGGCTGACCGCCACCGTCATCCCCCGGTCCTTGAAGGACCCGGTGGGGTTCGCCCCCTCGTACTTGAAGTAGAGGTCGATGCCCCAGCGGGGACCCAGTTCCCGCGAAGGGACCAGGGGGGTATCGCCCTCCCCCAGGGTGATAACCGGAGTCCGGGGTCCTACCGGGAGGAAGTCACGGTAGCGTGCGATCAGTCCCTGCCCACCCATCGCTCTCTCAACTCCAACTCGCGTATTCCTGGCCGACCGGCGCGGTCGCGCACGGCCGGCCCCTACTCCTTCCCGACGCCCGCCGACGCGGACCAAAGATCACCGGCCCACCTGCAGGAGCATTACCGTCCCAGGACGGCCATGAGGCCCGCCACCCGCGCCACCACCGGGAGCCCGGCGATTTCCTTCACCGCCGCCTCCAGCGCCCCCCAGGGCGACGGGTGGGTGATGAACAGTACCGGTACGGGACCCTCGCCACGTGCCTTCTGCAGGGCCTCGGCGATGCTCACCTGGTGGGCGGCCAGACAGCCTGCCACCTGGGCGAGCACGCCGGGGCGATCGGCCACCTCCAGGTGAAGGTAAGCGGCCGTCACGCACCGGTGGGGAGGTACCACCTCCACCTGGTCCCGACACGTGCAGTACGGGCCTTCCCGGACTCGCGCACCCAGCGTAGCCGAAGCTTCCGCCGCCCCGGCGCCCAGAGCCCCGGCACCCGGCACGAGGCGTCGGCGGGCGATCTCCAGCAGGTCACCCACCACCGCCGTAGCGGTAGCATCGCCGCCCGCCCCCGGCCCCTGGAAGACCAGGTCCCCGCACCTTTCCCCGCGTACCAGGAGCGCGTTGGTCACCCCGCCCACGCCGGCCAGAGGATGGGAAACAGGCAGGAAAGTCGGCCGTACGTGCGCTTCGATCCCCGCCTCCGTGCGCCGGGCCAGGGCCAGCAGCTTCAAACGGTAGCCCATCTCCCGTCCCCAGCGCAGGTCCTCCCTGCTTACCATCTGGATGCCACAGGTGCCCACCTGCTCGGGCCGCACCCGGGCGGAGAAGGCGATGGAGGCCAGGATGGCCAGCTTGCAGGCGGCGTCGGAACCATCCAGGTCCCGGGTGGGGTCGGGCTCGGCATAGCCGCGCTCCCGCGCCATCCTCACCGCCGCCTCCAGGTCCTGGCCCTCTTCCATCAGTCCCAGCACGTAGTTGGAGGTGCCGTTGACGATGCCCGCAATCTCGGTCACCCGGTCTCCGGCCAGGGACTCCTTGAGGGCACGGACGATGGGGATGGCGCCCGCCACACTGGCTTCGAACCTGAGCGGGACCCCGGCCTCGGCCGCGACCTCCAGGAGATCCTTACCCCGGTGGGCAACGGCCTCTTTGTTGGCGGTGACCACCGGCCTGCCCGCCCGCAGGGCGCGCAGCATGTAGGAGGTGGCGGGCTCCACTCCGCCCATCACCTCCACCACCAGGTCGATGTCGGGAGCATCCAGCACCCGTGCCGGGTCGGCGGTCAGTTCCAGGGCGGCCGGCACAGCCCGGGGGCGGGCGGTATCCCGCACCAGGGCCCGCACGGGCTCGAGCGCGAGACCATTCGCCGCCAACCGTTCCCTCTCTTCATGGAGCAACCGTACCACAGCCTGGCCCACCGTGCCCAGACCCAGGAACCCGACCCGCACCGTTCTCCCGCCTCTCCGAGACTAAGCCACGCGCCGTCAGCCCCGCCCGCGCCGGGCCCTACATAATAATGCAATCGCTATTCGCCGCCGATCTCAGCAATCCCTTCTTCTCACAGCCATGACGCCCCTGGCAGCCTGCAGGACAGCGCCTCACGCGGGCCCCCGTGGCGACGAATCCCTTGAGACCTGGAGTACGCCGTCCTTCAATTTTTGGAGGACTCCCCATTCCCGCCCCGGCATCCACCCGGGCGCAGGCCGAGGGGCGGGGCTTGACGTAACAGCCGTTACGGAGTTAGGATGGTGTAGCGACTGTTACGCCAGGGCGGGGGGAGCGGGATGGAACCTCGTGGCTGGCTGCTGATGGTGTACAAGATTCCACCCGAGCCGTCCAGGTACCGGGTGGCCGTCTGGCGTCGCCTGAAGGGGGCGGGTGCCGTTTACCTGCAGAACTCCGTGGCCGTGCTGCCGGACTCACCCGCGCACCGCGAACTCCTCGCCGGTGTAGCCCGGGAAATAGAAGAGGCGGGTGGCGAGAACGTGATCCTGCTAGCCTGGGCGCCCGGCGCCGAGGAGGAGCAGAAGGTCATCGCCCGTTTCAACGCCGAACGCGATGTGGAGTACGCAGAGTTGCTGGAACAGTGTGCCGCCTTCCTGGAGGAGATACGGTACGAGACGGAGCGTTGCAACTTCACCTTCGCCGAACTGGAGGAAAACGAGGAGGGCCTCAAGCGGCTGGAAAGTTGGCTGGCCAGGATCAGCCAGCGTGACATGTTCGGGGCCGCCCGTGCCGAGCAGGCACAGGCGCGGGTGCAGGAATGCCGCGAAGCCTTTGAGCGCTTTGCGGCCCGCATTTTCGCCGCCAGCGAGGGCACCCAGCCCTGAACCGGGCACCGCAGGGTGAAGCAAGGCTACGGGGCGAAGCAACGCCGAAGGGAAGCCACGGAGGGAAGCAACGCCCAAGCGAGAACCACAGGGTGAACGGAAGCTACGGGGTCAAGGGGGAACCGCAGGGTGAACGATAACGCCATTCGCCGGAAGAACGCGTTCAGGCTGATCGTGCTCATGGGGATGGTCAGCCTGTTTGCGGACGTGACCTACGAGGGAGCGCGGAGCATAACGGGACCCTACCTGTCTCTGCTGGGGGCGAGCGCCGCCGCGGTGGGGTTCGTGGGGGGCCTGGGAGAGTTATTCGGGTACGGCCTGCGCCTCTTCTCGGGATACCTGGCCGACCGCACCGGCCGGCACTGGCTCATCGCCATCCTGGGATATGTGGTCAACCTGCTCGCCGTGCCCCTCCTGGCGCTGGCGGGACGCTGGGAGGTGGCGGCTCTCCTCATCGTGGCCGAGCGCCTGGGCAAAGCCATCCGCGCTCCCTCGCGGGACGCCATCCTCTCCCACGCCAGCCGCCAGGTGGGCAGTGGAGTGGGATTCGGCCTCCACGAGACCCTGGACCAGATCGGCGCCCTGACCGGGCCCCTGGTGGTGGCGGGCGTCCTCTACCTGCGGGGCGGCCAGTACCGGCCCGCTTTCGCCGTGCTGCTGGCCCCGGCCCTGGTGGCGCTGGTCTTCCTGGCGGTATCTCGCGCCCTCTACCCCCGCCCCGAGACCCTGGAGGCCGCGCCCGACCAACCGGTGAAGCGGCCCGACGACGGGAAGCTGCCCCGCGTCTTCTGGATGTACACCCTGTTCACCGCCGCCAGCATCGGCGGCTTCGCCCATTTCCAGATGGTCTCCTACCACTTCAAGGTGCAGGGCGTGGTCCCGGATCCTCAGATCCCCGTGCTCTTCGCGGTGGCCATGGGGGTGGACGCGCTGGTCGCCCTCCCGGCAGGGCACCTGTTCGACCGCAAGGGGTTGCTGACCCTCGCCGCCCTGCCCGTGCTCGCCGTTCCCCTCCCCTTCCTGGTCTTCTCCCGCTCCTACCACCTGGCCATCGCGGGTATGGTGCTCTGGGGCGTAGCCACGGCCGTGCAGGAAACCATCATGCGCGCGGGCATCGCCGAGTTGATCCCCGCAACGCGACGGGGCGTCGCCTACGGCATCTTCAACACCGTGTTCGGGGTCGCCTGGTTCGCCGGCAGTACGGTCATGGGGGTCCTCTATGAGTTGGGGATACCCTACGTCATCCTGTTTGCGCTGGTGATGGAACTCGCCTCCGTCCCGCTCATCTTCTTGGTGGCCAGGTCAGCACACACCGTGGCTGCACCTTAGGCAGGCGTCCCCGAGAAGCATGCCACTACGGCCTTACGAGGTGGTGCCACTCAAAAAAGGGCCTCCCCGGAGGGGGAGGCTACGGGCGGCAGACGGCCGCGCAGCTGGTAACGACCGTCCACCGTACAGGGGAGGATCAGGGGGACAAACTGTCCCCCCACGGACTAGCGTCAGCCAAAGCGGGGACTGCACGCACCCGCGTCAGACGTGCCCCCGCGGGACCAGCCCCACAGAGAGAACTTCTCCCTGAGCTCCGAACTCCCGCAACTCGGGCAGGTAACCTCACCCTTGCGCTGCCAGGGAACGTTCACCGTGAACTGATGCCCGCACTTCTTGCACGTGAACTCGTAATCCGGCACCTGCCAACCACACCCCCTATTGAGTCTTCACGGGCTCCCGACCAAACTTGCCCACGATGTATTCCTCTGCCGCCATGGCCGCCACGGCGCCGTCACCGACGGCCGTAGCCACCTGGCGCAGGCGCTTGCGGCGTACGTCCCCCGCCGCGAAGAGGCCCGGCACCGGCAGGGCCATAGCCTCGTCGGTGACCAGGTATCCCCCCTCGTCGAGAGGCACCACCCCGTTCAGGAACGAGGTGTTGGGGAGGAGTCCCACGTAAATGAAAGCTCCCTCGGCCTCCACTTCCGACTCCGTGCCCGTCTTCACGTCCCGAAGGCGCACCCGCTGCAGCCTGTCCTCACCCAGGAAAGACGTGACCACAGCGTTCCACCGTACGTTTATCTTCGGGTTGTCCAGCACCCGTTCCTGCAGGGATCGGGCAGCCCTCAATTGATCCCGGCGGTGCACGATGGTCACGTGACTGGCGAAGCGGGTAAGGAATTCCGCCTCGGTCACCGCGGAGTCACCGCCGCCCACCACCACCACGGGCTTGTCCCGGAAGAAGGCACCGTCACAGGTGGCGCAGTACGAGATGCCCCTCCCCCGGAACTCTTTCTCGCCCGGGACACCCAGTTCGCGCGGACGCGTGCCCGTGGCCACTATCACCGCCCGAGCCCGGTAGGGCCCTTCCGAGGTGTCAACCCGCCAGAGGTCGCCCTCCCGGGCCAGGCCCTCGACCTCGGCCATCTCAATGCGGGCGCCGAAACGCTCCGCCTGCTCGTTCATCAGCCCGGCCAGCTCGGCCCCCGACACACCCTGCGGGAAGCCCGGGTAGTTCTCCACCATGTCGGTGGTGGCCACCTGGCCGCCGGGAACCCCGTGGTCGATGACCACCGTGTCCAGCCTGGCCCGGCCCGCGTAGATGGCCGCCGTCAGTCCGGCCGGACCCGCCCCCAGGACGACCACGTCGTAAACTCCTTCCGCCATGGCACACCCTCCATGTTATGTGCAGCCGCCGCCCGCCTCCGGTCCCCCTCCCCGCCCGGAGTGGGCGTGCCACCGAACTTGCCCGCTCGGGCCGGCGTCCCGGTGCGGTGTCACGCGAACCACGGGCGAGGCGCGACATCCCAGGTGAGGCGTCACGCGGAGCCTCGGGCGGGGCGTCAGGCGAGGCGCATGAACATCTGCGCCACGCGAGTGAGAGCCTCGCCCGCCTCGTCCTCCTTAGCTTCCGCCAGGCACTGCTCGAGATAACCGGCCACGAAGGCCATGGCGGCCCGGTTCACCGCCGCCTTGAGTGCCGCCATCTGCACCGCCACCTCGGAGCAACTGCGGCCCTCATCGATCATCCGCACCAGACCGCGGGCCTGGCCCTCCACCCTGCGCAGGCGGTTGCGCAGTTCGCGCACCGTATCCCTCTCTTGCAGCACCACGTCGGCCAAGGCTCCACCCCCACTCCCAAATTACCCGGGGGGGTATTTCATCCCGATTATATCCCCCCTGCCACTCCCCGTCAACACCACCACCCCGGGCCTCCGGATCCCCGATCCACACCCGACCCCCCGCATCCACCACCACCCCGATCCCCGGGTGGGTCAGCCGGTGCGGGTACCGTACCGGATCCAGGCGCGCACCTGCTTGAATCCCAGCAGCACACCTGTAGCCAACCCAAAGAGGAAGTAGTCCCAGGAGGATTTGGCCGCGCCCAGCCACACCGGGATGGCGGCACACATGAACACAGAACTGAAATACTTGTGCCTGGTGACCAGGTACACCAGACCGTACAGACACCCGGCCACCACGATCTGCCAGAAGGGCACCATGAGGGCGAGCCCGCCGACGAAGGTGGCGAGTCCTCCACCCCCGTGGAAACGTAACCAGACGGGCCAGTTGTGGCCGATTACGGCGCAGGGGAGTGCCAGGAGGGGAGCCGTGGGTCCCCAACCCTCGCGAGCCAGCAGGACGACCCCCATCCCCTTGCCCGCGTCGAGGAGTGCGGTGAGGATGCCAGCCGGCCACCCCACGTTGCGTACAACGTTCGTGGTACCCACGTTACCCGTGCCCACCCGGCGGATGTCCAGTCCCCGGACCGCCCTTCCTATCAGGTACCCGGAGGGGAAGGACCCGATGAGATAGCTTGCCAGAGCCAGCACCCCGGGATTCAATCCGACTCACCTCCCGGCCGCCAATTCGCCGCGCGCCGGGCCATCACCTTCCGCAGCGCCATTCCCCACCGCAGGCCCCGCGCCTCACTACCTTCCACCACGCCTCCACCCCGCCCACCCTGCCCGGACCAACCTCACCTACCGGGGTTTTCCTCCGGCTGGACACCCATGGCAGGTAGCACCAGTGTAAATGTAGCCCCTTGACCCGGCTCGCTCTCCACCTCGATGTGTCCGCCGTGGGCGCGCGCCAGCGCCTGGGAGATGGCCAGGCCCAGGCCGACCCCCTGCTCAGGCGGCAGCCCCGCCCCCTCCTGCCCGGGCGGAACGAACCCCTGCTCGACTCCGCGCGGGGGAGCCCCGCACTGTTCTGCCTCCGCGCCACCGGGCCGGGGACGGGCTCGGAAAAACCGTTCGAACACGTAGGGCAGGTCCTCGGGGGCAATCCCGGGGCCGCTGTCGGCGACGGAAAGGCAGACACACCCGGTACGCGGCGCATCCCGCAGGGCATCCCGCAGGGGATCCCGCACCGCCCCCCGCAGCGCCCCGTGGGCGATCGGCCCAGACCGCGCCCCGGCGGAGAATACCCGGACGGCCACACGGCCACCCCGGGGAGTGAACTTGAGCGCGTTGGAGAGGAGATTCCACACCACCTGGGAAAGCCGGTCCTCGTCGCCCCAGACCGGGGGTACGCCGGGCTGGATGTCCAGTTTCAGGGCGACGCCCTTCTGATCAAAGGAGGGACCGAAGGCGGCCACCACCCGGCGCGCGAGTTCGCCCAGATCCACCCTGGTCGGCGCCAACTCCAGGGCACCGCTCTCGGCCTCGTTGAGCTTCTCCAGTTCCCCTACCAGCCGCACCAGGCGCATGATCTCGGCGTGCAGGGCGGCCAGGTTCTCCGGCGAGGCCTCCCAGACCCCATCCTGCATGGCCTCGATGTGGCCGCGCACCACGGCCAGGGGGGTGCGCAGTTCGTGGGCCACGTCGGCGGTGAGGTTACGGCGCAGTTCCCGCTGGCGGGCGAGGCTGCGCACCATCAGGTTGAAGGCGCGGGCCAGGTCCACCATTTCCTCACTGCCCCGCTCGGGGACCCGGAAGCTCAGATCACCCTGGCGTAGCCGCTCGGCGGCACCCCGCAGCCTCAGGAGGGGTAAGCTGATGCTCCTGGCCATGGCCAGGCCCACCACAATGGCGATCAGGGCCGCCAGTCCGCCCCCGAGCCACAGCGAGCGCCTAACCCCGGCCAGGAAAGCCAGTTCCTCCGCCATCCGGCGGGAACCGGCCGGAGCAGCCACGTAGAGCGTGGCCACCTGCCTGCCGTCCACCACCAGGGGGATGGCCTGCTGCCGCACAGCCGGGACACCGGGGCGCCAGCGAGGTCCCGGTCCCTGAGGCCCCCGAGGCCCTTCCGCCGGTGGCATGCCACCCGGTCCCGGATACCCCTCAAGGCGGGGAATGTGCTCCCACACTACGTTGCCCCGGGCATCCACCAGGCGGGCGTAGAGCCCCGTCATCCCTGCCAGCCTGTCGGCCTCCCGGATCACTTCATCCAACCCACCGCGCCGATAGGCCTGTTCCAGGACCACGGCCGCCTGCTCCGCGCGCAGGCGCTGGTAGCGCCCGACGTACACATCGAACCGGCGGGCAACCGTGATCCCGGTGGCGATGGCAGTCACTGCGATGCCGACCAGCGCCACCCCCACGAAAGCCACGGTCAGCCGAACGGGGAGGCTGCCCGGTCCCCTTCCGGACCCCCGGCTGCCTCCCCCGCCAGGTCCCGAGCCGCCCGCGGCACTAGCTCCGCGGGATGCGCCTATCCCGTGCCGCTGATCGGGTGCAGTCAAGGCCCGGACTCTCCCACGAACCGGTACCCCACCCCGTAGACGGAAGCGATGTACCGGGGTTGGCGGGCGGAGTCGCCCAGCTTCTGACGCAGGTTCTTCACGTGGGCGTCCACCGTACGGTCAAATCCTTCGAAATCCTCACCGGCCACACGGGCCACCAGCTCCTCCCGGGTGAACACCCGTCCCGGCTCCCGGGCCAGGGCGTAGAGCAGCCGGAACTCAGAGGGGGTAAGCGGGATTACCTCCCCTGCCCTGGTCACCTCGTGGCGCTCGGGATCGATGACCAGGTCGCCCCGTCGCAGGGGCTCGCCGGAGGGGCGCCCCGCCCGCCGCAGCACCGCCTTGACCCGCGCCACCAGCTCCCGCGGGCTGAAGGGCTTGATAACATAATCATCTGCTCCCAGCCCCAGCCCGGCCACGCGGTCATCCTCCTGCGCCCGGGCCGTCAGCATGATGATGGGTACCTCGGACTCCCGGCGCAGCCGGCGGCACACCTCTTCGCCCGGGATCCCCGGCAACATGAGATCGAGTATCACCAGCGAAGGACGCCGGGAGGCGGCCATCTCCAGCGCCTCCTCACCCCGGGAAGCCTCCAGGACCTCGTAGCCGGCCCGCTCCAGGTAGGCACGCACCACCTTGCGGATGCCCGGCTCGTCCTCCACCACCAGGATGCGCTCCTGCGCCCCTATCACCCCCACCACGTGGAACCCGCCATGCGATCCCGCATCCCGTGCAACCGCACCGTGCCTGCGGTGCGGTCCCGCCTCCTCAACCGCACCGTGCCCGCCATGCGGCGGGCCGGGCTAGACCCGGGAAGGACGGAACCGGCGCAAGCGGAGGGAGTTGGTGACCACGGACACGGAACTCAGGGCCATGGCCAGGGCGGCCAGCATGGGGTTGAGCAGGATCCCGAAGAAAGGATACAGCAGTCCGGCCGCCACGGGAATACCCAGGCTGTTGTAAATGAAGGCCCAGAAGAGGTTGGCCCTGATGGTGCGGATGGTGGCGCGCCCCAGCTCGAGGGCCGTCACCACCCCGCGCAGGTCACCCGACATCACGGTGATGTCGGAGGCCTCCATGGCCACGTCGGTACCGGTACCGATGGCGATGCCCACGTCGGCCTGGGCCAGGGCGGGGGCGTCGTTGATGCCGTCGCCCACCATGGCCACCCGCATTCCCTCGTCCTGCAACCCCTTGACGGCGGCCGCCTTCTGCGTGGGCAGCACCTCCGCAAGCACGCGGTCGATCCCCACCTCGCGGGCCACCGCTGCCGCCGCGCGCCGGTTGTCCCCCGTGAGCATGATCACCTGCAGCCCCATCCGGCGCATGGCCCGCACGGCCTCAGGCGCACCCGGCTTGACGGTGTCGGCCACCGCCAGCAGTCCCAGTACCTGGCCGTCCACCACCACGTACATGACCGTCTTGCCGGCACCGGCCAGCCGCTCCGCCTCCACCCGCAGAGATTCCGGCTGCGAGAGCCCTGCTTCTTCCAGGAGGCGCGCGGAGCCCACGCTCACCCGGTGGCCCTCCACGGTGCCGGTCACCCCTTTCCCGGGCGAGGCCTGGAAATCCTGGCACTCCGGGAGGTGGATACCCCGGGCCAGGGCGCCCGCCACTACCGCCCGTGCCAGGGGGTGCTCGGACGGGTTCTCCACCGCCGCCGCCCACCGCAGCACCGCTGTCTCCGCCCCGTCGACACCGCGAACCTCGCCACCATCACCCCCGCCAGCGGGGGGCGGGCCGCCATCGTCCGGCTCGTTGGCGAGGGCCGCCGGCTCGGGCCCCCGGGCCGTGCTGGGGAGCACCTCGGTGAGGGAGGGCTCACCCCGGGTGATGGTGCCCGTCTTGTCCAGCACCACGGCCCCCACCCGGTGCAACTCCTCCAGGCTGCCGCCGTCCCGTACCAGCACCCCCAGTTCGGCCCCACGTCCCGTGCCCACCATGATGGCGGTAGGCGTGGCCAGCCCCAAGGCACAGGGACAGGCCACGATGAGGACGGCCACGAAGTTCAACAGGGCGTACAGGAACGAGGGGGCCGGCCCCAGCAGGTACCAGACCACGAAGGTGACCACCGCAATGCCGATCACGGCCGGGACGAAGTAGCCCGCCACCCGGTCGGCCAGCCGCTGGATGGGCGGTTTGGCGGACTGGGCCTCCTCCACCAGGCGCACGATCTGGGAAAGGACGGTATCCCGCCCCACCCGGGTGGCCCGGAAGCGGAGGGATCCGGTCTGGTTCACCGTCCCGCCCACCACCGCGTCGCCCGGCTGCTTGTCCACGGGCAGGCTCTCGCCGGTGAGCATGGACTCGTCCACGGCGCTGTGGCCCTCCAGCACCTCGCCGTCCACCGGGATCCTCTCGCCCGGACGAACGACCACCAGGTCGCCCGGCTGCACCTGCTCCACGGGGATGTCCACCTCGGCCCCTTCGCGCAGGACCCGCGCCGACGGTGGCGTCAGTTTCATGAGACGGCGGATCGCCTCCGAAGTCCTGCCTTTGGCTATGGCCTCTAGCCAGCGCCCGAACAGCACCAGGGTGATGATCACGCAGGAGGTGTCGTAGTACACGTCGGTGCTGAAACCCCGACTGCGGAAATAGGCCGGGGCCACGGTCATGACCACACTGTACAGGTATGCCGCCGAGGTCCCCACGGCGATGAGCACGTTCATATCCGCCAGCCCGTGACGGACTGCGGACCAGGCACCACGGTAGAACCGCCACCCCGCCCAGAACTGCACCGGGGTGGCCAGGGCCCAGAGCAGCCAGGGGTGCCGCCACCCGGCGTGGATCCCCGGCCACATACCCGTCATGCTGAGCAGGAATACGGGGGCCGTTAGGGCCAGGCTGATCAGGAACGCCCGGCGCAGCGCGGCGATTTCGGCCCGGCGGGCAGCCTGCTCCCGATCCACCGCGCGCGCAGGCTCCAGGTCCTCGGCGGGCAGTTCGGCCTCGTAGCCGGCCTCCTGCACCGCCTTGAGCAGTTGCTCCAGTTCCACGTCACCGGTCAGCCGCACGGTGGCACGCTCGCTGGCCAGGTTCACCTCGGCATCGGCCACCCCGGCCACCCCGCGCAGCGCCTTCTCCACGTGGGCGACGCAGGAGGCGCACATCATCCCCCGCACCGCCAGCGTAACCGTCCGCCCGCTGTCTCCCGACTTCAACTCAACAAGCCCCCCTACCCATCACCCCGCCGCCGCCACGCCTCGCTCCACCCGCCACCCCCTCGCCCCACGCCTGACCCGGGGGCGCGCACCTAGTGCCGCGACTCCCCGGCGTCCGGGTCACCGCTTTCGGCGTAGCGCCGGGGATCACGGTCGAATTCCACCTTGCACCCCCGGCAGCAGAAGTAGTACGTGCGTCCTTCGTACTCCGAGCGGTGCGGTACGTCCTCACGCACTTCCATCCCGCACACTGGGTCCCTCGCCATCCTCGTTCACCTCCCGACGGTAGTCTTGCGCCTGAACACGGATTCATGCGCAAGGTAACACCCGCCGTTCACGCCTTTAGCGCGAGTTCCAGCAGTCAACACCCCTCGTCCAGAAATCGGTATCCCCGCCTCTGCCTGCGACGCGGGGAAACGGTATACGGAGGGGCGGAAGCCCAGACGCCGACACCACGTCCTCATCCCCTCGGCACCCAGGTCGCACGCAGCCCGCCCGCTGGCGGCCACCACTACCGCCTCCGCCAGGTTGGCCGACAGCCCCCGCCGCCCCTGCCCGGCGCCCCCGGGACCGGCGGGCGGGGCCGACAGGGCTGGCGACGGACACCCGATCGGGCCCAACTCCACCCCGTCTGGCGAAGGAAAGACGACCGGGCCCAACTCCACCACCAGGGATACGCCCCGCTCCGCCAGCAGCGCCAGATCGGCCCCGTCCAGGCCGGACCCGATCACCCACCTCTCGTCCAGGCGTGGTGGCAGCCGCCGCCGGAAGAAGTGGAGGTCGCCTGCCAACACCTCGGCGCCATGGAACGGGGGCCAGCACGCCCGGGCCCCTACCGATAGGCGCCACCGCCGGTCCGCCCCACCTGCCGCGCTACGCTGCCGGCTCCCGCCAGCGCGACTCCCTGGGCCACGTTGCTGCGCCACGCCGGCGCCACCATCCGGGCCGCCGCCCGCGTGAGGATGCTGCCCGCGGGCCTGCGGGTACAGGAAGGAAAGGGGCAGGTGGCGCAAGAGCGGCACCAGGGTCACTGCAAAGGGATAGAACCACCGCAACCCCGGGAAAAGGACGGGTATCCTGAGGGCGAAGGCGGCGTCGCCCACCAGCACACGGGCGCCCGCCTCCTCGAGGGCCTGCGCCAGAGGCCACCTGTCCAGCACGGAGGAAAACAGCACCGCCCGGCCCGCCAGATTGAGGCCGCCCTCCTCGCAGGCCATGCGCAGAGACCACGGCTCCCACCACTTCTTCACCAAAGTCCCATCACACACCGGCGTGCGGCGCGGCACTGAACAAAGTCGCTCGCCCAGGGGCAACCGGTAGCGCCGCCCCCCGGCCTGCAGAGAAACGTTGACACCTCCCAGGCCGAAGGCATCGACCTGGCCGTCGTACTGCTCCAGAAGGCGCCGGGCCCGCTCCACGTCCCCTCCCGTACCCAGGCGGCGGATCTCCACCGTACCGCCCTCCCAGGTCCAGATGGCCCGGAAGTCCCGGGCGGGCGAACCCAGGCTCACTCCCAGGACGCGCCGCTGCGCCACTCACCTGCGCCTCCTCGCCCTTCGGCCGCCACCTGGGTCGCCGGGCGCCCGCGGGCCCCACCCCGGAAGGCGAGCGCGGAGAAGATGCCCACCGCCAGTACGCCCAGGCCCACCGATGCCCCCAGGGCTAGGGACACTGGCGTCTGTGCTGGCAGGGTGGGATGCAGGCCGAACCCGTAGTCCAGTACAGTGTTGAGCGCCACCCAAACCGCCCCCAACCCCACCCAGCGCAGGCGCGGCGGCCTCACCATACCGAAGAGCAGGGACTCCCCCACCATGCCCGCGTGGGTCCACATGAGGTTGAAACCATCGAGATCGAGGGGAGCGCCCGCCAGCCAGGACTGCGCAATGATCAGCACCGTCCAGAGGCCGTACTTGAGCGCAGCCACGTAAGCCAGTCCCTGTAGGGGCTCGCAGTGCCTGTCCAGCGCCAGGAGGGCCGTCACCGACCCGAACAGCAGCGCGGACACGGGGCAGTCGGCGGTGACGGGCCAGGCCCAGGCGGGCAGCGTGGCCAGTTGACCGCGGTACCATTCCATGCCGTATAAGAATCCGCCCAGGTTGACGAAGGTGAGGAAGATGAGCCAGCGACGGTCCCGGGGGATGCCCGTGAGGAACGCACCTGCAGCCACCGCCTGTCCCCCCGCGAGGAACGCACGTAGAGGCACCGCCTGTCCCCCGGCCAGAAACGCACCTGGGGGCACCGCGTGTCCCCCCGCGTCATCTTACCACCAGGGGTGCGATGCGTGCCACCACACCTCCCACGGCGAAAGCCAGCACGATGTTGCCGGCCCAGATCAGGGCCGCCTCCTTCCAACCCAGTTCCTTCCCGATCATCATCACCGAAGCGACGCACGGTACGAACAGGGTGATGGTGACCACGGCCACCAGGGTCTGCAGCGGGTCGAGACCGAGGTGGTACAGGCCGGCGGCACCGAAGTCGCGGCGGACGAACCCCATCACGAAGGCGGTGGCCGCCCCGGGAGGCAGCCCCAGCCAGCCGCTCACCACGGGGGCGAGCAGGTCCTGCACGCGCTCCAGGGCGCCGGTGACCTGCAGTATCCCCAGCCCGGCCGCCCCGTAGAAGAACAGGGGCCCCGCTTCGCGCAGGAAGGTGACGGCGCGGTACGTAGTCTTGTAGAGAAGGTTGCCCGGGCGCGGCAGGCGCAGCGGGGGCAGGTCCATCAGCAATGCACTGGACTTGCCGGGGAACAGCCGGTCCAGGGCCATACCCGCCAGCGCGAACACCAGGACCACAACGGCACCGTAGACGGCCAGCACCCGCCAGCCCAGCGGACTGATCATGCCCGTCACCACCCCCAGTTGGGCGGAGCAGGGGATGGCCAGGCTCAGCAGGATGATGGCGATGCGCCGCTCCCGGCTGGTATTGAGCACCCGGGTGGACACGATGGCCATGGTCACGCACCCGAAGCCCAGCATGAAGGGGATAACCGCACGCCCGTTCAGGCCCAGGGGGCTGAGTGCGCGATCGAACAGCACTGCCACCCTGGGCATGTAGCCGGAGTCCTCCAGCAACCCCATGATCAGGTAGAACGCCACCACCAGCGGAAGCAACAGCCCCACGATGTACGTTACCGTCATGGTGAGGAGCCCAAATTCGCCCGCCAGTAGCTGCCGAACGGCATGCCAGAAGGGACTCCCCCCGGGCACCACGCCCTCCACCAGGCTCCGTACGGCGGGCTCCCAGTACCCCCGCATCACGGTGCCCTCCAGGAAGTCAACCACCGCGCCCGCCACCACGGTACCGAGGAACCAGTAGGCGCCCGCCAGGATGACCAGGAGAACCAGCAGGCCCGTCAGGGGACGGGTGAGGAGGCGATCCAGCCCACTGGCCCCGCTCCCCGGACCCGCCACCGCCCGCGCGGCCACCTGGTCGGCCCGGCGGCGACGGTGCGCCCACACGGCCTCGCGGTCCCCACCCGGCGGCAGCGCCAGTTCGCGGGCGGCCAGGTCGTCACCTTCCAGGTACAGGTAGGCCAGGGCTCGCGCCCGCCTCCCGTCACCTTCGACTCCCGGCACCGGGACGGGCACTTCCCGCGCCAGGCGCGCGGCCAACTCGGGATCCGGCCGGCCGGGGGTCGCCCGAGAGAGGACGGCCCGCAAATCGCGCAGGCCTTCACCCCTGGTGGCTACGGTGGGTACCACCGGCACCCCCAGGACCTGTTCCAGGACGCCCGGGTCCGGGGCCGCCCCGCGGCCGCGGGCCTCGTCCATCATGTTCAGGCAAACCACCATGGGCACGCCCAGGTCGCACAGTTGCAGGGTGAGGAAGAGATCACGGGAGAGGTGTGCGGCGTCGACCACGTTGACCACCACGTCCGCCCGCAGCACCGCGTCCCTGGTCACCCGCTCCTCGTCGTTCAGGGCGGAGATGCCATACACACCGGGGGTATCGACGACCAGGTCGTCCCCGCTCCGACCCGCGCTCACCTCCACGGTGGTACCCGGGTAGTTGGACACCTCCACGTACCTGCCTGTGAGGTAATGGAAGATCACCGACTTGCCCGTGTTGGGGTTCCCCACCAGGGCGATCAGCCGCCGCGGCGCCCACCCGTGCCCCCCGGCCGGCGCCGGGCCGCCGTGCCGGCGACCCGCAGTCCGCTCGCCGCGCGCGCGACCGGCAGCCGGCCCCGCGCCGCCGCGCCAGCCCCACCGGTGCCCGTGACGATGCCGCACACAACCACCTTCTATGAAACGGGAGACCGCAGGATCTCCACCCATATCTGTCCGGCCAACCTGTGCCCCACCGCGATGTGCTGGGGTCCGCGGCTGACCAGCACCGGTCCCCGCGGTAGCCGGGCCCACACCGTCACTTCAGAACCCGGACCCAGCCCGAGCCGAATGGCCTGGGCGCGCATATCCCCATCCCCCAGGTAGCGGATGCGCACCCGGGCACCCACGGGAGCCGCAGCCAGGGTTGCCAGCGGATTGGCACGTGCCCCTAATTCCTCCGCCCCCTCCGGCTGGAGTGCAGGTACTGCTGGGTGGGTTTCCTCATGTAGATCTATTTCCGCGGTACCCAGGGCTTGCCTGGACACCTAATCGCCCCCCGCACCGTCAATTGATAATGAATCTCACCGTCATTATAGCAAGCGAGGGGGGACGAAACAAGTGCCCAAGCAAATTACTCGGTCAGTCGGTTCCGGAGGTGGTCAGTACCTTCACCCAGGTTTCGAACAGGTAGGTGTTGCGCAAAGTGTATTCAGTCTCGGGGAAGCGGTAGCGGAGGATGACAGTTACGGCCACGCGCACTGGGAAAAGGCCGGCACGCTCCCAGATCATGATGAACTCCTGGCCGGGATCGATTTCCACTCTCTGTTCTGCCACATACGGCACTTCTTCCACCTCGGCGGACACCTGGATGCGGGCAGGGCGACCCGACATCCACTCCCGCGGCGCATCTATAGTGGCCACAACCCGGGGCTCCTGCACCGTATCGAGGCTGGCCTGCCAGGGCTCTCCCGCCACGACGGTGTCCCCGCCGTCGGCGCCGGCGCCTCCGGGCCGGTTGCCCGCTGCACCGAGGGGAACTCCGGGCGGGGCAGGCGCTGCGGGACCGGGGGCAACTCCTCCGGGTGCCGCGGGCGACCCGGCGGGTGGTTCCACCCTCACGTGCCACACCTTCTCACGCAGGATGCGCCCGCCGGTGCCGTAAGAACGGGCCTGCACGGTGTAGTCGCCAGGACGGTCAAAGACGTGGCTCACGGTGATGGTCGTGTGGGTGGGATCCTCATCCACGAAGGTCGTGCCATCGCCGAAATCCCAGTCCCAGCGCAGGTGGCGGACACGGTGCTCTTTCTTGTGAGTGGTCAGCTTGGTCGGCAGGGTCGCACGGATGACGGGTACGTCGTCCGGCAGTGCCGTCTCTCCTTCAACCCCAAAGGAGGCGGGAAGGTCCTCCGGGCCTTCACCCGGCGACACACCGCCCAAGCCCCCGCCAGGCGACACACCGCCCCGTGACATACCGTCCGAGGCGTCAGCCAACGACGCCCCTTGTGGCGTCCCACCGTCACCGCCGCGGCCGGGTGAGCCGCGGCTGGGTGCGCCGTAGCCGTTACCGGCGCCATGTTCGGGGGAAGATCGCACCGCCGGGTCTACCGGAGAAGGGAGGAAGCTGGCGCGGCAGGTCAAGTCCCCTTTGGCCGGCTTGCGGTAGGCGAAAACCACACCGTGCTCGCTGGCGAGGGGAAGACGGCCTCCGACCAGCACAGAGGTAGCCTCCTGTCCGAAGCCCGGTACGCTGATGGTCCCCCGGTCCCCCTGCCAGTCCACCTGGCGGCGCTCCCAGGTCCCGTCCCGCTTTTCCACCCAGGCCCAGGCGACGGGGAGACCGGAGCGCGTGGGGGCTTGGGGCTGAAGCTCCACGGTCAGGACCCCCGGACGGTTCAGGTAACGGCTGTCGATTCGCAGGTAGCCCGGTTGCCAGCAGGCCAGGGGCACCTGGCGGGTGCCCTTCCACGAGACAGCCCCGGGGTGACCGGCACGCGGGTAGAGCGACCGTTGCGCGGAAAAGCGAAGTTCCGCCAGCACCAGTTCCTGCACCCGGCGGTTGCGGGGCAGGTTCCCGTGACTGGCGGACACCCCCCTGTCCTCCACCAGCAGGAAGCGGTCGTCCGGGCCCAGGGGCAGGAAGCAGGAGTCCACCTCCACCCAGAAGTCGTTATCACCCACCTGCTTCCATCCCAACCGCCAGAGGTTGGGAACCCGACCGGCCACCACCACGTAGCGTGACCCCTCGTCCCGGCCGGTCTCCCCGTTCCACCGGCTGAGGAACCAGTTGCCCAGCAGTTGCTCGAAGCGCGGCCGGCCATCCGGCCCCGGTCCGAGGGGGAAAGAAAAGTATTCCTGCAGCACCCGTCCGGCACCTGGTGAGTAGGGGTCCACGCCCAGGAGTGCGGGTGCCTGGTCGAGCAACAGCTTCTGACCCTGCCGGGTCAACCACTCCGCCACATGACGCCCCGCCCACCGGGCCACCTTCCAGCCGTAATGACGGGCCATCTCCTTCCAGTCGGAAGTGATGAGGGGGTCATCAAGGACGGACTCCGCCAGGCCGGGACCGCGCACCGCACCCCGCAATTCCTCCGCCCGGGCCACGTTGAGCGCAGCGGCGTGGGCGTATGCCAGCGTGACCGAACTCCCGGCCAGTGGCATCTGCGCTTTCAGGAACTCGCGGGCGAAAAGCTCCGGTTCCGCACTTGCCAACCACCCCTCGAAGGGCATCCGCCCCAGCAGGCGCTTCACCCCCTCCAGGACATCGCTAGGCGGCACGCCCAGGCGGTATTCTCGGACGTAGCGCCGGTACAGGGGCTGGTAGACCGAGCCCGCCCTCTCCCAAACGTACGCCCACAGGTTACCGCCGGCGGACCCCGCCGCCCCGGCCGCGCGGCCGCTGGAGGCGGTGCCGCTCACCAGGCCGGCGTCGCGCGCCGAGAGGGCAGCGGCCAGGTGCAACACGTTCATGGCGAAAGACCCGTGGTTAGGCGGCGCCAGCATCACCAGGGTGGCCACCTTACCCCTGCCCTGCCGCTCCGCCCAGTAGCGCGCAGCGAGGGCTCCCATACCGTGAGCAACCACGTGCAGCCGCTCCGCCCCGCAGGCGGCGAGGACCCGCTCGGCGGCCGGCCCCACCACCAGTTGGGCCAGGCGCTCCGGATCGGGGTCGTCTTCACGGGAGAGGTCGGCCACCCATACCCGGAACCCGACCTTCTCCAGATCCCGGCGCAGCCCCCCGTCCCCGCCCCACACCTCCTCGGGATCCGTCCCCGGCGAACCCACCAGCAGCACGGGCTGGCCGTGCCTCGCCGCACCCCATGGGGGTGGCCACGCAGCCACCACCCCATCACGGGCGTCATAGGGCACCGCCCGGACCGGAAGGCCCCCCAGGGCGATGGCGCACAGTACCAGGGACATCACCGCGGCCACGCACCTGGCCGCCAAGGGGGACACGAGTCCCGCCAGACGCCCACCCGCTCGCGGCACGCCCACACCCGGCCCCGCCGCCGTTCCAAACAGAGTCCGGGGCGACATCACGCCCGCCTCCCCAGGGGCCGGTCCGGGAGGGCCTCCCCGGGTGGGGTGATACCCGAACGCGGCCATTTGCCGTGGTAGGTGATCACCAGCCTGGTCACGGCGTGGCCCGCGCTCAGTGCCCCCTCGAGGGTTGCTTCCCAGGCGGAGGCCTCGCCGGGAGAAAACCAGCGCTCACCGTCGGGTCCCCGCACCCGCAACTGGGCCCAGCTCTGCCCCGGAGCCAGCTCAAAGCTCTGCCCGCCGTAGCAGAGGCGCAGGTGCCCATCGGGCCCTAACCCCAGCACCTCCAGGGGACCCGCCAGGACGCGTGCCGTCATGCCCAACCCGGGTACGGGCCCGTCCAGGACCACGCGGGCCGGAAACCGACGGGCGGTAATGAGACGCGAGGCTACCCGTACCCCGGCTGCGTCCACCTCATGCAGGCACACCACCCGGTGCCAGGGGCGCGCCACACCCCGTGCCACCCGCAGGCTTCCCTCGCCGTCGTACCACGCGGCCGCCTCCACCTCGGTACCCGACCAGCCCCAGGGCGGCAAACCGTTGGCTTCATCAACCACGAGGAACACGTAATCTGCCGCCGGCCAGAGCCACCACGCCGCCGCACCGGCCAGACTCACCGCCAGGCCCAGGATCAGCACGACCGGCCCTACCGCCAAGGGCCGCCCTGACCTGCCCATAACAAAAGCCCCCCTCCCCGGGGAGCTACCGGCGTCTCGCGTCTCCCATATTGTACCAGAGCTCCCTCAACCTGTCAATCCCCTGCGGTGGGCGCCCCCCGCCACCACCCTCATGGCAGCAGGGTACCCGCTCCTGACCCCGCACCGGTCAGGAAGGCCGCCCCGAGCATAGACTGGAGCTTCAGCGAGGACGGGTCCGCGGTGACGAAGACGGCGGTTCAGAGCCAGTCACTCATGGGCGCCACCGTAACACCGGCGCGGGCCAGGTGGTCGCGCACCTGCCGCACCAGGGTGGCCGCTTCGGGCGTGTCCCCGTGGAAACACACCGTATCCGCACGCACCTCGAGGTCGGACCCATCACTGGCCCGCACCCGCCCCTCGGTCACCATGCGCAGCACCCTCTCGGCCACTGCCTGGGGATCGTGGATGATCGCCCCGGGGCGCCCGCGTGGCACCAGCGTCCCGTCGGGGTTGTAGCCCCGGTCGGCGAACACCTCGCTGGCCACACGCAGCCCGGCCCGCCGCCCCGCCCGCAGCAGTTCCGACCCCGCCAGCCCCACCAGCACCAGGCCGGCATCCACGCGGGCCACCGCCCGCGCGATGGCGTCCGCCAGCGCCACATCGCGCACGGCCTGGTTGTAGAGGGAACCGTGGGCCTTGACGTGGCGGAGAGGCACCCCCGCCCCCCGGCAGAACGCCCACAGGGCGCCCACCTGATACATTACGAACGCCTCCACTTCCTCCGGCGTCATGCCCAGGGCACGCCGGCCGAACCCTTGCAGGTCGGGGTACCCGGGATGGGCTCCCACGGCCACTCCGGCTTCCCTGGCCAGGGTCACCGTACGCGCCATCACCAGGGGATCACCCGCGTGCATCCCACAGGCCACGTTGGCGGAGGTGACGTACTTGATCACCTCCTCGTCCTGTCCCAGCCGGTAAGCCCCGAAGCTCTCGCCCACGTCGGCGTTGAGGTCAACCCTCGGCATATGTCCAACCCCCATGGACCGTCCAGTTCTTCCTCGGGGATGTCGGTGATGAACATGTGCCCGGGAGCGTGGGTGATGGCCAGCGGCAGCCGCGCCCGCAGGAGGGCCACCTGCGGCGTCACCCCGCAGGCCCAGAAGACGGGTACCTCCCCCGGCCGCACCGGCACGGGGTCACCGAAGTCGGGACGGCCCAGGTCCCGGATTCCGATGGCAGCCGGATCCCCCACGTGCACGGGCGCACCGTGGGCCCTCGGATACCGCGCCGTCACCTGCACGGCCCGCGCCACCAGCGGGCCGGGAACGGGGCGCATGCTCACCACCATGTTGCCGGCAAAGGCACCGGCCGGCCGACAGGGGATGCTGGTCACGTACATGGGCACGTTCCGCCCCAGTTCCAGGTGGCGGACGGGCACGCCCGCCCGCAGCAGGGCCTCTTCGAAGGTGAAGCTGCACCCCAGGAGAAAGGCCACCAGGTCATCGCACCAAAGTGAACGGATTTCCCCGACCTCGGCCTCCAACTGGCCGTCACGGAAGACGCGGTAGCGGGGGAGGTCCGTGCGCAGGTCGGCACCGGGGGCCACGCCCGCGGGCTCGGGGCACCCGGGGTCGGTGACCTCCAGCAGGGGACAGGGTCCGGGGTTGCGCACCGCGAAGAGCAGGAAGTCATAGGCGAACTGCCGCGGCACCACCACCAGATTGGCCTGGGTGAAGCCGCGCGCCAGCCCCGCCGTGGGGCCCGCCCAGCCCCCCTCGCGGATCCACTGCCGGACCTGGCGGGGGTGGGCGTGCGCGCCCTCTTCCCGCCCTCGAACGGGGGTGTGGTCCTGGTCACTCGCTGGCATCCAGGGCCGCCTCACATGACCGCCGCGGTGCGGTCAAAAGTGGCGGGGAGTGCCGGGCGGGGGCGTCCCCTGCTCCAGGGCAGCGGCGGCCCGCTCAAGGGCCGCGGCGGAACGCTCCAGGGCCCGCGTGGCCCGCTCGGCCAGCAACACCCAATACACCGTCAGTGCAATGGCGGCCACCCCGACCACCACAAAGAGTGCCAACTTCTCCCCACCTCCGGTTAGGGTTGCAAGCGGATTTCGGTGATGCGCGCCAGGGCCTTCTCCAACACCGGCCTGGTGTCCTCGTACCCGCACTTCTCGATGGCACGGCGGGCCGGTACCCAGCGGGCATCGGAGATCTCCTCAAGCTGGGGATGCACGTCTCCGCCCGTGGCCGCCATCAAGAAGTAATACACGGTCTTGTAGACCAGTTCCCCCGTGGCGTCGCGGTAGAAGTAGTGGATGCGGTCCAGGTCCCCGGCGGGCTCCACCTCGAGGCCGGTTTCCTCCCCCACCTCCCGCAGGGCTGCCTGAAGGGGTCTTTCGCCCTTCTCGATGAGCCCCTTGGGCAGGGTCCAGCGCCCCCATGCGTCCTGGATCAGGAGGAACTCGGGATCCCCCGGTCCGGCCAGCCGGTAAACGACACCCCCCGCCGAAAACTCCCTCCGCATGCCCTTCCTCCTTTCCGGCCACCGTTCCTCGGAACTCAACAAGATGGCCCCGTGTCAACACCTGTTCGTGACCCCGGCACGTCACGCCACCTGGCGGCCCGCCCACAGGCCCGTGGAGCCACTCACCCCCCACTCCGGACCCGCCGGCGATGGCGGTGGCACCCTTCAGGCAGGGGCCGGGCGGTGGGCGAGGGAACCACCCAGTTGCAGGAGTTTGCCCAGCCGCTCGCCCGTCCTTTCCAGCAATTCGGCCGCCCGCACCATGCTCTCCTCCAGCGTGGTCGGCCCTTCCGTGACGCTCAGGGCGGCAACCATGCCCATCTCCGCCAGTTCCTCCGGCGAGGCCGCCAGAGAACCGCACACTGCCACCACGGGCACACCCGCCCGCCGGGCGGCCGCCGCCACCGCGGCGGGCGCCTTGCCCCGGCGGGTCTGAAAATCCAGGCGTCCCTCTCCGGTGATGACCAGGTCGGCCTCCCGCAGGCGCTGCTCCAGGCCGCTGTATTCGATCACCAGCCGGGCCCCGGACAGGAGAGGTGCCCCCAGCGCCGCCGCCAGCGCGGCCCCCGCACCTCCCGCCGCACCGGCACCGGGCAGGTCGGCCACCTCGACTCCCCAGTCCCGCTTCCACACCGCAGCCAGGTGGGCAAGCCCCCGGTCCAGTTCCTCGACCATCTCGGGCGACGCCCCCTTCTGCGGCCCGTAAACCCGCGCGGCGCCGTGTTCCCCCACCAGGGGATTGTCCACGTCGCAGGCGGCCAGGAACTCGACCCCTCCACCGGGCCCTGACGCGACTTCGACAGTTTTGTTGCCCCCTGTGCCAGACCCGTTGAGCCCCAACGGGATGGGGCCGCTGGGTTGCAGAGATAGTGGCAATGGTGTTCAGAATGTGAACGGTTGACTGCGGGTCACAGCTCCTGCTAAAATAGTGGCAGGCGGGTGGCAGCATGTTCCTCAAGCGTACTCAAGTGAGGTCCGGCGACCACGTATATACATACATCCAGGTGGTTGAAAGTTACTGGGACAAGGGGGCGCCGCGGCACCGCGTGCTGGCGAACCTGGGCCGGCTCGACCAGCTCAACCCCGATTCCGTGGCGCGCCTGGCCAAGTCGCTGGCCTCCCTCACAAATGGAGCAGCGGTGGTCACGGGGCCGGAAGATGTGGAGTGCAAGGTTGCCAGGGTGTACGGAAGCACCTGGGCCCTGAGCCAGCTATGGGAGAAGGTGGGCCTGGGCCGCTGGTTCCGGGAACTGAGCTCGGGCAGACGGATCAGGTTCGACCTGGATGCGGCGGTACGGGCCATGGTGTTCGCGCGGCTGCACAACCCCTCTTCGGAGCAGAAGGT
>JACIYH010000069.1 GCA_014360055.1 Bacillota bacterium | reverse complement strand
AGTCAAGCGTTCACATTCTGAACATCATTGCCACTATCCCTGCAAGCCAGGGGCCCCATCCCGTTGGGGCTCAACGGGTCTGGCACAGGGGGCAACAAAACTGTCGAAGTCGCGACTGAGCACGGCTCCTCGGGATCCACCACGGTGGGGGCGGAAGACGGTTCGCGTGCCGACCCCCGCGGGTGCGTCCCCACCCGGACCTGGCCAACACATTCAGCCGCCGCCTACGGCCCTCACGAGGAGCACACGAGCGCTATCGTGCAGGACGTCCTCCACCCCCGCAGGCGCTCCGTCCACCGAGACCAGAGCGACCAGCCGCCTCGACCCACCGGGCATAACCGCGTTCCGGAAAGGCTCGCCGTGGCGCGCAGCCAATTCTTCCAGCAGGCGTGACACAGTCGCTCCAGGCTGTATTTCCACTTCCTCCTCGGACACCCCGGCAAGGAAACTCAGGAACCCCTTGTAGGAAACCCGCACCTTCAACCCTTCTCGCCACCTCCCACCTCACAACGCACGCACGACTTCCCGGAGCAACGCCGCGTCGACGTTGCCCCCGGTCACGACCGCAATGACGCACTCACCTTGATTGGCCCCCACCTTGTCCGCCAGCAGCGCAGCTACGGCGGCGGCTCCTGCCGGCTCAACCACCACAGACGCCTCAATGAGGACCCCCATCGCTTCGAGGATCTCCCGGTCAGAAACGACCACGACGTCATCGAGGAGTCGCTGGAGGACACTAAAGGTCAATTCACCCGGGCGCCGCACTGCTATGCCATCCGCAACCGTATCCACCGAGGGGAGCTCCACGAGCCGCCCCTGCTCAAGGGAGACCTTCATCGAAGCGGCCCCCTCGGCCTGCACCCCCACCAGCCGTGCCCGCGGGACCAGGGCCCTCAGGACCACCGCCATGCCTGCGGCCAGCCCCCCGCCGCCTATGGGGAACACCACCAAGCCGGGTTCGGGGAGGTCCTCGAGCACCTCCAGGGCAATGGTCCCCTGCCCGGCCATGATATCCGGGTGGTTGAAGCTGGGCACATACACCGCCCCGGCCTCCGCCGCCAGACAACGGGCGTGAAGCTGGGCGTCGTCATAGCAGGCTCCGTGCAACACGACGTGAGCGCCGTACGCGCGGGCCTTCTGCTGCTTCACCATGGGCGCCCGTTCGGGCATGACCACCGTCACCTTCGCCCCGGCGATCTTGCCCGCCAGGGACATCCCGAGGGCGTGGTTGCCGCTCGAAGCGGTGACCAGCCTGAGGTCAGCGCCAGCGCGCGTGCCCACTAGCTTCAAGACGCAGTTAAGAGCCCCCCGGAACTTGAAGGCTCCCGTGCGCTGGAAGTTCTCCAGCTTCAGCCAGACCCCGGCCCCCAGCCTCTTGCCGAGCGCCTCCGGACTGAGCAGGGGCGTGCGCACGACCTCGCGCCGGATGCGCTGGCGCGCTTCAAAAACGTCCGCTACCTTCACGATTTCATCCATACGCCCACCCGCCTATCGCCCCCGACGTAACAGCCTGCCCGCCCTGGAATCACTCACGTTGCCGTCCTCAACCGCCACCCTGCCGTTAACCAGGACCCAGCGGATGCCGTGCGGATACGATCTGGGCTCGGCGTAGGTGGCCGTGTCCAGGATCCCGCCCGGTTCGAAAACGACGAGGTCCGCCTTGTTGCCGACCCGAAGCGAACCGCGGTCGGCGAGTCCCAGCACCTGCGCCGGCAGCCCGGTCATCTTGCGCACCGCTTCCTCCAGCCCCAGCAGCCCGCCCTCCCGCAAGTACCGCGCCAGCACCCGCGGAAAAGTACCGTAAAGCCGGGGATGCGGTTTCCCGTTACCCGGGATGCCGTCGCTGCCGATCATGGTGGCAGGGTACTTCAGCACGGTGCGCAAGTCCGCCTCGTCCATGGTAAAGCAAACGACGGTCCCGGTACCGCCATTCCTCAAGAGCACCTCGCACAACACGTCCGCAGGGTGAACCCCCCAGCGCGCAGCAATGTCCACCAGTGATTGCCCTTCCAGCTCCGGGGATGCGGGAAGCGAAGACAACATGATACCCCCCCATCCCCCCGCGTCGGCAACGAAGTTCTCCCAGCTACCGTCGTCGATTTGTTCTATGAATTCGCGGATGCGCCTGCGTTGAACGGGGTCACGGAGTCTCTCCGACAGGGCCTCGGGGCCGCCCTCGGCCGCCCAAGGTGGCAAAAGGGCCGTGAGCAGCGTGCTGTTGGCGGTGTAAGGGTACATGTCGAGCCATACCGGCTGCCCCCTTGACCGGGCAGCCTCCACCACGCCCAGGCTCTCGCTCACCCGCCCCCAGTTCCGTCTGCCCATCACCTTGAAGTGAGATATTATCACGGGCAACCCGGCCCGGGCACCAATCTGGATCCCCTCCTGCACCGCTTCCCGCACCCGGTGGCTCTCGTTTCTTATGTGTGTGCTGTACACCCCACCATGGCGAGCAACCACCCGGCACAGGCTGACCAGCTCCTCGGTGCCGGCGTAGACCCCGGGCGGGTACACGAGGCCACTGGACATCCCGAAGGCTCCGGCGTCCATCGCCTCCTCCACCAGGCGGCCCATGGCAGCCAGCTCGTCCGGGGTGGCGGTGCGCTCGGAGTATCCCAGCACGCCCAAGCGCACGGTCCCGTGGCCTACCAATGGTACCACGTTCACCGGCAAGGGCGCCCGGCTCAGCAGCTGCAGGAACCCGCTGAAGGTACGCCACGAGCAGTCCGGCTGGAAGCCCCCCGCCATGGCACTCGTGTAAGACGCCACCAGGCTGGCCGTCCCCTCCGGGCATGGAGCCATGCTCATCCCGCAGCACCCGATTACCTCGGTGGTAACCCCCTGCCTCAGCTTGGCGTCGTAAGGGCGATCGCACAGGAGCACCGCGTCGGAGTGTCCGTGCGCGTCGATGAACCCGGGGGCCACCACCATTCCCGTGGCGTCGAGGACGCGTCCGGCCTCGCAGCCCTCCAGCGCACCTATAGCGGCGACGGTGTCACCCTGTATCCCCACATCGGCACGACGGGCTGGTGCTCCCGTCCCGTCCACCACCAGGCCGTTACGGACGATGACATCGAACAGAGGCGCTTGCCCCTCTTCGCCTGGTCCGACCGCGCGCTTAGATAACACCAAGCTCCTTGCCCACCTTCTCGAAGGCGGCTAGGGCGAAGTCCAGGTCTTCCCGCGTGTGGGAGGCGGTGACGATGGTGCGCACCCGCGACTTCTCCGCCGGTACGGTGGGGTAGGTGATGCCCTGGGCGAATACCCCCTCCTCAAAGAGGCGGTCGGAGAACTTCATGGTCTCCGGCCCCTTGCCGATGATCACCGGCGTGATGGGGGTTTCACTGACACCGGTGTCAAAGCCCAGCTTCTTGAGCTCCTCCTTGAAGTAGCGGGCGTTGTCCCACAGCCGTTCGATGAGCTGGGGCTCTTCCAGCAGCACGTCGATGGCCGCTATGCACGCCGCCGTCACCGCAGGTGGATGCGAGGTGCTGAACAGGAAGGGACGGCCCCGCTGGGTGAGCCACTCAATGAGGACCCTGGGGCCGGCCACGTAACCACCCAGCACCCCGATGGCCTTGGACAGGGTGCCGATCTGCACGTCCACCCGCCCATGCAGCCCGAAGTGATCCACCGTGCCCCGGCCGTTCCGTCCCAGCACCCCCGAGGCATGGGCATCGTCCACGTAAGAGATGGCCCCGTACTTCTCGCAGAGTTCTACGATCTGGGGCAGCGGGGCGATGTCACCGTCCATGCTGAACACGCCGTCCGTAATCACCAGCTTGTGCCGGTACCCCTCCCGCTCCGCCTCCTTCAGCCTCTCCTCCAGGCCCGCCATGTCGCGGTGCGGAAAGATCTTGATGTCAGCCCGGGAGAGGCGGGCCCCATCGATGATGGAAGCGTGGTTGAGTTCGTCCGAGATGATGCAGTCCCCCCGGCCCACCAGGGCGGGAATGCAGCCCGTGTTGGCCGTGAACCCCGCCTGGAACACCAGCACGGCCTCGGTATGCTTGAACTCGGCCAGCTTCCGCTCCAGCTCCAGGTGCAGGTCCATGGTGCCGATGATGGTGCGCACGGCACCCGAGCCGGCACCGTACTTCTCGGTGGCCTCCACCGCCGCCCGGATCAGCCGGGGATGGGTGTTCAGGCCCAGGTAATTGTTTGAGGAGAGGTTAACCACCTCTTTGCCGTCGATGACCGCCCGCGGCCCCTGCGGGCTTGACAGTACCGCCAGGGGACGGAATATCCCCTGTTCCTTCAGTTCCCGCACCTGATCTTCAAGGTAGGAAAGGGCTCCCGCCATCGCCACACCCTCCCTCACCTCTCGCTGTTTTGAACGCCCCGGCACGGTCAGGACGGTACCCCGCCGGGGTAAAGCACCACCTTGCCGCACTCGCCCCGGGCCATCAGTTCCATGCCCAGGCGGAACTCCTCGAGGGGCAACCGGTGGGTGATCACGGGCGTCACATCCAGCACGCCCGAGTCAAGCAGGGACCTCATCTGATACCAGGTCTGCCATAGGCGGCGCCCGGTGATGCCCTGCAAGGTGAGACCCCGCATCACCACCTCACCGCCCAGGTCCAGTTCCAGCGGGGCCGACGGCAGGCCCAGGAGGGCCACCTCCCCGCCCGACCGCGTCCCCCGTAACCCCGCCCGGATGGCGTCCGGGTGACCCGACATCTCCAGAAGGACGTCAACGCCCAGGCCACCCGTTTCCGCCAGGAGCGCCTCCGCCAGGTCCTCCCGGCTGGGATCGATCACCCGGTGGGCCCCCATGCGGGCGGCCAGTGCCTGCCGGTAAGGGTTCACCTCCGCCGCCAGCACCCGGGCCGCCCCGGCCGCCCGGGCGATGCCCACCGCCGCCAGGCCGATGGGCCCGCACCCGACCACGGCCACCGTACGGGCGACCAGGGGGAAATGGAGGGCGGTATGCACGGCGTTCCCCAGGGGCTCCTGCATGGACGCCACGTCGGCGGGGAGCCCCGGCGGATTGCGCCAGGCGTTGGCCGCAGGAATCACCACGTACTCGGCGAAGCAACCGTCCCGGTCCACCCCCAGGATGCGGGTGTTCCTGCAGACGTGAGCCTGTCCCGTGAGGCATTGCAAACAGGTGCCACACACCACGTGGCTCTCGGCGGAAACGTAGTCGCCCACCGACAGGGTGCCGACCCCCGGCCCCAGTTCTGCCACCTCGCCGCAGAACTCGTGCCCCAGTACCAGGGGAGGCCTCACCCGCCCCGCCGACCAGGGATCCCAGCGGTAGATGTGATAGTCCGTGCCGCAGATGGAGGCGACCCTCACCTTCACCAGTATCTCGCCGGGACCCGGTCGGGGCACGTCCAGCTCACGCAATTCGGCCCCGGGACCCGGTGCCGTCTTGACCACCGCCTTCATGCCCATGCCCCCCTCCTCCTTCTCTCAGCCCCCGACCGCCCGCCCGCATGTCCCACCCGCATCCCCCGCCCGGCCGGGCCCCGCATGACATGCCCCGCCGCTGCCTCGCCCCGCACGTCCCGCGGGCGAGCCCCGCCCACCCGGCCCGCCTGGCTCCTCACGCAAACTCGCGCAACCGCAGCCCCTCCCGGGCCAGCAGGGCGGCGGTAACCCCCGCCCCGGGCCGCAGGCGGCGAGAAAAGGTGCCATCGTATATGCGACTCACTCCGCAGGAGGGACTGCCCCCCTTCAACCAGGCTTCCCCGACTCCCAGCACGCGTGCCACCCTCAGCACTTCCCCGGCACCGCGCACAAACGCGTCGGTGACATCCCGCCCCTCCTGCGTCATCACCCGCGCCCGCCCCGCCAGCACTTCGGCCCCGTCACCACCGACCACTTCGGCCGGGGTGCGGGGCGTGGGCAAACCGCCCAGGATCTCCGGGCAGACGGGGATAAGGCAACAGCTTCCGGCCGCATCTGTCACTTCCGGGGTCAGGTTGTCCCCCCCGTCGTACCGGCAGCGCACCCCCATGAGGCAGGCGCTCACCAGGATGCGTTCCACGCGCCGTCTCACCTCCCCGTTCTCCCGGGTGGGCCCCACAGGCAAAGCCCCCCGCGGAGTAACTCCGGGGGAGCTTGCACTCCCTGATAGGATTCTATTCCTCCCCCCGTCGCCCCTGCTGGGGGGGCAGGCCGGCCCTGAGTGCGGCCGGCGAACCGGGGGGCGGCCGGTCATGCCCAGCGAGGCGCAACTGCAGGGGCAGGTGCAAGACGGGCGGACGGCCTCAGAAGACCTGGAGGTACTGCTCCAGTTCCCAGGGGTGTACCTGGGTACGGTAGGCGTTCCACTCGATGATCTTGGCCTCGCGGAAGCGGTGATAGATGTGCTCTCCCAGCGCCTCCTGGACCACGGGGTCGCGGTCAAGCTCCTGCAGGGCCTCCCAGAGGGTGCCGGGCAGCGTATCCACCCCCAGCATCTCCCGCTCGTCCGGCGTCATGCGGTACAGGTTGCGGTTCTGCGGTGGGGGCGGCTGGATGCGCTTCCTGATCCCGTCCAGGCCCGCCTTGAGCATGACGGCCAGCGCCAGGTAGGGGTTGCACGAGGGGTCGGGGCTGCGGAATTCGATGCGTGTGCTGAGACCGCGCCGGGCGGGGACCCGGATGAGGGGGCTGCGGTTGCGGTCCGCCCAGGCGATGTAGACGGGTGCCTCGTAGCCGGGCACCAGCCGCTTGTACGAATTCACCAGCGGATTGCACACCGCGGTGATAGCCTTGGCGTGGGTCATGAGCCCGCCGATGTAGTTCATGCACACGGCACTCAGCTGGTTGGGCGTGGAGGGGTCAAAGAAGGCGTTCTCGTTGCCCCTGAACAGGGACTGGTGGGTGTGCATCCCGGAACCGTTGATGCCGAAGATGGGCTTGGGCATGAAGGTAGCGTGCAGCCCGTGCTTGAGGGCGATGCGGCGTACCACCCACCGGAAAGTAACCAGGTTGTCGGCCGTGGTAAGCGCGTCGGCATACTTGAAGTCGATCTCGTGCTGGGCGGGTGCCACCTCGTGGTGGGAGGCTTCCACCTCGAAGCCCATCTTCTCCAGCGCCAGCACCATGTCGTGACGGGCATCCTCGCCCCGGTCCATGGGAGCCAGGTCGAAGTAAGAGGCCTGATCGTGGGTACGGGTGGTGCCCCGGCCGTCGGGGTCACGCTGGAACAGGAAGAACTCGGCCTCGACGCCCGCGTTCATCACGTAGCCCATGGCCTCCGCTTCGGCCGCCACCCGCTTCAGAGCCAGCCGCGGGCACCCGGCAAAGGGCGTCCCGTCCGGGTTGTACACGTCGCACATCAGGCGGGCGATACGGCTGCCGTCCTCCGACCAGGGCAGGAGGACAAAGGTGCCCGGATCGGGCACCAGGAGCATGTCGGACTCCTCGATGCGTACGAAGCCTTCTATGGACGAACCGTCAAAGAGCAACTGCCCGTCCAGGGCCTTGGGGAGCTGGTCCACGGGGATGGCCACGTTCTTGATGACGCCCAGGATGTCAGTAAATTGTAAGCGAATCTCGGTTACCCCTTCCTCCCGGGCCAGGGCCAGAACGTCCTGCTTCTGCAACTTGGGCATTCGTCCTCCCTCTCCTTCCTACCCCTGGGGCGCTCTCTGCCCGGTATCGCGGTTGCGCCGGGCCGGGGGCGGTATGGGGATCACCCCGAACCGCGAGCGGGCATCCTCGTAGGGCCAACCGTTATCCAGCCGGGCACCCTTGATGGGGACCGGCCCGGCCGGCGGGCCACCGAACCGGGTCAGGCGCGCCCGGATGGTGCGCAGGGGTATCCCGTCTTCCTTGAGCCGCTTGATGTGCTTGAGCCGCTGCACGTCTTCCCGGGAGAAGAGCCGCTGGTCTCCTGGAGTGCGAGCCGGGGCAATCAGGCCCAGCTTCTCCCAATACCTGATCTGGCGCTCGGTCAGCCCTGTCATCTGGCAGACCACGCGCATGGGGTAGACCGGCAGGCGCTCGTCACCCTCCACCAACACCTGCACCTCCCTTTCCGGCCCGGGCCTCAAGAGGACCCCGGCCGCATCATATGCCGGGGTCCTCGCCTCTGTCAAGCTTTTGTCAGCTTAGCTTACATGGGACTAACATCCCTGCGCACGGGCCCGAGGAAGGCGCCCGCAGGGCCGGCCGTGCTGGCGGGCCTTCACTCCGCCCCGGCGGGGTCCGCCAACCACGCGGGCCGGCCTTTACTCCTCGTCGGGGGGATCGGCGGGACGGTCGCCCGCCCGCTGCAGCCGGCGGTTGCCCCGTGGCCGACCCCGGCCCGCGCCTCCGAAGGCGCTGAGCTTCTCCGCCATCTCCCGGAGCTTGTTGTCCACCAGATGGTGCACGGTGCCTTCCTGGTAGCTGCCGTCGGGCTGCCGGGTGCCCGCGGGACCGCCGGTGAGCAGTTCGATGCCCTCATCCACCGTACGGATGGCGTAGATGTGGAACTTGCCCGCCCGTACCGCCTCCACCACTTCCTCCTTGAGCATGAGGTCGTCCACGTTCTGGTGGGGGATGAGCACGCCCTGCCGGCCGGTGAGACCCTTCACCTTGCACACGGCGTAAAAGCCCTCGATCTTCTCGTTGACGCCGCCGATGGGCTGGATCTCCCCGTTCTGGTTCACCGAGCCCGTCACGGCCAGGTCCTGCCGCAGGGGAAGCCCGGACAGGCTGGAGAGCAGCGCGTACAGTTCGGTGCTGGAGGCGCTGTCCCCCTCCACCTCTTCGTAGGTCTGCTCGAACACCAGCCGGGCCGACAGCGAGAGCGGTTTGTCCTGGGCGTACTTTCCTCCCAGGTACCCTCCCAGGATGAGCACGCCCTTGGTGTGGATGTTCCCGGACATCTCCGTCTCCCGCTCGATGTTGACCACGCCTTCCTCGCCCAGGAAGGTGCGGGCGGTGATGCGCGAGGGCTTACCGAAGGCGTAGTCGCCCACCTGGAGCACGGAGAGGCCGTTTACCTGCCCGACGGCCGTCCCGTCCACATCCACCAGGATTTTGCCCTCGGCGATCATCTCGCGGATCTTCTCCTCGATACGGTTGGAACGGTAGACCTTCTCCTCGATGGCCTTGCTGATGTGGGCGGCCCCGATCACCGGACTTCCCTCCGCCTCCGCCCACACGTTGGCCTCGTAGACGACCTCGACCACTTCGTTGAACCGGGTGGAGAGCTTTTTCTGGCTGCCCGCCAGCCGCGACGAGTACTCCACCACCTTGGCCACCGCGCTGCGGTCCAGGTGCCGGATGCCCTCCCTGCGGCAGAGGGAGGAGAGGAACCGGAAGTACCCCTCCAGATTCTCGTCATTGCGGGGCATCTCGGTGTCGAAGTCAGCCTTGATCTTGAAGAACTTGCGGAAGTCCTCGTCGTAGTAATGGAGCAACATGTGCAGCAGGGGGTTCCCCACCAGGATGATCTTGACGTCGAGTGGGATGGGCTCGGGCCGCAGGGTGCGGGTGGGGATGAGGCGGAACTGCTCCGCCATGTTCTCGATCTGGATGCTGCGGTTCTTCAGGGCCCGCTTCAACCCGTCCCAGGCCCCCGGATTGACGAGCACGTCGCGCGCCTGCAGGATGAGGTAGCCGCCGTTGGCGCGGTGCATGGCCCCGCCCCGGATCATGGTGAAGTCCGTCACCATGACCCCCATGTGGCTGCGGTACTCCACCCCGCCGAAGAGGTTGTAATAGGTGGGGTTGGTCTCCACCACCACGGGTGCCCCCTGGGCACCTGCATTGTTCACCAGCAGGTTCACCCGGTAGCGCAGCACGGCGCTCTCCCGCTCCTGCCGGGGTGGAAGGAAAGGCAGGGGCAGCGAGGGGGTTTCCTGCTCGGAGGTCCGGAACTCCTCCAGGTTCTCGCGCACGTCCTCCTCCACCCGGGACAGGTAGTTGACCACGATGGGGAAGTCCCGCCATTTCTCCTGCAGCCGCTCGATGAGGGGACCGACGGCGACCCGGGCGATGCGCTGCTCCAACGCCCGGATGGCCCCCCGCGCCTCCTTTTCCAGCAGCCGCACCTGGCGCTGGGCCTCGGAGATCCACTCCTGGACCTGGGTACCCTTCTCTTCGATTTCCCGGCGCACGGGTTCCGGGAGCTCCTGGTACTGCTCACTGGTGATGGGCTGACCCTGAACGAGGGGGGCCACCAGAAACCCCGCCGCCGTCTGCTGCAGGGCAAACCCCTCTGCGCGCGCCCGCTCCACCAGTCCGCGCAGCACCTCGGAGATACGGCTCTGGTACTTCCCCATGGTCTCCGCGCGCTGCTGTTCGTAATCGGCGCTCTCGAACACCCGCGGGATGTGCACCTTGAGGTCGGCCACCAGTTCCTCCATGTCCCGCTGGAACTCAGCACCCTTGCCGGTGGGCAGCCGGATGGCCACCGGGCGGTCGGGATCGTCGAAGTTGTACACGTAGCACCAGTCGTCCGGCGCCTTCTGGGTACGCGCCACCCGGCCCACCAGGTCCTGGGCATATGTGGTCTTGCCCGTCCCGGGCACCCCGGCCATGTAAATGTTGTAACCCGGGTTGCGCACCTTGAGACCAAACTCCATGGCACGCATGGCCCTTTCCTGTCCGATCATCCCCTCCAGGGGCGGAACCTCATCGGTGGTCTGGTAGGGGAAGCAACCGGGATCACATACCATCCGCAACCGCTCAGGCCCCAACTCCGAAACGGGCATCACCTGTGCCTCCCTTCGCCGGGCTATACTACTCCACTTTCTCGCCCCGCCTGGTCAATCCTGCCGCAGCGACGGCCTCGTGGTCCGGCAGCACGCCCTGCAAGCGAGCTGGCCAATCCACACAGCATGAAAAACGGGCCGGACGACCCGGCCCTGCTGCCATACGCCGCCGGTCCCCTCAGGAACTGGCGGCCGTGCTATCCTTCACCTGGCTCTTCTCTTCCTTTTCCTTCTTGCGGTACTCCTCGCTACGGTAATCGGTGGTATGGAACCCGGAACCCTTGAAAATCACGCTGACCCCCCGACTGATCAGTTTGCGGACCTGACCGCCACACTTGGGACACTGCCGGAGGGGCTCAGCGGTGATGCTGCGGTACAGCTCGAATACGCCGCAGTGTTCGCACTCGTATTCGTATACCGGCAACCTCCACACCTCCCGCAATCGTTATCGATTTTAGTCCACTTCGCCTTTTTGTCAAGACACCACCGGCGCCGGCCCCGGTGGCGCAGGTCGCAGGCGCGGGCAGCAGGTGGCGAAGGCGGCGGTACCGTCCCCGGACCGTCGGCTCAGCACCGCCCCGGATCAGAAGATCGCCCGGACCTCGTCGCGGTCCAGCTGGCCGCGGATGTCGGCAAGCCTGTCCCCCAACCCCTCCAGGACCCGGATCTGGTGTACCACCTCGCCCGGGTGTGCCACCTCGCCCGGATCCGCCACATCGCCCCGCCCCGCCGCTTCGGCCAGGGCCGCCAACGCCTCTTCCAACTGGCGGAGCAGGTCGATCTCTCTGCGCAGGAGCGAGATCACGTCCCCCTCCTGCAGGGTGGTCACCTCCAGTAACTCCGCAAAAGCGCAACCCTGGTACCAGCGGTAGGCCAGCAGGCACGGTTCCGGATGCCAGCGGCAGAAGTCGGGCGGGACTCCCGCCCGCACCAGGGTCTCCTGCAGCCGGTGCACCGCGGCCATGGAGCGCAGGTGGAGCGGGTCCACGGCAGGGAAGCGCCCGGGTTCATAGTCGACGCCGGCGAGGATGGCAGCCACCTCCGCCGGCCCCGGTTTCTGCACCAGCCCGCGGAACACCATCTCCGTGACGAGGATTTCCTGGTAGCGCAGCCGGGCGGCGAACAAACCCTTGGCGTGCAGGCCGTCGGACCCCAGGTAGTCCAGCCTGCGCAGCACTTCCACCAGGGCCCGGAACTGGCGGCGGGGGGAACTGGCCACCACGGCCAGTTGCTCGGCGCGCCGGTTCAGATGGCGGATACGCGATTGAGCAGCACGCGCCTTCTTGCCCTTCACTTCCCCCCGCTGCAGTTGCCCCTTCAACCGGGCGATTTCGCCGCGGGCAACCTCCATTTCCCGGGTGGCGCGGAAGGTGAGCAGGCTCCGCTCCAGGAAACGATCGACGAGCTTCTCATCCCGCCACTGCCACATGTTGAGGACGGTGGCCGGTGACACGGTGAAGGTGCTCTCGACCGGCTCCACGTCCCCTTCCCGGTAGAAGCCCGCCTCGTCGGGTCGGCGGGAGGGCACCCGCACGTACACCCACCCCACGGGGTCGAATCCCCTCCGGCCGGCCCGGCCGGCCATCTGGAAAAACTCCCGCGCCCGCAGCATGCGGAAGTCGTGCCCGTCCCACTTGCGGCACGTGTGGAACACGGCGGCAGCAGCCGGGTAGTTCACCCCCGCGGCGAAGGTCTCCGTGCAGAACACCACCCGCACCAGGCCCTGACAGTAGAGGCGTTCCACCAGCAACTTGAGTTGAGGGGCCAGGCCGGCGTGGTGATACGCAATCCCCTGCACGAGCAGTCTCAGCAGCGCCCTCCGTCCGGGCAGGCCCAGCAAACCCGGGTACTGCGTACGTGCTTCCCTGATCTCGGCCGCCACCAGGCGCTTCTCCTCCGGCACGAGGAAATCCCACTCTTCGGCGACGCGCGCCGCCATCTCCTCGGTCTGGCGACGGCTGAACACGAAGTACAGGAGGGGGAAGTGCGCACCCGAGGCGGCGATGGCCTCCAGGACCACCTCGGGGTCGGGATCACCCTCCCAGGGCAGGTCTGAGCGGCGCGCCCGGCGCCTGGCCATCGCCCGCTCCAGTTCCTGCACGTACCGCCGCGCCTTCTCTTCTTTAACCACCCTCCCGTCGGGCAATATCCACCGGAACTCAAGGGGTACCGGGCGGCGCGGTTCGAACACCACATGCACGGGTCGCCCCCGCACCCCGGCCATCCACTCGGCGATCTCGGAGGCGTTGGATACGGTGGCAGAGAGGCCCAGGATGATCAGGTGCTCGGGACAGAAGATGACGCTCTCTTCCCACACCGTACCCCGCTGCTCGTCCCCCAGGAAGTGAATCTCGTCCAGCACCAGGCAGGAAACCCCGGCCAGGATGCCCGGTTCCGTGAGACAACGGTTGCGGAATATCTCGGTGGTCATCACCAGGAGTGGGGCGCCCGGGTTGATGGAGATGTCCCCCGTGAGCAAGCCCACCCTGCCCTCCCCGAACAACTCTACGAAATCCCGGTACTTCTGGTTGGAGATGGCCTTGAGGGGCGCCGTGTACGCCATGCCACGTCCGTGCTCCAGCAACCAGGAAGCAAACTCCTCGGCGATGCGGGTCTTGCCGCTGCCGGTGGGAGCGTAAACGAGCACGTCCTCACCGGCCAGGAGGCGGTCGATGGCTTCCCGCTGGAAGTCATCCAGCGCCGGGACCCCCGCCGGAGGGGTGAACTCCACCCGCCCCAGCCCCCTGCCCTTCCTGACTACCTCGCTGCTGCTCCCAGCACCGGCACCGCCCGCCAATCGACACCCCACCTCGTCTCCCACACCGGTTCAGGGCGGGAAATCCCCCGCCCCGGCCGCCAGACCCCATGTTACCACGCGTACCGCAGACGTGCACCCCGGTACCCCGCTTTCCACAGTCGCGACTTCGACAGTTTTGTTGCCCCCTGTGCCAGACCCGTTGAGCCCGAACGGGATGGGGCCGTTGGGTTGCAGGGATAGTGGCAATGATGTTCAGAA
>JACIYH010000068.1 GCA_014360055.1 Bacillota bacterium | reverse complement strand
ACCATGTCGGTCAGTTCGTGCGTGGTGACATCCGCCATCCCGGCGATGACCGCGCACCACCTCCACGCAAGGGGTGGTGGTACCGAACATGGTGTAGCCGATGAGAGGCCTGGTGGCGATGGCCGGCTCGGGAGCGGAGGCCGCACCCACGGCAGCTCCGGCGGCGGCGCTCAGGATCCTGACCGTTACCGAGTTGAGCCCCTTTTCCGCCACCGGGTACCACATGGCAATGTCCTTGATGTCGACGTAGGGGCGGCAATCACCCGAAGCCATGGTCGAGAGCATCAGCTTGGCGAGGCCGTAAGGCAACTCTTGCATGACCCGGGTACAGATGGAGGTCCCCAGGGAACCGGCGAACCCCATCACGGCCCCCCGGCCGACGGTTGCTGGAGGAGGATTATGGCGGTCGGTGTCGTATAGTCATACCAAACGCGCAAAGACATTTTCCAGGGGGGAAAATTCCAGGTGCGCGACACCGACGATGCGGCGGAACGCATGAAGTCCCTGGACCGCGGGCTCAAGGTCCTGGAACTGCTGTCATCACACCCCCACGGCCTGAAGCTGACCGACCTGGCCCAGGTGTCCGGCGAGAAGGTCAGCACCCTGCACCACGTCTTGAGTGCACTCAAGCGGCGTCACTTCGTCGCCCAGGATCCCAGGACCAGGGAATACAGGCTGGGTGTTGCGGCCTGGCGGGTGGGCCGGGCTGCCATGGTGGCGGTGGGCTTCGTCGACGTGGCGCACGCAGAACTCCTCAGGACGGCCCAGAGCCTGGGCGAGACGATGACCCTGGCCGTCCGCGAGGGCTTTTCCGTGGTCTACGTGGATCAGGTCCTGGCTCCCCGCAGCATCAAGATGAGCGTGACCGTGGGTGATCGCGCTCCCATGCACTGCACAGCTTCGGGCAAGGTCTTTATGGCCGCCATGAGCGAGGAGGAGTTCGGTGAGCTTCTCCGCCAGCCCCTGGCCAGGTATACGGCCAACACCATGGTCGAGGCCTCAAGGCTGCGCGCGGAGAGGGAATCGGTCAGAGACCGGGGGTACGCCATCGACTGCGAGGAACGCGAAGAGGGCCTTTGCTGCGTGGCGGCCCCCGTGCGGGATCACCTGGGAGCCGTCGTAGCTGCCATCAGCCTGTCCGGCCCCCGCGAGCGGCTCGACCCGACCCGGATCGAGCGGGAAATCGTGCCGGCGGTGCTCGATGCTGCCAGGCGGGTGTCTCTCAACCTGGGCTACCGACCGCTCACGGGTTAAGGGGGGAGGGAGGAGCCGCGATCCGTGATGACGCCGCGCGTGGTGGGTAAACACTCTGGACGATACCGGGGGGAGCAAGTAAAGTGAGGAAGAACAAGCTAGTGCTCGCAACTGCGTTAGTGCTGGTACTGGTCACGATGGCCGGTTGCCGGGGGAGTTCGTCCGGCCCTTCTGCGCCCGCGAGCGAGCCGCGGCAGGAACTGAGGGTGGGCCTGGACGTGGACGCAGGCACTGCCGACCCTCGACTGGCCCGGGACACCTCCGCCAGGCGGGTGGTCGACCTGGTGTTCAACGGGCTGGTGTGGCTGGACCCGGAACTCAAGCCCCAGCCCGCCCTGGCCACCAGCTGGCGGCAAATAGACCCAACCACGTGGGAGTTCACCTTGCGTGAGGGCGTCAAGTTCCACGACGGGAGCGAACTGACGGCCGAGGACGTGAAGTACACGTACGACACGCTGCTGGACCCCGCTTTCAAGGCGCCGTACCGGTCCCTGTACGCGCCGATCAAGGAAGTGATAGCGCTCGACAAATATCACGTCCGGTTCGTCCTGAGCCAGCCCTACGCACCGCTCCTCAGCTACCTCGACATGGGCATTGTCCCCAGGGCGGCGGCGCAGGCGGCAGGGGACAGTTTCGGCACCAAGCCGATCGGCACGGGGCCGTTCAAGCTGGTCAAGTGGGAGAAGAACAACAGGATCGAGTTCGAAGCGTTCCCGGATTACTGGGGAGGGGTTCCCAAGCTCGAAAAAGTCACCTTCCTGATCATCCCGGACAACACCGTCCGCGCTGCTGCGCTGGAAGCCGGGGACGTGGACCTCATCCACTCACCTCTCTCAGCCCAGGACATCCCCAGGCTGCAGGCAAACCCCAAGCTCAAAGTGGAGAAGACCAACGCCCTCGGGTTCACGTATGTCAGCTTCAACTGCGCGGATCCCATCCTCAAGGACGTGCGGGTGAGGAGGGCCCTCGCCCACCTCATCGACAAAAAGACCATCTCCAGCACCATATACCAGGGTATGGACACGCCCGGTAAGTCCCCGCTGGTCCCCGCCATGTGGGCGTACTCGGACGAGATCAAAGACCCGGAGTACGACCCGGCCCGCGCCAGGGAGTTTCTGGCGCAGGCCGGCTGGAAGGACACGGACGGGGACGGAGTGCTGGACAGGGGTGGCAAGAAGCTCACCATCAGCCTGAAGACTCATTCCGAGGATCCCAATCGGATCCAGGTTGTGGAGTTCCTGCAAAACGAATTCCGCAAGGCAGGCATCGAGGCCACCGTGGAAACCACGGAATGGCCCACCTTCCGCGACGCCGTGCAGAAGGGTGACTACCAGCTGGCGGTGCTGGGGTGGCTGGCGCTGGTCGACCCCGACCGGGCGATGTACAACCAGTTCCACTCCCGCGGAGCCAGCAACGACGGGAAGTACTCCAACCCGCGGGTTGACGAACTCCTCGAAAAGGGGAGGGCCACCACCGACATCGAGGAACGCAAGAAGATCTACCGGGAGGCAGCCCAGATCGTGGTGGACGAGGTGGCTTACGCCGTAATCCTGTACCAGGGTTATGTCGTGGCGTACAACCAGAAAGTGAGCGGCTTCCAGATCCACCCCAACGCCAGCTTCGCCTCCCTGGCTCGCGTGACTATCAAGTAGGGGGCGGGGGGCGTACCCCGCCCCCTCTCGGCCCCGTGTGGGGGAATCGGGTTGCTCGGATACATCGCCAAGCGAACAGCACTGATCCTGCCGGTGGTGCTCGGCGTCTGCGTAATCGTGTTCGTCCTGATCCACCTGATACCGGGCGACCCCGCCATGGTAATGCTGGGCCAGGATGCCAGCCCCGAGGAGGTCGCGCGGCTCAGGTCCGCGATGGGGCTCGACAGGCCGCTGGCCGTGCAGCTGGGGTCCTTCCTCCTGCGGCTGGCCCATGGTGACCTCGGTGTTTCCATCTTCCAGGGGGAGCCGGTTTCGCGCCTGGTGCTGAAGCAGCTGCCCGCCACCTGCGAACTGGCGGTGGCGTCCATGCTGATCGCCGTCCTGATCGCTGTCCCGCTGGGCGTGATCTCTGCGGTCAAACAACATTCGCTGGTCGATGTGGCCAGCATGGGCTTTGCCCAGCTGGGTGTATCCATGCCCGTCTTCTGGCTCGGGGTCCTGCTGATCCTGAATTTCTCCCTCCGGTGGGGGCTCCTCCCCTCGGTCGGGCGCGGCAAACCGTTCCTGGAAGGCCTGGCCGTACTGCTTCGCACCGGGGATTACCTTCCGCTGGCAGACAGTCTGAGGCACCTCACCATGCCCGCCCTCACCCTCGGGCTCACCACGGCAGCGCTCATCACCCGGATGGTCCGATCCTCCATGCTGGAGGTACTGCACCAGGATTACGTGAGGACGGCGCGGGCCAAGGGGGCACCCGAGCGGGCCGTCATCTACCGGCACGCCCTGAGGAACGCCCTGCTGCCGGTGGTGACCATCGTGGGGATGCAGTTCGGTGCCCTGCTGGGAGGGGCCGTGGTGACGGAAACGGTGTTCGCCTGGCCGGGCATCGGCCGGCTGGCCATCACGGCCATAAGCCAGAGGGACTTCCCGCTGGTACAGGGGTGCGTGCTGGTCGTGGCCCTTGTCTTTTCCCTGCTGAACCTCGCCGTCGACGTCTCCTACACGCTCATAGATCCCAGGGTGCGCCACGGAATCGCGCAGAGGCAGTAAACTGGGGGGCTGCGCCGATGAAACGCGCGAGGAACAAGTCGGTGATTCTGGGCGGGGTCCTGATCGGGGGCCTCCTGTTCGTGGCGGCGTTCGCCCCCTTTATTGCGGGAGATCCGTACCACATGGACATGAGCCAAAGGCTGCTTCCACCGGGGCCCGGCCACCCCCTCGGGACCGACCAGTTCGGGCGTGACCTCTGGGCCAGGCTGGTATTCGGAAGCCGGGTGTCCCTGCAGGTGGGCATCGTGTCCGTGGGCATCGCCTGCACACTGGGTACGGCTCTCGGGCTGCTGGCAGGGTATGCGGGAGGGTGGGTCGACGCGGTCATCATGCGGCTGGTCGACATATTCCTGGCGTTTCCCGTCATCCTGCTCGCCATCGCACTCATCGCCGTACTGGGTCCCAGCCCGGTCAACCTCATGATTGCCATCGGGCTGGTCAACTGGACCATGTACGCCCGGGTGGTGCGCGCCAACGTGCTGGCGCTCAAGCACCGGGAGTTCGTGGAGGCGGCCAGGGCGCTCGGCCTGAGGGATCGCGCCATCATGCTCAAGCACGTGCTCCCGAATACGCTGTCGCCCATCATAGTGCTCGCCACCCTGGGGCTTGGCCACGCCATCGTAGCCGAATCCACCCTGAGCTTCCTGGGGCTGGGGGTCCAGCCCCCGGAGCCCAGCTGGGGGTGGACGCTGGCTTTCGGGATGAAGTACCTGCGCGATGCCCCCCACCTCTCCACCATGCCCGGCATGGCGATCATGCTCACCGTGCTCGGGTTCAACCTGCTGGGGGATGGCATTCGCGACATGATCGACCCCAGAACCCGGAACCGGGCCTGACACAGGAAATCAACCTCACGGGAGGCGTTGGTGATGTCTCAAGCGCAACGTATCGTCCGCAGGTTGCCCGTCACGACCCTGGCCAGCGGCTGTGAGCTGGCCCTGGTCCTGCATGAGATCAGAGGGAGCAGGCCCGGGCCGGTCGTGGGGATCTCGGGAGCCGTGCACGGGGACGAAACGGTGGGGGTAGAGGTAATACGCAGGCTGAGCCATGCCGTGAACCCCGAGGAAATGACCGGGTCGCTCTGGTTGATCCCGGTGGCGAATCCTCTGGCCTACGAAGCCCTGACCAGGAACACACCCCTGGACATGCACAACCTCAACCGCGTGTTCCCGGGAGACAGGGGCGGGTGGCTGACGGAGAAGATAGCGGACACGCTGACCCGGGAGTTCCTGAACAAGGTGGACGCATACATCGACCTGCACGGCGGCGGCGCTCTCGCCCTGGTGGATTACGTCTACATCCTCAACGACGAGGGCCTTTCCCGCTCGTTCGGCTCGCGGTTGCTGTACCGGCCCGAGCATCCCTACGAGGGCACGAGCAACAGCATCGCGCGGACCCGGGGCATCCCGTGCTGCACGGTGGAACTGGGAGGGGGCTGGACCAGCGAAGAGTCCTACGTGCAGAGGGGTTTGCGGGCCTGCCTGAACGCCCTCAGGTATCTGGGGGTGATCAGAGGCGAACCCGAGCCCCCCGGCAGGCAGGTGGTGCTGCGCGAGATCGCCACCATCCGGCCCTCGGTGGGCGGCACCCTGGTACCCGAGGTCGGAGCGAACATGATAACCAGGACGGTACCCCAGGGGCAGGTCCTGGCGCGGATTTACAACCCGCACACGTTCGAGGAGGCCGAGGTGATCCGGGCGCCGTTCCCGGACAATGCGATGGTATTGCTCATGCCGGACATCCGGAGGGTCAACCCGGGAGACTACGCCTACATGGTGGGCAACATGGCCACCGCAGAAGTCTACGAGTGAGACCCCGCACCGGCCACGATGGCGTTGCAGACGGAGGTGCAGCAATTGATCACGTCACAGTCACGGCAATTGTACGAAAGGGCACGCCTGAGCATCCCGGGAGGCGTACATTCCAGTTCGCGGTTCCGCAGGCCCCATCCGCTCTATTTCTCCCGGGCCGAGGGGGCCTATATCTGGGATGTAGACGGTAATCGTTATCTGGACTGTAACATGGGGAACGGTGCCCTCATCCTGGGGCACAAGCACCCGGCCGTAGTGGCGGCCATCAACGCTGCCCTCGAGCGGGGATTGCAGGCCGGCTACGAGACAGAACTGAGCGTGCGCGTCGCCGAGAAATTCCTGAAGGTGGTCCGGACCGCAGAGCGGGTCCGCTTCACCAACACCGGCACCGAAGCCGCGCTGCATGCTTTGCAGATAGCAAGGGCCCTCACGGGAAAGGACGACGTCGCCAAGGTGGAAGGCTGCTACGACGGGTGGGCAGACCCCCTGTTCGTCAGCGTGTGGCACGACCCGGCCGCGGGCGGCCCCGCCCGTGCGCCCCGCAGCATCCCCGGCACGAGAGGACTGGCCCGCAGCCAGGTGGAACGCACGCTGGTGATACCGTTCAACGATCTGGAAGGCGCCCGCAGGTTGCTGGAAGCCAACAGCGATCGGCTGGCCGCCCTCATCCTGGAGCCGGTGCTGATCGATGTGGGGTTCGTCCCCGCCGACAGGGATTACCTCCTGGGTTTGAGGGCTCTGACGCAGGAGCTCGGGATCGTGTTCATCATGGACGAGGTCCTCACCGGGTTCCGTCTGGCGGTGGGAGGCGCTCAGGAGCATTACGGCGTGGTACCCGACCTATCCATCTTCGGTAAGGCCATCGCCAACGGTCACATCATGGCGGTGGTGGCCGGGACCGCACGGGCCCTGTCCGTCTGCGAGCCGGGTGCCGAGCAGGTGGCGTTCGTGGGGACGTTCAACGGCCACCAGTTGTCGCTGGCGGCGGCGGACGCGGTGCTGGACCTTCTCGCGGACGGCACCGTGGTGGCCACGCTGGAGGAACGCACCCGGAGGCTGGCCCGCACCTGCCGGGAACTGGCGGCAAAGTACGGGGTAGACGTACAGTTCCAGGGAGGCGGAGGCCACTTCCAGTGGTACTTCAACCCGCGTCCGGTGAGGAACTACCGGGAGGCATGGGCGTCAGACCCCCACGCGTATGCCGTCTTCAGGGAGGCAATGGTGGAGGCCGGCGTGGTGGTCGCGGGCAACTACCTGGGGCACAACGCCATCAGCCTCGCGCACGGCGAGGAGCAGCTGGAATTCCTCGAGCGCGCGATGGCAGCAGCTTTCGCCGCCGTGGCAAGGAGCGGTAGCCCATGCAGCAGATAAGGCGGCGCATCGCCATCCTGCAGCGGATGCTGGGCGACCGTCCGGGGTGCTCGATCCTGGTCACGGATCCCGCGAACGTCTACTACTTGACGGGGTTCCTGACGCAGCCGTTCGAGCGGTTCATGGGAGTGGTGGTAGCGGCTACCGGAGAACCCGTCCTCATCGTACCCGCGCTGGAGAGAGAAAACGCTGCCGCGCAGTCGTGCGTAGAGCAAGTCCTCTCCTACCGGGATGAGGAAGATCCGTATGATTTGCTGGCCGAAGTGTTGCGCGACCTGCGCGTGCAGGCCCTCGCAGTCGAGAAGAAGCACCTCACGGTGGGGAATTTCGAGCGGATAGGGTCCTCGCTCGCCGGCCTGACCACCCTGGACGCTTCGCCCTGGCTCGAGCAGGTCCGGGCGCGGAAGGATGAAGGCGAGATCGAATTGATGCGCAAAGCGGCAGAGCTCACCTGTCGCGCCCTATCCGCTGGTATCTCTGCCATCGAGCAGGGAGCAAGCGAGGCGGAGGCGGCCGCCCTCATCGACTACCAGTTGCGGTGTCTCGGGGCCGACGGCCCGGCCTTCCCGACCACGGTGCTGGTGGGAGCCAATTCCGCCCTGCCCCACGGCGTTGCGGGGCCGCGAAGGGCTCAGCCCGGAGACCCGGTGCTATTCGACTTTGGCGCCCGGTACCGCGGGTACTGTGCCGACATAACCCGTACCTTCGTATTCCGGGAGGCGCGCGGGGAATTCCGGCGCATGTACGAGGTCGTTCTGGCCGCCCAGCTGGCCGGAATTGAGGCCGCCCGAGCGGGGAGGCTGACTGCAGACGTGGACCGGGCGAGTCGCCGGGTAATCGAGGAGGCCGGCTACGGCGAATACTTCGTGCACCGCACCGGACACGGGCTGGGCCTCCAGGCCCACGAGTACCCATCCGTCGGCCCGGGTGGTCGCGAATACCTGGAACCCGGAATGGTGATCACCGTAGAACCTGGCATTTACATCCCCGGGGTCGGCGGCGTGCGCATAGAGGACGACGTACTGGTGACGGACGAAGATCCCGTCGTCCTGACCGAGTATCCGAGGGAGCTCCGGGTGATCGGGTGAGCCGGACCCGCAGGGTCCGGCGATGCCGGGGGAGTGAGAAGCTCGGGATGCTAGAGGGCCGAGCGCTGGACGGCGCGCTCGGCCGCCTTCGTCCAGCTGGGCGAGCTGCACGAGAAGGCCGGCAAGGGCGAGGGCGTGAAGGTGTTCGTCAAGGGGAAGAAGGTTGCCTTTGACGTGCAGCCGGTGATCGTCCAGAACCGGCCGGAGCCCGCCCCGCCATCCCGGCGCAGGCGCCGCGGCTCCGCCGGCGACTGCGGCCTGGGCGCCGCGCTTCGGCGCGCATCGCGGCGTGGGCGCCGCGGTTGGCCGGCGATTGCGGCGTGGGCGCCGCCGCCTCGCAGGGGGCCGCCGCGCAGGCGCCGGCCTTCGGCGGGGATTGCGGCGTGGGCGCCGCGGTTGGCCGGCGATTGCGGCGTGGGCGCCGCGGTTGGGCCGCCATTGGGGGGGCAGGCGCCGGGGGCGCGGGGACTATTTGAGGAGGGGGCGGACGAGGGAGAGGGAGCCGTCGACGAGGCCGGAGAGGAGGGGGCGTGCCAGTCGGAGAGGCGGTGGGACTGGGTGCCGCGCTTGATGCCGTCGCGGTTGGCGAGGTCGATGAGGAAGGCCAATGTGGCGTCGTCGACCCGGCGGGCAAGATGTCGACCAGGCGGGCAAGATGTCGACCAGGCGAGCCGTGACATCGTCATTACCCGGCACCTCGCGCCACGGCGAGCCACACGCGTCCGTGGGGATCTCAACGCCGGGGATTCAAGGAGCCCCTCGGTCCCGCAGCGGTCGGTGCCCGCAGAGCCTTCTGCACCCGCAGAGCCTTCGGCCTTCCACAACTCGTTGGCGCGCTCCCGGTTCAGGGTGTGGCCCGTATCGACCTGCATGTCCCGCTCGATTACCGCCACCAGCTCCTCCGCTAACTCTTCACCGGAGGGCCAGAACTCCACACGTAGAGATGGGTTCCGCGTCCCCGCCCTGCTGGACCCGCCGCAGAATCTCCTGAGCCCTGGCGTCCGCAACCCGGACCGCCTCGTCCGCGTCCTCCCGGCCCGCCGCATCCGCAACCGCCCGTCCAGGATAAGCCCGGACGTACAGGCCGGCCAGACCCAGCACGGCAGTACCGTCCCCGTCCAGGCGCTGTTCCATCTGCCGCAAGTTGTCCCTGAGAATTCCAACGTGGTCCGGGTGCTCCTGGCTCAACCAATCCACGATGTACCGGCCGCCTTGCTTGCCTCCACGAATTCCCGCTCCTTGCAGGCCAACGTCTCTCCCCGGACCACGCGCGCCCGGGTTTGGTAGGGCAGCCCGAGTGCCCCGGCCGCACCTCACCCGCGGGCCAGCTTGAGAGACTTGAATGCCTGAACCTGCTCCCGGATGGCGCGCTCGGTGGGCAGCCGTTCGATGCTGGAGGCACCGAAGAACCCGGCGATCCCGGGCATCCTCTCCAGGGCGCGGCCCACGTTGGCCGGCTCGTCCAGCGGCCCTCCGTGGCACAGTACGATGATGTCGGGGTTTACCTCACGGGCCGCCTTCGCCATGGCGAGCACTCTCTCGATGGCCTCGTCCAGCGAAAGTGCCACAGCCGCCCCGATGGTGCCCGCAGTGGTGAGCCCCACGTGGGGAACCAGAACATCGGCACCGGCCTCGGCCATTCTGCGCGCCTGGTCCTCGTCGAACACATAAGGCGCCGTGAGCAGGCCCATCTCGTGGGCGAGCCTGATCATCTCCACTTCCCTGTCGTACCCCATGCCCGTGCCTTCCAGGTTGGCCCGGAATACCCCGTCGATCAAGCCCACGGTGGGGAAGTTCTGTACGCCGCTGAAGTTGATCCGGATGAGCTCCTCCAGGAAAACCTCCATGTCGCGGAAGGGATCCGTCCCGCACACCCCGGCGAGAACCGGCGTGTGCTTCACCACCGGGATAACCTCACGGGCCATGTCCACCACGATGGCGTTGGCGTCCCCGTACGGCATGAGGCCGGCCAGGGAACCGCGCCCGGCCATGCGGTAACGTCCCGAATTGTAAATGATGATCAGGTCTGCGCCGCCGGCCTCTGCCATCTTGGCCGAGATGCCGGTACCCGCCCCGCAACCGATGACGGGTTCGCCCCTATTCACCTTCTCACGCAAGTTCTGCAGGATCACATCCCGCGCGATCCTCTTGCCCATCCTTATCCCTCCCTGACATGATCTCCACTCGCCCGGCCCTCCGGACACCGCGGGTAGGGGGCCGGGCGCACCCTGCCGGCCCCTTGACTCCACCTCGCGATCGGTTCGCCGACATGGGCTACCCCTGCAGCGGGGTAACCCAGGGGGGCAGATCCCCGTACATGCCCTTCCGCCACCGCCCGCCCAGCATGTCATCCAGGATGCGGGCAAGCAACAGGCCGAATTCCCTCTCGTTGATGTGCCTGTCCGCCACCAGCACCTCCAGGTTGTCCCTGGAAAGATCGACCCGCTCCTTCAACTCGTCGAGAAATGCCACGCTCCGCTTGGACCAGGTCGGGCGTTCAGGGTCTCCTCCATCCCAGAACGGCCCCGGGCCGGGACCCGCCCAGCCCAACGACAGATCGGGTTCGCGGATGTCATACGCGCTCCACCCCCTCATGGGGACTGCCACGCAGGTGGGTCCCCGGGCCCGGTTCAGGCGCTCGGCGATGGCACGGGCGAGGGCGCGGGCTTCTTCGGGCAGCGTGCCGATCACGGTCACCATCGGGTTGTGCCTGTAAATGGTGCGGCCGGGGTAAAGCTTCTCTTCCTCCTCGAAGGTGCGACCCGTGACCAGCGACGCCTTACCCACCACCTGCTCCCGGGGCCCGAAGTTGATCATGTCGGCCCCGCCCGTGGAGATCACCTGGGGGACGCCCCTTTCCCCGGCTGCCGTCAGCCTGCCCGGCCCCGCGCTCAACACTCCCCCGCAGACCATGTCGGTCAGTTCGTGCGTGGTGACATCCGCCATCCCGGCGATGAAACCGCTCCTGATCATCTCTTCCATCGACCTGCCGCCGCTGCCCACGGCGTGGACGACCATCGAGTCGTAGCCTCTCTCCTCGAAGTAGCCGCGCACCACCTCCACGCAAGGGGTGGTGGTACCGAACATGGTGTAGCCGATGAGAGGCCTGGTGGCGATGGCCGGCTCGGGAGCGGAGGCCGCACCCACGGCAGCTCCGGCGGCGGCGCTCAGGACCCTGACCGTTACCGAGTTGAGCCCCTTTTCCGCCACCGGGTACCACATGGCAATGTCCTTGATGTCGACGTAGGGGTGGCAATCACCCGAAGCCATGGTCGAGAGCATCAGCTTGGCGATGCCGTAAGGCAGCTCTTGCATGACCCGGGTACAGATGGAGGTCCCCAGGGAACCGGCGAACCCCATCACGGCCCCCACCCTGCCCTCCTGTACCAGGCGCGACGCGATCGCCGCAGCCCCCTTCGCCACCAGATCGGCAGCCTTCTCCCGCGGCATTCCCGCCAGCGCCCCGGCAGCAACCCCGGCCTCCCGGGCCACCTCGTCGATGGAGATGTCCGCCCACCCCGCCGCTTTCCCGCTCACCGTCAGCTCCATCACGATGGGCGCCCCGCCGGCCCGCTCGACCTGGTCGCGCAAAAAGCGGACCTCGTCCCCCTTGGTGTCCAGGATCCCCATGATCAATACTCCCGGTTTCCCACCCGCATCCCTGCGCACCTTGCCCACCCCCTGGGAAGGATATCCCCCGGTACGGTACCCATACGCGCACTTGACCTGGCGGCTTGGCCCCTCCGGGGGAAGTCGCCAGCCCCATCCTACAGCAGGTCGTACTGTTCCCTGACGAACGGCAACAACCCGACTCGCTCCAGCCGTTCCAGCGGAGCAAGGAAGGTAACCTGCACCACGCCCGGCAACCGCCCGATTTCGATGGCTCCCGTGATGGTAGCCCGGTTCTTTACCTCGGGTACGCTCATGCCGAGCAAGCTTGCCGCCCGCTCGAGCCCGTTCTGAGTGGCCGCGTTCAGATCGGGCCCAGTGCCGACGAAACTGATGGGAGCCGACTCTTCAATCCGCTCAAGTCCCCACCTCCGCGCCAGCGCCACAGCCCGGGCGCGCTCCGCAGCCTCAAGAGGTCTGGCCAGGTAGGGCAGGTCTTCGGGGACCGGCAGGATGATGGGCCCATCGATCCCGAGGTTCTTGATCACCCACACCTGGAGAGTGACGGTCCCCGAAACGTCGGTGGTGTGCCCGGCCACCTCGCCATCCCCCTGGCAGGCGTGCATGTCACCCACGTACACCCCGCCTCCCCGTACCTTGACCGGGCAAATCACGACGGCACCCGCCCTTACCGCATCGATGTCCATATGCCCGTCGGTGCGATGGGTCAGTTGCTCCGCCGTGATGGCGTACTCGTGTGGTGCCCCCACCAGGAAGGAACCGAAGTCGCCCGCATTGTGAGAGTCGGGCATGGTGACCGCAGGAGTCGTTCCCAGTTGCCCCAAAAAAGGCCGCAGCCGGGTGACCAGCCCCACCAGGTCATGAGCTGCAAACACGAGGATCGGGTTCTGTACGGAACTCGCGGGAAGGGCTGCAAACCGATGGGCATCCCGTGCTATGGCCTCGGCTGCCCGCCGGTCCAGGGTGACACCGACCCCGTACCTCTCGTCGAACGCGACAGTGTAGCCACTGGTGAACGTGAACGGGGTGGCGTCAGCCCCGCAAATCGCACACCGCACCGCAGCCTGCCCGGTGCCTTCGATCCGGGTGGGCGGGTACATGGTCCCGCACTGGGCGCAGCGCGCCGCCACGTAGGGGTCCCCCAGGTACCGCCCCTCCACCCACCTGTCGTTTCCGGAAGAGCTGGCCAGCGAGGTGACCGTGATGTCCTTAATCCGGATGGCAATTGCGTCGCCCACCTCGGCGCCCTCTACCGCAACCGGCTGGGTGACCTCGTGACCCCCGCGGATCGCCGGAGTAATCATGGGGCCCCAGCATCCCGGAGCCGTGTTGGCCACGATATGGCCTCCGTCCCGCACCGGTCCCAGCATGGGACCATCCGGGCAGAGGATACCGTCGGTAAACACGTCCACAAAAACCGTCTCCCTACCCACAGTTCCACCTCCCGTTGATTTCAAATTCAGGCTAGAGGTAACCCATGGATGACGTTCGGTGACAGTCGACTCGTTCCTCCCAACGAAATGTCCCCTGCCAGTGTCTGAGCAAGCTTCCCCAGGTCCAGGTCCGTGCAGCCCACGAAGTCCTTAAGGGCGTGGTACAGGTTGCTGCCGTCGATGAATACCATCACCCGCTTCAATGTCAAACCTCCCAAGAGGCCAGCGCACCCACGGGCGAGAGGCCCAGCACCCCGTGGCCGTGCCTGGAGACTTGGTTGATCGGCTGAACGCTCCGGTTGGCTCCCCTCACCGTCAATCCGGGGTGGAAACGCCAGGCGTGGACAGGTTAGGAGTGAACCTGCCCCGGCCCGGTACAGTCATCTTCGCCCGATATTCCTGACAGAGGCGTTCAAGCGCCTTCACGTACGGCCCGTCCCTGTCAACGGCGCTCCTGGGGAGGAGGGCCGGTAGCCTGGCCACCATGCCGTCCAGGGACAGGTCGCCCGCCGTAATCACAACCAGTTCGATGCCTTTCTCACGACTGAGCCCCTTCTTCAAGAGATCCCTGACTCGCAGGTCCCTGAACGCCTGCTCGTCCGGGAACGATGCAGTGGGTCCATAGTGCTGGGGCCCGTTGAATTCGAACGCCACACCGTCGAGGTAATATCTGTCGAACTCAAGGGATTCCCCCGAGAGCGGGTTGCTCAGAAACCCTGGCCTGGCGTTATCCACGTAGTTGTCGCTGGCCACAAGCAGGTCGAGCCAGCATTTCATGAGGTACTCGCCCTTGTGCTGCGACATTCCTACCAGTTCGGCAAGGCGCCTGGCCAACTGTTCCTGCACCGCGTCGGGAATCACCGGAACCGGCATCGTTTCTCGCCCGGAACGGACGAGCTTCATCCAACCACTGCGCGCCATCTCCGCGCACAGCCTCGCGGTGTGGCGCGGGTCCACACCGACAACCCTGGCGAGCTCAACGACCGATCTCGGCTGGATCGCCTCCGCCACCAGGTAGAGGAACTTTGCCGTCGGACTGATGTGCTCCAGTCGCAGCAGTTCGGGCGGCAAAGCAACGCGGTACCTCAACCAGACACCCCGCGTCATATTCTACCACATTATGCCGAAGATGGTAGATGCTTGGAGCCGCCAAGGGGGGTGCACGCGGCCCAGCGGCCGGAGCCCGCCCCGCCATGCCGGCGCAGGCGCCGCGGCTCCGCCGGCGACTGCGGCACGGCCGCCGGCGTTCGGCGGGGATTGCGGCGTGGGCCCCGCGGTCCGGACGGGAACCGCGGCGTGGGCGCCGCCGCCGCGGGGGGCACCGCGGCGCAGGTGCCGGCGTCCGGCGTTGACTGCGGCGCGGGGGCCGCAGTTCAGCCAGCGATTGCGGCGTGGGCGCCGAGTTGGGGC
>JACIYH010000067.1 GCA_014360055.1 Bacillota bacterium | reverse complement strand
GGTGCGGGCACCCGCGAGGACCGCCTCATAGTGGCGAAGGAAGGCCGGGGCGAGGCGGCTTAGCTCCGCGCCGAGGGGGTGGTCGGGCGCGCGGGCCAGGGTGTTTGCGGCCTGGTTGAGGTGGATGAGGGGCGTGGTCAGCGAGCCGTCGAGGAACACCACGCCGTGCGGCGCCTCGAGCGCCAACTCCAGCTCGAAGGCCAGCATGATGGCGCGAATCAGGGTCCCAGTCTCGGCAGCATGGGGGAGGATCCTCACCAGGGTGCGGTGCCGAGGCTCGGGCCAGTGACGCGTCTCGGACGGGGGCGTCAGCCCCTCGACCGCGACGGCGGCGCAGGCGACGAGGTCCGAACCCAGCAGCCGCTCGATGGCGTAAGAGCCGTCGATCCCACAGGTGGTGGGCGGTGGGAGGTATGGGAATTCCCGGTCCTGGCTGAGGAGCCCGGTGGCTCGCAACGCTTCCCGCAAGGTGCTGCGCCGCTCGCGCAGGTCCTCCAGGGAGTGGAGGAGGGCAGGGCCCAGGTCCGCGCTGGCGGACAGGACTTCTTCCACCAGCGCCGAGGGCAGCTCCGCGAACACGTGTCGGGCCAAAGACGCAACCTGCCCCAGGTCCTTCAAGGGTGCGACCCCCGTGTGGCGGCCACGCTATCTCAATGATTCGCGTTCTTAGGGATCTTCCCTTCTTTCCTTGTCTGGCTAGGGGCCCTCACATCTAGACGCCGAGGACTAGGCGCCAAGAGTCTTGGCCGAGTCTGGCTTATCTTTATTAACAGGCCGGGGCCGAGGGGAAGTGACCCTCGTGGCGACCACGGCATCGGCATCGGTCCTGAGCTGATAGGCGGTAGCCACCAGCGTGCTTGTATGTGGCGGCCGTTGCGCAACTTTAGGACCGCTGCCTGGTGTCGAAGACAGCCTTGAGCGCTTCTAGACAGAGCCCTCCTGGTGAGGGATGAGCTGGCAGCGAGACTCAGTACGGCTTGGCCCTGAGGCCATATGCGAGGCCGCTCCCTGGTGGATCTGTTGCTGACCTCTCGCTGGCTTGACAGTGGATTCACGGCTGTGCTACAGTTAGGGCTGCGATCGGAGGTGCAGTGCTTGCGGGTCATCATCACCATGGCATGTACGGAGTGCAAGGAACGGAACTATACCACCACCAAGAACAAGAAGAACGACCCCAACCGGCTCGAGTTCAAGAAGTACTGCCCGACCTGCAGGCGCCACACCCTCCACCGCGAGACCAGGTAGTCCGGCTCCCCGTCAGTACGCAGGCCCGTAGCTCCAACAGGCAGAGCAGCGGACTCCAAATCCGCGGGTTGGGGGTTCGAATCCCTCCGGGCCTGCCAGTTCATGATTGCGGCAGAATGCCGCTTTAACTTTGTCCTGGGGGGAAGGTGGAGTGGGGGGCAAGGTGGCGATCAAAGAGAAGGTGAAGACCCGACCGGGAGTACCGCAGCGGCGGGATGGGAAAGCAGCATCCGCCCCCACGAGCACCCGCGCCCCGGTGGTGAAGAAGACGGAGGCCGCGCGCACCCACGCCCCCGTGGTGAAGAAGGGGGGCGGGAAGCCGGGGGTCCAGGTGCGGCCCCGGGTGAAGGTCGCGCGCGTACGGTACCCCTCTCCGGAGCAGCGGCTGGCCGCCGCGTTCCGGCGCATGTACCGGGGCGCCGTGGCCTACTTCCGGGAGACCAGGCTGGAGATGCGCAAGGTGGTGTGGCCCTCGCGCCGGGAGACGGTGGTGTACACCCTGGTGGTGGTCGCCGCCACCGCCGTCGTGGGTGTGCTCATCTGGGTTTTTGACATCGGCCTGAGCGCCGTGCTGAGGACCATCATCCGGTGACGGGGGTCGAGGTACCAGTGGTAAGCGAAAAGCGCTGGTACGTCGTGCATACGTACTCGGGGTACGAGAACAAGGTCAAAGCCAACCTGGAGAAGCGGGTCAAATCCATGGGCATGGAGGACCGCATTTTCCGGGTGGTGGTGCCCACCGAGGACGAGGTCGAGATCAAGGACGGCAAGCGCAAGATTACCAAGAAGAAGATCTACCCGGGGTACGTGCTGGTGGAAATGATCATGAGCGACGAGTCCTGGTACGTGGTGCGGCATACCCCCGGGGTGACGGGATTCGTGGGTACCGGTCCCCGTCCCCTGCCCCTCTTGCCCGAAGAGGTCAGGGAACTGCTCCGGCAGATGGGGGACGACGAGCCCAAGCCCAAGGTCCACTTTGAAGTGGGTCAGAGCGTACGGGTGAAGTCGGGGCCTTTCGCCGGTGTGGTAGGCACCGTTCAGGAGCTGGTGCCGGAAAAGGGCAAACTGAGGGTGCTGGTGTCCATCTTCGGCCGGGAGACCCCCCTCGAGCTGGATTACGGTCAGGTTCAGGAACTGTAGGAGGTCGCGTCGATGGCCAAGAAAGTGGTGGCAGTGGTCAAACTGCAGTTGCCGGCAGGAAGGGCGACACCGGCTCCGCCGGTGGGTCCCGCCCTGGCCCAGCACGGCATCAATATCAAGGCGTTCTGCGATGAGTACAACAAACGCACGGCCGCGCAGGCGGGTACCATCGTCCCGGTGGAGATCACCATCTACCAGGACCGCAGTTTCACCTTCGTTACTAAGGTGCCTCCTGCCTCGGTGCTGTTGCGGGAGGCAGCCCGGGTCGAGAAGGGGTCCGGTGAGCCCAACCGCAACAAGGTGGGGCGCATCACCCGGGAGCAACTGCGGGAAATTGCCCAGCGCAAGCTGGCCGAGCTCAATACCCAGGATGTAAAGGCGGCGGAGCGCATCCTGGCCGGTACGGCCCGCAGCATGGGCATCGAGATCGTGGGCGACTGAGGGCGGCGGCGCCCAAGTGGGAGGTCGCGGTGGCGACCGATCATCACCACGGGAGGTTCACGGGATGGCAAAGCACGGCAAGCGATTCCTCGAAGCGGAAAAACAGGTCAACCGGGCCACTCTGTATGACCCGGCCGAGGCCATGGAGCTGGTCAAGAAGACCGCCACGGCCAGGTTCGACGAGACGGTCGAAGTGGCCGTGCGTTTGGGTGTGGACCCGCGCCACGCCGATCAGATGGTGCGCGGGGCGGTGGTGCTGCCCCACGGTACGGGGAAAACCCGGCGCGTGCTGGTCTTCGCCAAGGGGGACAAGGCCAAGGAGGCCGAAGCGGCGGGGGCCGACTACGTGGGCGCCGAAGAACTGGTCCAGAAGATCCAGGGCGGCTGGCTGGATTTCGATGCCACGGTGGCGACACCCGACATGATGGGTATGGTGGGCCGGCTGGGCCGCATCCTGGGTCCCAAAGGTCTCATGCCCAATCCGAAGACGGGTACGGTCACCTTTGACGTGGCCGCCGCCGTGCGGGAGATCAAGCAGGGTAAGGTCGAGTTCCGCGTGGACAAGACGGGTATCGTGCACGTCCCCATCGGGAAGGTCTCGTTCGATTCCGGCCGCCTGCTGGAGAACTTCTACGCGCTCATGGAGGCCATCCTGCGCGCGCGCCCCGCGGCGGCCAAGGGCACGTATGTGCGCAGTGTGGCGGTGTCTTCCACCATGGGCCCGGGTATCCGCATAAACCCGCTGCGCGCCCAGCGGGCCGCCGAACGCCCGGCCTGAGTCGCGGGCGGGGTGGACCGTGGCTGCACACGATTCCTGCGCTGACGTGGTGTTCTCGGGAGGGGCCGCCTGGTCGGGGCGGCCCTGTCGTCCCGTAGCGGGGACGAAGGGGATGGTGGCCACCGCCCACCCCCTGGCCACCCTGGCGGGGGTGGAGGTGCTGCGGGCGGGTGGGAATGCGGTGGATGCGGCCATCGCCGCCGCAGGCGTGGCAGCGGTGGTGCTCCCCCACATGTGCGGCCCCGGGGGCGACGCGTTCCTCCTCATCTACGAGGCGGAGCGCCGGCGCGTCACCGCCATCTCCGGTGCCGGCCCCGCCCCCCGGGGGGCCTCCCCCGAGGTCTACCGGCAACGGGGGTACCGCACCATGCCCCTGGAGGGCATCCTGTCGGTTGCGGTGCCGGGAGCGGTGGACGCCTGGGCGCGGGCGGTGGCCCTGGCGGGTAGCCGACCGCTCGAGGAACTGCTTGAGCCGGCGGTGGCGTATGCCGAGGACGGGTTCGTGGTGGGCCCGGAGTTGGCCGACGAGATCCGCTCCAGCCAGGACAAGCTCCGGGCCGATCCCGCCGCGCGGGAGGTATTCCTTGCCGGTGGCAGGCCGCCCCGGGTGGGGGAAGTCCTGCGCCAGCCCGACCTGGGACGTTCTCTGCGCCGGCTGGGGCGGGATCCGGACGACCTTTACCGCGGCGACCTCGCCCGCCGCATCGTCTCCTGCGCGCAGGCGGCGGGCGGGCTCTTCACCCCGGAGGACCTGGCGTCCTACCGGAGCGAGGTGGGGGAGCCCCTGCGCACGGACTACCGCGGCGCCACCGTCTGCCAGACCACCTTTCCCTCCCAGGGCTTCATCCTGCTGGAGGCGCTCAACATCCTGGAGGGCTTCGATCTGGCTGGCACGGACAGGGCCGCCGCCATTCACCTGATGGTGGAGGCAAAGAAGCTGGCCTTTGAGGACCGGCTGCGTTTTGCCGGCGATCCCCGGCACGTCCCCTTCCCGCTGGAGAGGTTGATCAGCAAGGAATACGCAGTTCGCCGGCGACTCCGCATCGATGGGGGGCGCGCGCAGCCAGGATGGTATCCCCCCGCCGGCGCGGGGCACGGTGCCGGCGACACCACTTACCTGGCGGTGGTGGACGGTCGGGGCAATGCCGTTTCCCTCATCCAGAGCCTATCCCTGGCCTTCGGGTCGGGTGTAATGGTCCCGGGGACGGGAATCCTGCTTAACAACCGCGCCGGGCGCGGGTTCACCCTGCTCGACGGCCACCCCAATTGCGTGGCGCCGGGCAAGCGCACCGTACATACGCTCAACTGCTACATGGTGTTCCGGGAGGGGGAACTCTGGCTGGTGGGCGGTACCCCCGGGGGAGACGGTCAGCCCCAGTGGAACCTGCAGGTGCTGGTTTCCATGATCGATTGGGGCCTCGACCCCGCCTCGGCGGTGGAGTGGCCCCGCTGGACCTCCCACCCCGGCACCGATCCCGCCCACTGGGGTGAGCCGGAAGAACTGCGGGTGGAGAACCGCCTGCCCGCCGACATCACGGCGGAACTGGAGCGCCGGGGTCACCGCCTCCGCCTGCTGGGCCCCTGGGCGGGCGGCGGAGCGGTGCAACTCATCGCGCGCGATCCCGCCACCGGAGTGCTCACGGGGGTCAGCGACCCCCGCGCCGAGGGCTTGGCCCTCCCCCTCTGAGGCAGCTGTCATCCGGCCGCAAGGGCCACCCGGCGGGCCGGGGACCCACGGCCGCACATACGGGCCGGGGAACCGCGGCCGAAGACGGCCGAGGAAGCCGGTCCGCGGTCGGCCGCAACCGGCTGCAACTACCAGCCGGGATACTCCCGATCTGCCATGAAGTCTTCCAGGAAGGCCGTGACGCGGTCCAGCGCGGTCTCGATTATGGCCCGGCCCAGTTCCTCCGAGGCACAGGTGGCGTCGCCGAGGGCGCCGTTCTCCGTGATGGCGTCGAAGGAGAGGGCCGTTTCTGCACGCCAGGGGGAGGCCTCCGCCAGACCGGGCCTGATGGCGCCCGGGGTGAGGCGGTCTTTCCTGACCAGGGAGGGGGCCAGGTAAAGCGCCTGGGAGACCTCGCCTTCGCAGGCATGGCCGTGCAGCGGTGATTTGACGTGCTCCCTGATGACGTCGGAGGCCATGGCGGTGAAGCTCACCCAGGCCGCCTTGACCCCCAGTTCGTCGCGCAGGCGGGCCATGAGCAGGGTCAGGGCCGCCCGGTTGCCGCCGTGGCCGTTGGCCAAGAACAACCTGGTGATGCCGTGCTGCTTGAGGCTCCAGGCCACGTCCATCACCACCGCCATGAAGGTCTCTGGCCGCAGGGTGATGGTGCCGGGGAAGCGCATGTGGTGGGGGGAGATACCCAGGTTGATGGGGGTGGTGACCAGCGCGCGCGGGAAGAGCCGGGCGGCCAGGCGGCGCGAGAATTCGTAGGCCCGCAGGGTGTCGGTGGCGAAGGTCAGGTGGGGGCCGTGCTGCTCTGTCGAACCGACCGGCACTATGGCCACCCTGATCCCGGGCAGGTATTCCTTCAGTTCCGTCCAGGTCAGGTCATGCAGGACGAGTGCTCGCTGCTCCGCCATGCGGGAAACCTCCTTCAAAGGCGCTCTCTATGTGGAGTTTGCCGGGGAGGGTGACTGCTCCTTCCCCCCGTCCGCGCGGCACTCGGTCGGCGGCCCTTCCTCGCGCCCGCCACACTTCCCGGTCACCGGGCGCCGCCTGCCGCGTGCTGAGGGCCCGGCAACTGCCTGCGTCCGCGTTGCCTCTACCGGGCCAGCGTGGGCTGTGCTATGATATCCGTGGTCGTGTTACGCCCGGTTCCCGAAGCCTGTCAGTGCGGGAGGGAAACAGCGATGTGCCAGTCGCGCGTGGTGACTTTTCGCGAGGGTCAGGAGCACGTGGTAATGGACGATGTGGTGACCGTACGTCCCCAGGACGGGGGGCTCTTCCTGCAGGACCTGTACGGGCATGAGAAGGTGATCCGGGCCCGCATCAAAGAGTTGCAGTTAATGGATCACCGCATCGTGATCGAAGAGGACTGAGCCTGTAATTCGGCCACCTGGGCCTCCAGGTGTTCCAGGCGGTGCAGGAGGGCGGCCAGCGCCTCCGCCACCGGGTCGGGGAGGTCGCCGTGCTCCAGGTCGGGACGGGGGACGGCCTGGCCCTCCCGCCTCACCACCCGTCCGGGTACTCCCACCACGGTGCAGCCGGGCGGTACCGGCCTGATCACCACCGCCCCCGCCCCGATCTTGCTGCCGGCGCCCACCCTGATGTTGCCCAGGACCTTTGCCCCCGCCGCGATCATGACCCCGTCTTCCACGGTGGGGTGGCGCTTACCCTTCTCCTTACCGGTCCCGCCCAGGGTTACGCCCTGATACAGGGTGACGTCGTCCCCCACCTCGGCAGTTTCTCCGATCACCGTGCCCATGCCGTGGTCGATGAAGACGCGGCGCCCCAGTCGCGCCCCGGGGTGGATCTCTATCCCCGTGAGGAAGCGACCGAAGTGCGAGATGAGCCGGGCGAGCACGTACATGCGCCGGCGGTAGAACCAGTGGGCGATGCGGTGGATCCAGATGGCGTGCAGCCCGGGGTAGCAGAGGAGCACCTCGAGCAGGTTCTTGGCGGCCGGGTCGCGCTCGAATACGGTTCTCACATCTTCGCGTAACCTTTCCCACATGCTCATGGATATCCCCATTCCCCCTATCTTGCCTGTCACCCGCACCCCTCGAGCCCGGAGGGACAACCTGGCCCGGTGCTGTCAGCCACCACGCGCCCCCGGGCGCGGGCAAGCAAAGCCGGCGCGCGCGGGAGCGTACGGAAGCGAAAAACCCTTCCGCCCAGGGGCGGAAGGGTTTTTCCGTGGTCCCACCCTGATTGGATCGCGCACCGCGATCCCCCTCGGTGGTCAGCCCGGGCGGTCCCGATGGGGAACGCCGCGTGGCGGACCCTTCCCTTTAACGGGGGAGGCCGGCGGCACCTACTCCGTCCTTCGGCACCGCAGCTCGCGGGGGCACTTCGCCCGTTCCCTCCCGGACCGCTCGCACCTTACCGGTCCTCTCTGGGGGCGGGGAGTCGGGTTACTCTTCCCGTTCATAGCTTTGTGCCCATTGTATGCGGCCCGACCCCTTCTGTCAACCGGCGGACGCGCGGCGGACGCGCGTGTGCAAGCGGGCCCGCGCCGCGGACGCCCGCACCCGGGCGGGCCCCCCTGACGGACTCGCCCGCGGCGGTTCACCTCAACCCGGGGGACGCAGAGCGGACGGACGCGTGCCGGGGCGACCGGCGCCGAAATGCTGGAACTGCCGGTAGTAGATGAGGGAAGCGGCCATGTACAGGGCAGCCGTCAAGACGTAAGGGAGGTCGTATCCCCAGCGGGCCATGATCCATCCCGCGCACACGCTGCTTAACGCCCGGGCCAGGCTGTCGGCGATGCGCATCAGGCTGGAAGTGGTACCACGCAGGTGGGGCTCCATGATCTCCATGGAGAAGCTGGCTGCGACCGGGCTGGACATGTTCATGAGGGCGTTGCGGAAGAACATGGCCGTCCCCACCAGCCACAGCCAGGGCGGCACCGCTATCATGAGCAGAAAGGGAATAGACGCCAGCTGGGTGAACACCACCGTGCGCACCCGGCCCAGACGCGGCACCAGTGCCGGGGCGAGCAGACCGGCCACGGCGGTGGCCCCGTTACTGAGGGACAGGATCAGCCCCACCACGTTGGGGGATGCTCCCAGTTTCTCGGACAAGAACACGTTGAAAAACGGGACGACCAGCCCGGCGCCGAAACCGATGAGCACCGAATAGGTGATGAGGCCCCGCACTTCACCACGCCCCGCCAGGCCCACCAGGTCGGCCAGCGGGGCGCGCGAACTCGCTGAGACGGGACGGGCCTCGGTGATCATGAGCGCGGGGGTGATACTGGCGAGGGTGAGCAGGGAGAAGACCACCAGGGAAACGCGGAAGGCGGCTGCCCGCCCGAGATCAGGTCCCGCCGGCAGGCCACGGCTGGCCAGCTCCATCCAGTTACCGGGGCGGCCCAGCAGGAGGTCGGGTAGGGCCCCGCCCGCCAGGTTTCCCACCATCATGCCCGCGGTCATGAGGGCGAACTGGAGGCCGAAGAACATGTGGCGGTTGCCCGCGCTGGTGTTGTCTGCCAGCAGCGGTGCCCCCACCACCCACTGGGCCGTGCCTGCGAGCCCCACCAGGCAGGAGAAGAGGAACATGGCGGTGGGATGGGGGAGGACCGCCTGGCCGAGCCAGCCCGTCGCCACCAGCAGGGTGGTCACCAGGATGACCGGTTTCCTTCCGTAACGGTCCGAAATCATGCCGGCGGGGAGTGCGCCCAGGGCGCCCGCCACCATGCGCCCCGAAAGGATCAGTCCCAGGAGTTCCTCGCCATAGCCGAGGCACATTATGTAGAGGCCCTGGGTGGTCATGAAGGCGCCCATGGCCACACTGGCCATGGCGCCGGAGATGAGGAACAGGGTGGCGTTCCGCTTCACGGGGCCGGGATTCTACGGCAGGCTAAGGGTTTCCTGCCGCGGGGGAGCGGGCGCGGGCCGCAGCCCGCCGGGACTCCTCAGCAGGCGCATGCTGTTCAGGGTGACCAGCACGGCGGTGCCGCTGTCGCTCAGCACCGCCATCCACAGGTCGAGCTGCCCCAGGCCGAGCAGGGCCAGGGCCAGGAGCTTGACACCCACGGCCAGAGCGACGTTTTGCCTGATGACGTGCAGCGCCCTGCGCCCCACGGCGACGGCCACGGGAAGGGCGCCGAGGTCGTCGCCCATGAGGGCGACGTCGGCCGTCTCCAGGGCTGCTTCTGTGCCCGCCGCCCCCATGGCCACCCCCAGGGAGGCCGCCGCCAGGGCGGCGGTATCGTTCACACCGTCCCCCACCATACCCACTTCGCCATACCGGGTGGAGAGGTTCCTGACCGCCTGCACCTTCTGCTCGGGCAGCAACTCGTGGTGTACGGAGTCCAGAGCGAGGTCCCGGGCCACCACCCGCGCGGGTGCCAGGTGGTCGCCGGTGAGCATGGCCAGGTGGCCGATGCCCATCTTCCTCAAGCGGGCCACGGCTTCCCGTGCCCCGGGACGCAGGGTGTCCGCTACCGCCAGACCCCCCAGCACCACGCCCCCGCACCCCACCAGCACCACCGTGTGGCCGGACGCCTGCAGGGCGGCTACCCGGCGTGCCACCACCTCGGGGACCTCCCACCCCGCGAAGAGGCGGGCATTGCCGACCTGGCATTCCCGCCCCTGGACGCGGGCCCGTGCCCCCAGGCCGGGGACGGCGTGGAAATCCTCCACCGGCGAGGGATCAATGCCCAGCCGGCCGGCCTCTCTGACCACCGCCCGCGCGATGGGGTGCTCGGAGGCGGACTCCACTGCCGCTGCCAGGGCCAGAATTTCCCCCTCACTGCGACCGGGGGCGGCGATCACCTCCACCAGCCGGGGCGACCCCAGGGTGAGGGTGCCGGTCTTGTCGAAGGCCAGCACCCGCAGACGTCCCAGGGTTTCGAGGTGGGCACCGCCCTTGATCAGGATCCCGCGGCGGGCGGCGGCGGAGATGGCGGCCACGATGGCGGTTGGGGTGGAGATGACAAGGGCACACGGACAGGACACCAGCAACAGGGCCAGGGCGCGGTAGATCCAGGGATGCCACGGCGCTCCCGTGAGTGGGGGCACCAGGGCCATGGTGGCGGCGGCCGCGATCACCGCGGGAGTGTAGTAGCGGGCGAACCTGTCCACCAGGCGCTGGGAGGGCGCTCTCGCCTCCTGTGCCTCCTCCACCAGCCGGATCATACGGGAAAAGGTGCTCTCCGCGGCAGGGTGGGTGACCTCCACTTCCAGGAACCCCTCCCGGTTGATGCTGCCCGCGTACACGGTGTCACCCACCGCCTTGGCCACGGGGAAAGCTTCGCCGGTGATGGCCGCCTCGTCCAGAGCGGAACTCCCCGCCACCGCGCGGCCGTCGGCGGGAGCACGGTCGCCCGGGCGCAACAGGAACACGTCCCCGGGCGCCAGATCTTCGGCGGGCACCTCCACCACGTCGGTGCCCCGGCGCACCCGCGCCAGGCGGGGTGCGGAATCCAGAAGTGTCTCGAGGGAGCGGCGGTTGCGCTCGGACACCAGTTCCTCCAGGCCCTCCCCCACGGCGAAGAGCAGCATCACCAGCGCGGCCTCCACCCACTCGCCGATGAAGGGTGCGGCGGCCGCGGCCAGCGTGACCAGCCCCTCGATGCCGAAGGAGCCCCGCGCCATCCCCCGCAGGCCGCGGCCGATGACCGGCCACCCCGACACGAGGAGCGAGGCAGCCAGGCTCATCCGGCCGGGCAGTGCCAGGCCCCGGGTTTCCAGGAGCCAGCCCCCGATGAGCAGGAGGGCGGCCAGGCCGATACGCCCTCCGGTCAGCCGTTCGTGCCTTTCCCGGGGATGGTCTCCCGCGGTGCAGTGAGGGCAGGAATCATGGTGTGCCACGAATACCCCTCCGTCAGTCGTGCTCCACATGGGCCATGCCCTGACTGACCATGGCCACCACGTGCTCGTCGTCCAGTGAGTAGAAGACCCGCCTGCCCTGGCGGCGGTACTTGACCAGGCGCAGGGCCCGCAGCAGTCGCAGGTGATAGGATACCGCCTGCAGGCTGAGCCCCACCAGGGCTGCCAGGTCGCACACGCACATTTCCTCCTGCGACAGGGCGTAAACGATCTTCACCCGGGTGGGGTCACCCAGGGCCGCGAAGACCTCGGCCAACTCCTCCATGTGGTGCAACTGCCTGCGCAGCCTGCGCACCCGGGTGAGGTCGTAGGCGAAAACCTCACACGTATCCCCCTCGGTGGCCGGCGTGCTCTTTTTCACCGGCATTCCCCATCCCCCTTTCCTCGCCCCGGGTGCACAACACCCCGTGCGCCGGGAGCCGCCTCCACATTTCCACAACTGTTTAAGTGATCCGCTATGAGCATAGGGCACGGCCGGCCCGTCGTCAAGATGGCATGAGCGGTGGGGCGGTGGGTTCGAAGCGGCGGGTTCGAAGTTGACGGGGCGGGCGAGTTGTGGTAGGGTAGGGCGTGTCAGCTTAAGACAGCAGGTGGCCGACCCCGATGGCCCTAAGGTCCCTCCGGGACGCCTGCCGAGGCTGAGGGTGCAGAGAGATGTAACCGCTATCGCTGATAGCGGGATCTTTGGCGGGCCCTCGCGCGGCGGCGGGGGCCTGCCTCACATGTAGGCCTGGGCTCCCTGCGGGGCAGGGGTCGGCGATGGGTGCCGGGAAGGGGGGAGATGATTGCCGAAACCGGAAAAGGTGCAGACGGTGGCGAACCTCCGCGAGAAGCTGGCCCGCTGCCGGGGAGCCGTGCTGGCCGACTACCGCGGGCTGAGCGTGGCGACCATGACGGAGTTGCGGCGGCGCTTCCGGGCAGCCGGGGTGGAATACCGGGTGGTGCGGAACAACCTGTTCCGGCTGGCCGCCCGCGAGGCGGGGAAGGCGGGGCTGGATCCCTATCTGGAGGGGCCCACCGCGGTAGCCTTCGCTTACGATGACCCCGTGGCGGCGGCCCGCGTGTTGCAGGGGTTCATCCGCGAGTTCAAGCTCCCGGCGGTGAAGGCTGCCTGGGTGGAAGGACAGGTGGTGGATGCCGAAGGCGTGGCCCGGCTGGCCGAGCTACCCGGCCGGGACGTGCTGCTGGCCCGGGTGCTGGGAGGCGTGCAGGCGCCCCTGGCGGGCCTGGCCGGATGTCTGGGCGGGCTGCTGCGGGGGCTGGTAACCGCGCTGGACGCCGTGCGCCGGCAGAAGGAAGAAGCGGTCGCTTAGTACGGTCGCGTCCCGCGACCCGGTACCACATAGGGAGGGAATCAGATGTCCAAGGTGGAGCAGGTGCTCGAGATCGTCAAGGGGATGACGGTTCTGGAACTGGCGGAACTGGTGAAGGCCTTCGAGAAGGAGTTCGGTGTGAGCGCCGCCGCGCCGGTGGCGGTGGCGGCGCCGACGGCGGGGCCGGCCGCGGCACCGGCGGCTGCTCCTGAAGAGGAAGAGAAGACGGAGTTCGACGTCATCCTCAAGTCTTACGGCGAGAACAAGCTGCAGGTCATCAAGGTGGTGCGCGAGCTGACCGGCCTGGGCCTCAAGGAGGCCAAGGACCTGGTGGACAGCGTGCCTAAGCCCATTAAGGAAAAGGTCAGCAAGGAAGAGGCCGAAGCCGTCAAGAAGAAGATCGCCGACGTGGGCGGCGAGGTGGAGATCAAGTGAAGGCAGCGGGCCCGGGAACTCGCGGGTTCCCGGGCCCCCGGTGGCTTCGGGGCCGCCGGATCTCTGCCAGGCTCCCGGGTGCGGCCCGGCCGGTTCCGGAATTTGGTTTTTCCGGGTATTGACGGCCGCGGACCTCTGTGGTAGACTGGCAGGGTGCCACCCCCGTGGCGGCCGTCTGTAATAATCCTCGTGGTTTGGAGCTAAAATAGCTTGGCAATGGTTATCGCTTGTCAGCGCAGCTAGCATTCGCCCGAAGGCGAAGCCCGGGAGGGCTTTGCTTTTGGCGTTTTTCGTCGCCATGGACGGGAAAATCCAAGATGGGAGCGTGAAATTGCATGGCCCTGGCCCTGCAGGCGGGTCGCAGGCAAAGGCGCAATTTCGGGCGCATCGCCGAGGTCCTGGAGATCCCAGACCTGATCGAGATCCAGAGGAACTCCTACGAATGGTTTGTTCGTGATGGGTTGCGGGAACTCCTGCGCGACATTTCGCCCATCCAGGATTTCACGGGCAACCTGGTCCTGGAATTCCTGGACCCCGAACTGGGACCCCCCAAGTACACGGTGGAGGAGTGCAAGGAGAGGGACGTCACCTATGCCGCTCCCCTCAAGGTCAAGGTAAGGCTCATCAACAAGGAGACCGGCGAGGTCAAAGAGCAGCACGTGTTCATGGGGGATTTCCCCCTCATGACCGAGCAGGGGACCTTCATCATCAACGGAGCGGAGCGGGTGGTGGTGAGCCAGCTGGTCCGCTCGCCCGGTGCCTACTTCTCCTCGCAGCCCGATCCCGTGTCGGGCGTCACGCTCTACTATGCTACCATCATCCCCAACCGCGGTGCCTGGCTGGAGTTCGAGACCGATTCCTCCGAAGTGGTGTGGGTGCGGGTGGACCGCACGCGCAAGTTGCCCGCCACGGTGCTCTTGCGCGCCCTGGGGTATTCGAGCGATAACGACATCCTGGAACTTTACGGCGACGACCCCCGCATCAAGAACACTCTGGAGCGGGACAGCACCCGTTCCGCCGACGAGGCCCTCATCGAGATTTACAAGCGACTGCGGCCGGGCGAGCCGCCCACGGTGGAATCGGCGCGGACCCTGCTGGACTCCCTCTTCTTCGAGTCGCGCCGGTACGACCTCGCCACCGTGGGGCGTTACAAGCTCAACAAGAAGCTTTCCCTGCGGCGTCGCCTGGTGGGCACGCTGGCCGCCGGCCGGGTGGTCGATCCTCGCACGGGTGAGGTGCTGGCCGAGCCGGGTAGCGTAATCGACCGCCGGCTGGCCGAGAGGATTGACGCCGCCGGTATCTCCCGCCTCCGGGTACGCCTGCCCGATGGTGACGTGATACCGGTCCTGTCGAACGGTACGCCCGACCTGAACGTGAAGACGGTTACCAGGGAAGACATGGTGGCGGTCATATCGTACCTGCTCAACCTCTTCCGGGGACTGGGGTCGGTGGACGATATCGACCACCTGGGCAACCGGCGCCTGCGCTGCGTGGGGGAACTGCTACAGAACCAGTTCCGGATCGGGCTGGCCCGCATGGAGCGGGTGGTCAAGGAGCGCATGACCATCCAGGACGTGGAGTCGGTCACCCCGCAGGTGCTCATCAACATCCGCCCGGTGACGGCGGCGGTGCGGGAGTTCTTCGGTTCCAGCCAGCTTTCCCAGTTCATGGACCAGACCAACCCTCTGGCGGAACTGACCCACACGCGCCGGCTCTCTGCCCTGGGCCCGGGCGGGCTCTCCCGCGAGCGAGCGGGATTCGAGGTGCGGGACGTCCACCACTCCCACTATGGTCGCATGTGTCCCATCGAGACCCCGGAAGGTCCCAACATCGGCCTCATCAGCTCGCTGGCCACCTACGCCCGCGTTAACCCCTTCGGTTTCATCGAGGCCCCTTACCGGAAGGTCGACAAGGATCGGGGGCGGGTCACCGATGAGGTGGTGTACCTGAGCGCCGACGAGGAGGACGAGTGCGTCATCGCCCAGGCCAACGCGGCTGTGGACGAGCAGGGCGATCTCATCGGACCCCG
>JACIYH010000066.1 GCA_014360055.1 Bacillota bacterium | reverse complement strand
GGGGCGAAAGCCCGTAGCCGGGGCCAAACTTCACCTGCCCGATCACGCTGGTCAGGGCAGGGTTTATCCGCATAACCTCCACGCCCTCCCTCGCCGCACGGGAAAGAAGCAGGGCATGGAACTTGGCGTAGGCAAACCCAGAAAGCATACGGGCGTAACGGGTACCCATCTCCCGGAGACGGGCCTTCTTCTTCTCGAAGTCCAGCCTCTCCACCACGATGGGCACGCCCCGGGCCTTGGCCCAGGCGACCACGTCGGCCGCCGCCTCCGCCAGGCTGGCAGTGACCTGATGCCGCCTCCGCCCCCGCGTCAGCACGGGAATGTGCCGCCAGGATACCGGGTTACCATGGCGGTCAACCTGCGACGCCGCCACCAGACCGGGATTGAGGTCCACGCCCAGGGCACCCAGCAGTCTGCTGGTCACCACCGGGGCATCCTCCCGCTCCAGCATCACCTGCACGTACCAGGCAGGCTTGCCCTTCCTCTCCCGGCGCAGAAACCGGTAGGTGAGCGCCTGGCCCCGCGCCAGGGCCCGGTCAACGGCGTCCTGCCCGTAGCGGAAGCGGATGCCCGGGATCAGCACCCACTTCTTGCCCACGCTCTCCGCCAGGATATCGGGAAGCCTGAGCCGCAGGGTGCCGTCAGGAAACAGGGTGCAGGTCTGATTGCCCCGCTTCTCGTCCTTCGACCCCAGGCACAGAAACTGGCAGGAGCGGGCACGGCGCCACTCCCTGAGCCATTCTGCGTGCGTCCGGTAGCCGTTCTCCTCGGGGTGGAACTGCCGGCGGAAGAGCCTGTTTGAGCCGAAGCAGATGCGGGGCACCACACGATTGAGGTCCTGTTCCACCAGCGCAAGCCTGCACTCCAGTTGGGCCAGCCGGCGCTTTTTGTGGTGGATCTCGAACCTGAGCCGCCACCTGGACCCCGGGCCTTCCGCCTGCTCCAGCCGCTCCTTGAGGCAGGCCAGGGATTCCCCCAGCGAGCGGATCTCGGCTTTCAGCCTGCGTGCGTGCCTCTCTTTGGCTTGGAGGGCGGCCTTCACCTTGCCCCCCAGCACCGAGGCCACGGCGTTGAACATGCGGGCGGTGATGCCAAACGCGGGAAGGTAACGGCGCTTGCAGTCGGACAGGGGCTCACCCCGGACGTAATGGTCACGGAAGAGGGTCCGCTCGACGCGGCCAAAGAGGGCGGCCCGGTTCGTGGAACGCGCCCGAGGGCCCCTGCGGTTTTGCGGTGTTTTGCGGTGCGGTGCGCTTGCGAGGGGGCAGAAAGGAAGATATAATGGCGCCAAAGCGATGAAGGGGAGGAGTAGGGCGTCCTCCCGCCCGCAGAGAGGGGGACCCGGGGCTGTGAGGTCCCCCGGCGCGGAAGCCCGAACGTCGCCCCCGAGCTGACCGGGCGAGCCCCGCGGCAGGGTGTGCCGGTGATCATTCCCGCCGGCAGGTACGGGAGACACGGCACGGACACCGTCGGGTCGTAGGCCGGGACGGGTACCTCCGTTAGCGGGAAGCGAGTGCTGCCCAGACAGTGGCGCCCGGCCGCGATGCTTTGCGGGGGCAACCGGAGGCAGGGCGGGGCAGCAGCAAGGTGGTACCACGGGCCTCTCCCGTCCTTGCGGGAGGGGCCCTTTCCATGTAGCAGAAGGGGTCACCGGACCGTCACGAGCGCGTCCTGCCGCGCGCGGCACACCGGCGAATCTCCATGGAGGAGGGGGCTGAGGATGCAGGTGAGATTGCCTCCCGTATACGACCCCAGGGCGGTGGAGGAGGAGCGGTACCGGTTCTGGATGGAGGGGCGCTATTTCGGAGCCCGCGTGAACCGGGCGCGGGAGCCCTTCTGTATCGTGATTCCGCCGCCCAACGTGACCGGGTCCCTCCACATCGGGCATGCCCTGGACAACACCATGCAGGACATCCTCATCCGCTGGCGGAGGATGCAGGGATACGAGACCCTGTGGTTGCCCGGCACCGACCATGCCGGCATCGCCACCCAGCACGTGGTGGAAAAGAGGCTGGCCAAAGACGGCCTCAGCCGCCATGACCTGGGGCGGGAGAAGTTCCTGGAGCGAGTGTGGGCGTGGAAGGACGAGTACGAGGCGACCATCATCTCCCAGTTGAGGCGGCTGGGGGCCTCATGTGACTGGTCGCGCACCCGCTTCACCATGGACGAGGGCTGCTCGCGGGCGGTGCGGGAAGTGTTCGTGCGCCTGTGGGAGAAGGGCCTCATCTACCGGGGCGAGTACATCGTGAACTGGTGCCCTGAGTGCCGCACCGCACTGTCGGACCTGGAGGTCGAGCGGGAGGAACGGGCGGGTACCCTCTGGTACGTGCGCTATCCTTACGCCGATGGGTCCGGGTACCTGACGGTGGCTACCACGCGCCCGGAGACCATCCTGGGGGATACGGCGGTGGCGGTGCACCCGGATGATGAGCGTTACCGGGATGCCGTGGGGAAGACGGTGGTGGTGCCCATGGTGGACCGTCCCGTACCCGTGGTCGCCGACCGGGCGGTGGACCCCGCCTTCGGTACCGGAGCGGTGAAAATCACACCGGCCCACGATGCCGACGACTTCGAGGTCGCTTGCCGGCATGGACTGCCCGCCATCGCCGTCATCGACGCCGACGGCAACATGACGGAAGAAGCCGGGCGCTACGCGGGCATGACCCGCGAAGAGTGCCGGCGGGCCATCCTGGATGACCTGCGGGCGGCCGGGCTCATCGAGAAAGAAGAAACCCACGCCATGGCGCTGGGGCACTGCTACCGGTGCGACACGGTGGTGGAGCCCCTCCTCTCCCGGCAGTGGTTCGTGCGCATGAAGCCCCTGGCGGAGCCGGCCATGGAGGCGGTGAAGACGGGTGACATCGTCATCGTGCCCGAGCGCTTCACCCGGGTGTACGTCAACTGGCTGGAGAACATCCGCGACTGGTGCATATCCCGGCAGATCTGGTGGGGTCACCGCATACCGGCCTGGCACTGTCACCGGTGCGGCGAAATCACGGTCTCGCGCACCGATCCCCCCGCCTGCGCCCACTGCGGCTCCGAGCGCCTGGAGCAGGACGAGAGCGTGCTGGACACCTGGTTTTCTTCCGCCCTGTGGCCCTTCTCCACCCTGGGGTGGCCCGAACGGACCCCCGAACTGGAGTATTTCTACCCCACCTCGGTGCTGGTGACGGGCTACGACATCCTTTTCTTCTGGGTGGCCCGCATGGTGTTCATGGGCCTGGAGTTCATGGGGAAAAAGCCCTTCCGTTACGTGCTCCTGCACGGGCTGGTACGGGACGCCGAGGGGGAGAAGATGTCCAAGTCGCGGGGCACGGGCATCGACCCCATGGACGCCATCGAGAAGTACGGCGCCGACAGCCTCCGCTTTTCCCTCATCATGGGTAACACCCCCGGCAACGACTTCCGGTTCTACTGGGAGAAGGTGGAGGGTGCCCGCAACTTCTGCAACAAGCTGTGGAATGCGGCTCGCTTCGTGCTCATGAACCTGGAGGACTTCGACCCCGAGGCCCGTGCCCCCCTGGCCCTGGTGGACCGCTGGATCCTCAGCCGCTACGCCCGGGTGCGCGACGAGGTCACCCGGTTGCTGGAGGAATTCGAACTGGGTGAGGCAGCCCGCATATTGTACGACTTCATCTGGGACGAATACTGCGACTGGTACATCGAGATGAGCAAGGCCCGCCTGGCGGAAGGGGGACCGGCACGCCTGGCCGCCCAGCGCACCCTGTGGCTGGTGCTGGAGGGTGTGCTGCGGTTGCTGCACCCCTTCGTCCCCTTCATCACGGAGGAGATCTGGCAACGCCTCCCCCACGAGGGGCCTGCCCTGGCGGTGGCCCCCTGGCCCGGCAGCAGGCCCGACCTGGTGGACCGCGCGGCCGAGGAGCAGGTGGGGCTGTGGATGGAGGTCACGCGGGCCATCCGCAACCTGCGGGCCGAGGTGGGTGTGGGCCCGGGGCAACCCGCTACGGCAGTGGCCCTCGCGGACCCCGAGACGGTGCGGGCCCTGGCCGCGGGGCGCGACGTCATCTCGCGCCTCTCCTGGAGCGAGCCCCTGCGGGTGGCTCGCGCCGATGAGGACCGGCCCTCCCGGGCGGTGGCCTCCGTGGTGCGGGGGGTGGAGGTGTTCCTGCCCCTGGAGGGCGTGGTGGACGTCGCCCGGGAGGTGGAGCGCACGACGGCCCGGATCCGGGAGGCGGAGGCGGAACTGCAGCGGGTGGAGGAGCGGCTGAAAAACAGCCGGTTCCTTGAGCGAGCACCCCGGGAAGTGGTGGAGGAGATGCAGTCCCGCCGGCAGGAAGCGCTGGACCGGGTGCGGAAACTGAAGGAGCGGTTGCAGTTGCTTCAGCAATGAGCCCGCGCGCGGTGCGCCGGGGCCGGGCGGCCGGGGGTGACCGCCGCCCGGGGATACGCGCCGGGGAGGACGACCTTTCAACCCGAGGATCAGGGTGGGCGGTCGGGAGAGGAGCCGGGGAATGGAATACGAAGAGGCGCTTGCCTACATCCACGGCCTGGGGCGGTTCGGGTCCCGGCTGGGGCTGGAGCGTATTACCAGGTTGCTGGATCTGGCCGGTCGTCCCCACTCGGACCTGCGGGTGATCCACGTGGCGGGAACCAACGGGAAGGGTTCGGTGACCGCGCTGGTGGCCTCCGTGCTGCAGGCGGCGGGGTACCGGACGGGGATGTACGTCTCTCCTTACCTGGAAGATTTCCGCGAGCGCATCCAGGTGGACGGTCAGTGTATCCCGGAGAGGGACCTTGCCGCCTGGGTCGAGTCGCTGCGACCCCTGGCTGACCGGGTGGTGGCGGAGGGCCTGGATCACCCCACCGAGTTCGAGTTCATCACCCTGCTGGCTATGTGTTACTTTGCCGCCCGGCGGGTCGACTACGTGGCCCTGGAAGTGGGGCTGGGGGGTCGCTTCGATGCCACCAACGTGGTGGCGCAACCCCTGGCCTGCGTGATATCCAACATCGCCCTGGATCATACCGACCGGCTGGGTCACACGCTGGGGGAAATCGCCTTCGAAAAAGCCGGCATCATCAAGCCGGGCTGCCCGGTGGTCACCGGTGCCCGTGACCCGGAGGCCCTGGAGGTGATCGCCCGGGTGGCGCGGGATAAGGGCTCGCGGCTGCTGGTGGCGGGGGAGGATTTCTCCTGGCAGGAGAGGTATTGTGACTGGCGGGGCCAGAGGGTGGACCTGCACTGTCCCGACCGGCGGTTTGCAGGCCTCTTCATTCCCCTGGTGGGACGGCACCAGCAGTCCAACACCGCCTGCGCGGTGACCGCCCTGGAGGTGGGGGTACCCGGTTTACCGGAACGGACGGTGCGCGAGGGGGTGGCGGGATGCCGCTGGCCGGGCAGGCTGGAGGTCCTGGCTGAGAGTCCTCTGGTGGTCATCGATGCGGCCCATAATCCCGACGGTGCGGCTGCCCTGCGGCAGGCGCTGGACCTCTTCCCGCGGCGTCGCCTGGTGATGGTGCTGGGGGTGCTGAAGGATAAGAATGCGGAGGCCATGGTACCCCTGCTCGCCCCCCTGGCAGATCTGCTGGTGGCCACCACGCCGGTGGGACCCCGGGCGGGTGCGCCGGAACGCATAGCCGACCTGGCCCGCCCCCTGTCCAGGGAGGTGGCGGTGGAGCCGGATCTGGCCGATGCCCTGGAGGTGGCCCTTGGCGCGGCTGCTCCTGGGGACATGGTACTGGTGGCGGGGTCCATCTACCTGGTGGGTCCGGCCCGTGCTTTGCTGAGGCAGCGGCTCGACTCCCGCGCCCAGCCCACCTGTGCCCCATGAACCGGTATAATCGGAAGGAACCCGCCTATACTACCAGATGATGCCAGATAAGTTGGGGAAAGGAATCTCTCGGGGCGTGGCGAAAGCTGTAATCGTGTGTCCGTTCCTGACGGGGGAAGGAGGGAGACCCGATGCGACGCAGGACAAAAGAGGGGGTATCCCTGGTGATCCTCCTCCTGGCCGGCCTCATCCTGGGGAACCTGCTGGGAGAGATCCTGGGATCGCGGTTCCCGGTTCTCGCGCCGCTGGCCGAGAGCAGGGGCATTGCCCTGGGACCGTGTTCCCTTGACCTCATGGTGATATCCCTGACCCTGGGTCTCGGCCTCCGGGTGAACCTCGTGGGTGTGGTGGGCGCCCTGGTGGGGATTATCCTCTGGTGGCGCCGGTGATGCGCGGTTGCGCTCCGGGCGCGCGCGGGGACGTGACGGGGCGCGGTGCAAGCTGGTGGGCGGCTCCCGATCCCCGCTTCCCAAGAGAAAGGGAAGGAGAGCCGAGCCCTGGGCAAGGGGTATACCATGAGGGACCTCCCGCCGGACGAACGCCCGCGGGAGAAGCTCATGCGGCACGGTGCGGAGGTGTTGTCGACGTCCGAACTGCTCGCGGTGGTGCTGGGCAGCGGTACCGAGGGGCAGTCGGCACTGGAACTGGCCCGCAGGCTTCTGGAGGAGGCGGGGGGAACGCTGTACGGACTGGCTTCGCTGCCCGCCGGGGACCTGGTGCGGTGGCGGGGCATGGGGCCTGCCAAGGTGGCCAGGCTGCGGGCTACGGTGGAACTGGCCCGTCGCATGTGGGCGGAGCAGAGGGGGCCGCGCCCGGTGGTGCGCAACGCCGGGGACCTGGCGGCCGTGGTGATACCGAAACTGCGCTACCTGGACCGGGAACACCTCCTGGTGGTGATGCTGGATGCCTCGAACCGTGTGGTGGGCATGGAGACCGTTTCGGTGGGGGATCTCACCTCCTCCATCGCCCATCCCCGGGAGGTGTTCAAGCCCTGTATCCGCCGCAACGCGGCTGCGGTTGCCCTCGCTCACAACCATCCCTCCGGTGATCCCGTCCCCAGCGAGGACGACCTGGCCATCACGGAGCGGCTTATCGCGGCGGGCAGGCTGCTGGGCATCGAGGTGCTGGACCACGTGATCCTATCTGACGACAGATACATCAGCCTCCGGCAGGCGGGGTTCGGGTGGGAGAAAGGGGAATAGCAGTGTTCGCAACGATCTTCCGGTGGCTATCCCATGACCTGGGCATCGACCTGGGGACCGCCAACAGCCTGGTACACGTGCGGGGACGGGGCATCGTCCTCCAGGAACCCTCCGTGGTAGCCATGGAAAGGGACGGCAAGGCCGTGCTGGCGGTGGGGGAGGAAGCCAAGCGCATGATCGGGCGCACCCCGGGCAACATCGTGGCCGTGCGACCCATGAAGGACGGGGTGATCGCCGACTTCGACGTCACCATGACCATGCTACGCTATTTCATCCACCGGGCCATGCCCAACCGGGGGCTGGTGCGTCCGCGCGTGGTGGTGGCGGTCCCCAGCGGAGTCACGGAAGTCGAGCGCAGGGCGGTGGTGGACGCCACCCTGCAGGCCGGTGCGCGGGAGGCTTACCTCATCGAGGAACCCATGGCCGCCGCCATCGGGGCGGGTCTCCCCGTGGAGGAACCAACCGGTAACATGGTGGTGGACGTGGGGGGTGGTACCACCGAGGTGGCCATCATCTCTCTGGGCGGGATCGTCACCTGCCGCTCCATCCGGGTGGCGGGGGACGAGATGGATGAGGCGATCATATCTTACGTCAAGCGCACGTACAACCTGCTCATCGGGGAGAGGACCGCAGAAGAGATCAAGATCCAGATCGGCTCCGCCTTTCCGGGGTACGACGAGCAGGAGATGGAGGTGAGGGGGCGGGATCTGGTCACCGGCCTGCCCCGTACCCTGCGGGTGACGTCCGAGGAGATCAGGCGCGCCCTCAGTGAGCCCGTGGGGGCCATTCTGGAAGCGATCCGTACCACCCTGGAACGTACTCCCCCCGAACTGGCGTCAGATATCATGGACCGGGGGATCTTTCTCACCGGAGGGGGATCCCTGCTAAGGGGACTGGATCGCCTGGTGATGGAGGAAACGGGGATGCCCGTGCACCTGGCCGATGAGCCCCTGCTGTGCGTGGCCCGGGGCACGGGGAGAGTCCTGGAGGAGATCCACACCCTGCGCAAGGTCTTGCTCACCCCCCGGCGGGGGTGATGGGCAGGGAGGAGGGTCCATGCGGGTTGCCGTCGCCAGGATGGCAGTCGCCCTGGGGGTGGGCCTGCTGGTGGTGTTCCTGGCAGGTCTCACTGCCGCCGAGCGGGAGCGGGTGAGTGCTTTCGAGCAGGCGGTAAGAGAGGGTTTGAGGCCCGCCCTCGTCCTGGCGGCCGGGGCTGTCGACCGGGTCAAGGGCACGGTTGCCACCCTGGCTTCCCTGCCCGAAATCAGACGGAGGCAGGAGGAACTCGAGCGCGAGATGGCGCGGGTGGGAGAACTCGAGAGGCGGCTTCAGATCCTGGAGGCCGAAAACCGCCGGCTGCGCGAGTTGCTCGGGTTCCGTCCGCCCACGCCTGGCCGGCTGATGGGCGCCCGCGTAGTGGGCCGGAATGCCGACAGCTGGTTGAGCCGGGTGGTCATAGACCAGGGGACCCGGGCGGGCATCGCCAAGGATGCCCCCGTGCTCACACCCGAGGGGCTGGTGGGGCGGGTATCTTCCCCCGGTACGCGCCAGTCCGTGGTAACGCTGCTGTGCGACCCCGGCAGCGCGGTGAGTGCCATGGTGGCCCGGAGCCGCGATGCGGGGGTGTGCTACGGCAGGGTGGGAACTGACCTCCTGCGCATGCGTTTCTTCTCCCGGGACGCCCGCGTGGTGCCGGGGGACCTGGTGGTCACCTCGGGTCTGGGGGGAGTGTTCCCTCCCCATCTGGTGGTGGGCACGGTGGTGGAGACGTTCCGCGGGGATTACGGCCTGGTGCAGTACGCCACCGTGCGCCCCGCGGCCGACCTGAAGCGCCTGGACGAGGTGCTCGTCCTGGTCGGCAGCCCGGGCGAACCGGGTGGGCCGCCATGAGGCCGGTGCTGGGTGCGGTGGCCCTGGTGGCGGCGGCCGGGGTGTTGCAACTGGGCGTGGCACCGCGGATGGCCGTGCTGGGCGTAAAGCCGGACTTCCTGCTCCTGACCGTGATCGGGCTTGCCCTGTGCCGGGGCACGGTGGCCGGCGGCCTGGCGGGGGCGGGGGCCGGGCTGCTCGAGGACATCGTGGTGGGGCAGTTCCTGGGAGTGCGGGCGGCGGCCTTTGCGCTGGTAGGGTTGGGCGTGGCGCGGGCGCGGACGCGCCTGTTCGGCGACCAGCCTCTGGTGCCGGTGGCGGCTGCCCTCGGTGGGGCGGCGCTGGCCGAGATGGCCAGCTGGGCCCTCTGGCGGGCGGCCGGGCTTCCCCTTCCCCTGGGACAGGGCCTGATACGGGTGGTCCTCCCGGCCTGCCTGTACAACGGGCTCTTGGCCCCGCTGTTCCCGGGCTGGTGGGTGCGCCGCGTACAGGCACGGGCCGGGGTGAACTCCGGTGCTTGAGGGATGGGAGAAACGTATCGGGCGCCTGCTGCTGGTGGCGCTGGGCGCGTTCACGGTGCTGGCGGTATCCCTGGCCTGGTTGCAGCTGGGGCCGGCTGCCGCCACCTATCGCCGCCTGGCCGACCGCAACCGCATCCGCATCCTGGATATCCCGGCGCCGCGGGGGGAAATCTTCGACCGCCACGGGGTTCCCCTGGCCAGCAACCGCCCTGCCTTTGGCCTTTCCCTCATGTTCCTGGGGTGGGAGGAGGTGCGGCAGAGCGCCTCCAGGCTGGGTGACCTGCTCGGTCTGGACCCTGCCGAGGTAGAGCGGAAGGTGAGGGAGCAGGGGTACCGCCTCTACCAGCCCGTGCGCATCCTTGACGACCTCACCCCCGAGCAGCAGTCGGTGGTGGAGGAGCACAGCCACGAACTGCCCGGCGTGGTGATCGAGGTGCGGCCCCGTCGCTTCTACCCGCTGGGTACCACGGCGGCCCACCTCCTGGGTTACCTGCGGGAGGTGGGCCCCGACGAGGTGACCCAAAAGGGATACAAACTGGGGGACCTGGTGGGTCGCTCGGGGCTGGAGGCCTTTCTGGAGGAATCGCTGCGGGGGCGGGATGGAGGCCGGCAGGTGGAAGTCAACCACCGGGGCTTCCCGGTACGCGACATCCCTCCCGTCACCGAGCCTGTCCCCGGTCAGGACGTGGTACTGACCATCGACCTCAAGCTGCAGCAGGCGGCCGAGGCGGTGCTGGCCGAGGCCATTTCCCGGCTGCAGGAGAAGTACCCGGGGGCGCGGGCGGGAGCGGTGGTGGGCATGGACGTCCACACGGGAGAGGTACTGGCCCTGGTGAGTTACCCCGCCTTCGATCCCAACCTTTTCACACGGCCCCTCACCCGCGACGAGTGGAGCCTGCTAACCTCCCCCGACCGCCCCCTGTGGAACCGGGCCATCGGTGGGGTTTATGCCCCCGGTTCCACCTTCAAGATGGTCACCGCGGTGGCGGCGCTCATGGAAGGCAAGGTGACCCCGGAGGAGAAGGTGGTTTGCCGCGGGTACCACCCGGCGACGGCGGGCTGGTCCAAGCCCAAACGGTGCTGGGCGCGCGGGGGACATGGTCCCGTGGACCTGAGGCAGGCGATCGCCCGGTCCTGCGACGTGTATTTCTATGAGATGGCCCGGCGCGTGGGGGTTGACGCCCTGGCGAAGTGGGCGACCGCCTTCGGACTGGGCCAGAAGACGGGCATCGACCTGGCAGGCGAGGCGAGTGGCGTGGTGGCCAGCACCGCGTACAAGGAGTGGGCATATCACGCCCGCTCGTCCGGCGGTAATCGCCTGTTCCCCTGGATCGATACCCCCCGGTGGCAGTACCCGGCCGAGGACATGGACGCCGGCATCGGACAGGGGTTCCACTCTTTCACCCCCCTGCAGATGACCGTTTACACCACCATGCTCGCCAACGGCGGCATCAGGTACCGGCCGCAACTGGTGCGGGAAGTGAGGGACGCCACCGGGCAGAAGCAGGAGTTCACACCCGATCGGCAGGAGAGGGTCGACCTGCCCGCCAAGGTCTGGCAGGCGCTGCGGGAGGGGATGCGGGCGGTCACCCTGCCCGGCGGCACGGCAGGTGGGGTCTTCGCGGGGTTTCCCCTGGCGGTGGCGGGCAAGACGGGAACCGCGGAAAACCCCCATGGCGACGACCACGCCTGGTTTGTGTGTTATGCACCGTACGAGCAGCCCAGGTTGGCGCTGACGGTGCTCATCGAGCAGGGGGGCGGGGGCACGGCGGCCGCTGCGGTGGCGCGCGACATCCTGGCGCGGTACTTCGACCTGCAGGGGGTCGGTGCCCCCACCGCGCCGGCTGGCACCCCCACGGCCCCAGCTGGCAGCCCCACCGCGCCAGCTGTTACGCCCGCTGCCCCTGCAGGAGGCTCTGCCCCCGCCGGGGGTGTTCCCGGCGGCGGTGAGTGAGGTGCTCGAGGCGCCGGACCGGGAACGCTGCAGGGATAACTGGAACGGCTGCGCCGAGGAAGGAATTGGGGATCGTGCGCAGAATTGGTAGCAAGCGGTGGCTTGTTGCCGGGGGTCGCGGTCATGGAGCAGGGTGTGGTGTTGCTCAGGGCGGGCGGCTGCGTGGTGGTGCGTGTGGCACCCGGGGCCGGGTGGGAGCACCTGTCGGCCGTGCTGCGGGGCCTCAAGGAGGGCCAGGGCGAGGACGTGATCCTCGATACCGGACCCCTGGTGCTGGGAGCGCGCGATTTGGTCGAGGTCGAGCGCATCCTGAAGGGGCGGGGGTACCGGCTGGTGCGGGTAGTGCACGGGACTGTCCCGCACCCCACGGAGGACCCCGCGCTCGCTACCGCGGACGTGGGTGCAGGGGCCTCCGTGGTTGCTACCACTGAGGTGGGTACGCAGAGATCGGGGCGCTCCCGGCGGTCCCGGGACCCGGGAGGGCGGGTGCGGGACCCGGGTGAACGGACCCTGGTCAGGAGGGGACCCCTCCGGTCCGGCCAGGTTATACGGTACCGCGGCAACGTGGTCATCCTGGGCGACGTCAACCCCGGGGCGCAGGTGGTGGCGACGGGTGACGTGATCGTCCTGGGTGCCCTGCGCGGGGTGGCCCACGCGGGGGCCGACGGTCACCGGGGGGCGGTGGTGGCGGCCCTGCGGCTGTGTCCGACCCAGCTTCGCATCGCGGACCTGGTGCGGAGGGCCCCGGAAGGGGAAGCACACCAGGGAGGGCGCGCCGAACTTGCCCGGGTGCTGGATAGTGAGATCGTGGTGGAAGGCCTGTAGCACCCGGTAGCCAGGTGGGCGGGGGGATAGGGATGGGCGAGATATGGGTTATCACGTCGGGTAAAGGCGGGGTGGGCAAGACTACCTGTACTGCCAACCTGGGAACCGGTCTGGCCCTCCTGGGAAAGCGGGTGGCCATGGTCGACGCCGACATCGGCCTGCGCAACCTGGATGTGGTGATGGGCCTGGAGAACCGGATAGTATACGATCTGGTCGATGTGGCCGAGGGCTACTGCCGGCTCAAGCAGGCCCTGGTCAAGGATAAACGGGTGGAGGGGCTCTACCTGCTTCCCGCCGCCCAGACCAAGGACAAAACGGCGGTAAGCCCGGAACAGATGCGCAGCCTGTGCCAGGAACTGGCCCGCGAGTTCGATTTCGTGCTCATCGACTCCCCGGCGGGTATCGAGCAGGGGTTTCGTAATGCGGCCCTGGCCGCAGAGCGGGCCCTCATCGTCACCACGCCCGAGGTGGCCGCTGTGCGCGACGCCGACCGGGTGATCGGCCTGCTGGAGGCCACCGAGGTCGCCCCTCCCCTCCTGCTCATCAACCGGGTGCGAGGGGACATGGTGCGCCGGGGGGACATGATGAACATCGACGATATGGTCGAGGTGCTGGCCATCGAAGTGCTGGGTGCTGTCCCGGAAGATGAACAGATCATAGTCTCCACCAACCGGGGTGAACCGGCGGTCCTCATGCCTCATTCCCGGGCCGGGCAGGCTTTCCGTCTGGTATGTCGCCGCCTCTTGGGGGAAGACGTCTCCCTGCCCAATGTCTGGGTGCCGGACGGCTGGTGGCTCAGGTTGCGCCGGCTCATAGGCGCAGGGAGCCGCTGAGGACAGGGGGGAACGGGCGTGTTCGGGTGGCGGGGGCGGGCTCAGGTGGGTAGCCCGGGTAGCGGGGCGGTGGCCAGGGAGCGGCTGCGGCTCATCCTGGTGCACGACCGGGCGGGCTGCTCCCCCGAACTGTTGCAGGCCCTCAAGGACGAAATGGTGACGGCGGTCTCCAGGTACCTGGACGTGGACCGGGACGGTATTGAAATCCGCCTGGTGTCGGGCGAGCGGCACGCCGTGCTGTCTGCCAGTATCCCGGTGCGGGCAGTGAGGCGGGCGGCAGTCTCTCCGTAGACGGAGGCGGGGTGCAGGTGCGGCAAACGGGAGTTTGGCCGTAGACGGGGGCGACGTGCAGTTGGGGTGAACGGAGGTTTATCTATGACGGCGATGGTGCCCCGGCGGCGGGCATGGTTGCGCGGATTGGACCTGGGCCTGCTGGTGGCGGTGGCGGGCCTGATAGCGTTCTCGCTGGCTGCCATCGCCAGCGCGTCGTACAGCATGAACCCGGGGGACCGTTTCTATTTCGTGCGCCGGCAGGCCCTGTGGCTGGCTGTAGCCCTGGCGGCGGGGGTAGCTGCGCGCCTTGTCGACTACCGGCTGCTGGTGGCGTGGGCCGCCCCGCTTTACCTGCTCAACCTGGGGCTGCTGGGCGCGGTGCTGGTGGTGGGGAGGGAAGCGCAGGGGGCCCAGCGGTGGATTGCCTTGGGTCCCTTTGATTTTCAGCCGTCGGAGCTGGCCAAACTCATCGTGATCATAACCCTGGCGGCCCACCTGGGCCGGCGCGAAGTTCCCCTGTGCCGCCTGCGCGACGCGCTACCCTACGTCCTGCACGTGTCTGTCCCCCTGCTCTTCGTCCTGGTGCAGCCGGACCTGGGGACATCCCTGGTGCTGGGTGCCGTCTTGCTGGGTATGCTGTACGCGGCCGGGGTGCCGGGCGCTCGCCTGGCGGCGGTGATGGGGGTGGGGCTGTCCGTGGCCGCGCTGAGCATATGGGCGCACCTCAACTGGGGGTTTCCCCTTCCCCTGCGTGAATACCAGTTGAACCGGCTGCTGGTGTTCCTTCAGCCCGGGCGCGACCCCCTGGGCGCTGGCTATCACCTGCTCCAGTCCAAGATCGCCATCGGGTCCGGGGACTTCTGGGGGAAAGGACTCTTCTACGGGACCCAGAACCAGCTCAACTTCCTCCCCAACCGTCACACCGATTTCATCTTCTCCGTCATCGGCGAGGAACTGGGGTTTGCAGGAGGAATCGCGGTCCTGGGGTTGTATTGTTATCTTGTGTACCGCATCCTGCGGGCGGCTCGCCTGGCCGGGGACAGCCAGGGCGGTTTCCTCTGCGTCGGCGTGGCCTCCATGTTGTCTTTCCACGTGCTGGTGAACGTGGGGATGACCGTGGGGATCATGCCCATCACGGGGATCCCCCTGCCCTTCGTCAGTTACGGTGGAAGCAGCCTGGTCACCAGCATGGCGGGCGTCGGGTTGGTCCTCAACGTTTACGGCCGCAGGTCCAGGCTCCGGTTCTAGGCCGTGGACGTGGGAAAAAGCTACGAAGGAGGAGAGAAAGGGATGGCGCTGAAGATCACGTCGGACTGTGTGAGTTGCGGGGCGTGCGAGCCGGTGTGTCCGAACTCAGCCATCAGCCCGGGGGACGACGTCTATGTCATTGACCCCGACAAGTGCACCGAATGCTATGGGTGGCACGCGGAGCAGCAGTGTGCTTCGGTGTGCCCCACCGATGCCTGCCTGGAGGATCCCGACCACAAGGAGACCAAGGAAGATCTGCTGGCCAAGTTCCAGCGCCTGAACCCCGGTAAGGAGCCCGAGGAGACCGATAAGTGGCAGCCCCTGGGGCGCTCGGCCTAGGGTTGGGGAACTGGCGCGGGGTTTTAGCGAGCTACCGGCGTCGCGGAGGTGAGCGCGCCCGTCGCGCAGGGAGGCGCCCGGTGACGGCGCCGGCAGCGGAAGGTGAGGACTGACAGAGGGAGACCCGGCCGACGGCCGGGTCTCCGGGTTGTGTGCGCCCGGCATGGGCGCTGACTTGGGGGTGAAAGTCCCCGGATGGGCGAGGCAGGACGAGCGCACCAGAGGACTTTCCGGCGCTGTTCCGACCTGCCGGTTTGCTGGTGGTGGGACGTGCCGGGCGAGATA
>JACIYH010000065.1 GCA_014360055.1 Bacillota bacterium | reverse complement strand
GAGGTGGAGGAACTGGGCGGCTTCCTGGACCTTCGTGCCCTTACTGCCTTCCGATCTTAGCAGGAATGCGCCTGCCATCGGCATCTGCACGAGGCCTGTGGTCTTACACGTTGTGCAAGGGAGCCTGGCTTATAGCAACATCCTTGCCAGGGCGTAGCCTGACATCCCATGTATTCCCGGACCGGGGTGGGTGGCCGCGCCGGTGAGGTAGAGGCGACGGATAGGCGTGGCGTAGCGAGACCAGCCGGGGAGAGGCCGGAATACGTAAGACTGGTCGAACTCCACGCTCCCGCACCCATGTCTCCCCGGATGAGGTTGGGATTCGCCCTTTGGAGGTCCTCGGGGGAGAATACGTGGCGGGCCAAGATACGCTGCTTGAGTCCCGGTGCGAAGCTTTCGATGATGTCGGTGACCCGGTCGGCGAATCGTTCCTTGAGGTGGCGCCAGGGCCGCGGCTTAATCCGGTGGGCGGCGTCACCCTTCACCACGTAGGGCACCCTCACGATAACCCACAGGATGTGTTTTCCTTCCGGAGCCCGGCCCGGGTCGGCCACCGTGGGCTGGGACAGGATGATGAGCGGTTCTCCCGGCAGGTAACCCCGCAAAAGCCTGGTTGTAAGCCAGGGACATGGCGTCGACACCCGAGCTCAGGTGGACTATGCCGGCCTTCGCAATTTCCTCGCCTGCCTTCCAGGTGGGGGGCCCGGACAAGGCGTAATCGATCTTCGACTTCCGGCGGGCCGAGTTCCGCGGTCCGCACGGCACCGCCGACCTCATCAGCCTGCTCGAACACGACGACCTTCCAGCCCGCCTGGGCCAGGAGCACCCCGGCGACCAGGTTATTGTGACCTGAGCCTATGAGGACGGCGTCGTGCATGCCCGCGCTCCCTGGCGTAGTGTCTGCCCAGGCGATGGTGTAGATACGTCAGTAGGGGGCCTGCGGACGGCCGGGTATGCCAGGGTGGATTAGCGCTCAGAGAAAGCGCAGCGCGCGCACGGGATCGATGCGGGAGGAGCGGCGCGCAGGCAGGTAGGCGCTGATGAGGGCTACGGCAACGGTGGCAACCCAGGCCAGGAGCCCCAGACGGGGATGCCAGCCCACCGTCGGCGAGGCCGGATCCAACACGGGGAGCAGGAAGCGGGCAAGGGCCATCCCACCTGCGTAACCGACCAGGGCGGCCCCGCTCCCCAGAATCAGCACCTCAACCAAGAAGATCTCCAGTAGGTCCCGCTGACCGTAGCCGAGGGCCCGCAGGATCCCCACTTCCCTGGTCCTGTCTCGCACACTTGAGGCCTCCGCGGCACCCACCAGCAGACACCCTGCCATCGCGGCCAGCGCCGCCACCAGCGGCCCCATCGCTCTGATCTGCCCGAGGATGGCCATGCGAGCCTCGCCCTCAGTCCGTATGGCAGTGATCTCGGCGCCGGGCAGCAGCGCTGCCAGGTGACCCACCGGGTCCGCCCCCGGGGCTACCCGTACCTCCACGAAAGTCAGGCCCGCGGGGCGGTTCACGCGGTGGCGCAACTCAGCCAGGGAAAGGAAAAGGACGCCGTCCTCCTCCTTACCGCTTTCCTCGAGGACTCCGGCCACCCGGTAGGTCCTGTCCCACAACCGGACCTGGCTCCCTGGCCCTGCTCCCCATAGATCGGCCAGATGGGACCCCAGGAGGACGTCATCGTCCCCTTCGGGATATCTTCCCCGGACCTGCCAGTAGGTTCTCATTTTCCGCTCCGCTTCCCAGTCGACGCCCACTACCAGGGTATCGCCTTCCGGTCCCGATATCAGTTCCAGCAGCTTGGGAGCCACCAGATCAATGCCCCCTGCCTCCTGCACTCTGGGTACCGTGTCGGCGGGGAGATCTGCCATCCCGTAGCTGAGGCCCGGTCCCACGGCAAAGCCCGCATAGGTGAAGTCCCATTCCTGGCGCGGGGGTGTAATCACCACCCTGACCGCGCCGGCGCGCAGTTCCTCCCCCAGCGCGCTCTCCATGGTACCGGTGATGGCCAGAAGCCCCACCACCGTGGCCACGGCAGCCGCCAGGCCGAGGAGTAACAGCAGCGCATGGCCCGGCCGCCGTCGCAGATGACAGAGGGCGAGACCGGTCCGGGTCACGGCGACCCCATCTCCCCGGCCAGGGTGCCATCCCTCATGGAAAGGACCCTGCTGGCGTAACGCAGGTTGTCCGCATGGTGGGTTACCATCACGAGGGTGATCCCGTCTCCGTTCAGCGCCGCAAACAGGTCCAGGATCTGGCGGCCCGTGCGCGAGTCCAGGGCGCCGGTCGGTTCGTCGGCCAGCACGATGGGCGGCCGGTTGACGACGGCCCGGGCTATGGCCACCCGCTGCTGCTCGCCCCCGGACAGCTGATGGGGCAGGCGGTGACGCCTGTCGGCCAGCCCCACCCTGGCCAGAGCCTCCTCCGCCATCTCCTGCTGACGCTTCCGGGGCACACCCGCTGCCACCAGGGGGAGCATCACGTTCTGCAAGGCGGTGAGGTAAGGGATGAGCTGGAACTCCTGAAATACGAAGCCCACGTACTCGTTGCGGAAGCGGGCCAACCTTTCCGGGTGAAGCCGGTAGATGTCCATACCATCGACCACCACGCGTCCGGATGTAGGCGGGTTAAGGCCGCCCAGGATTCCGAGCAGAGTGGTCTTGCCGGAACCTGATGGCCCCGTCACCCCCACGAACTCCCCCGGCCTGACCTCCAGGGAGACATGCCTCAGGGCCACCACCGGGCCGTCCCCGCCGGGATACTCCTTGCGCAGGTTCTCCGCCCGCATCACGGCCTCGACCGGGGTGGCGCTTTTCGCCCGGGTGATGGTGTCGACCGCGGTCGGGATGTCCGCTTGCGTCACGCTCATGTGGTCCGTATCCCCCCAGGCCACCTTCTCCTTACAGGAACCGCAGTGCTCTTACCGGATCAACGCGGGCACCCTGCCAGGCTGGTACGGTGCACGCCAGCAGGGCCATCACCACCGCGCCTGCGACTCCCCCCGCCAGGAGCAGGGGATCCACTGAGGTGGGTAGCTTTACCCCGGCCAGGGACGGTCCCATCAGACGGGCCACCGCCCCGCCCAGGACCGAACCCGCTGCCCCTCCGGCCAGGCCAACCAGCCCCGCTTCCAGGTAGAAGACAGCCAGCACCTGGCGCTGCCCGAAGCCCAGGGCCCGCATGATACCGATTTGCCTGGTTCTCTCTTTCACCGCACCCAGCAGCACCAGAGCCACCGCCAGAAACCCGAATCCCGCTGCGGTTGCAGCCAGCGCTAGGGCGAAACGGCCGAACCGGTCCACCACCGCGCGGCGGGCTGCCACTGCTTCTTTGATGGCGGTCACCTGCGCGCCCGGGATCTTCTCGGAGATCTGACTGACGATCTCGTCAATGGGGCAGCTGTTACAGAGGGCGGCCACCTCGATGAAGCTCACCCGGCCCGTTTTTCCGCTCACTTCCTGCAGGACCCCCAGGTCCACCCAGACCGCCCGGTCTTCGTCGGAGCCCACGGGATCGATCACCCCTGCTACCTGGAACGCCCGGCCGTCCAGATACACGGTGTCGCCCACGTCCTTTTGCCACCGCTCCGCCACCCGGGCCCCGAGCAACACCTGGGTGGGGAGCACCGACGGCGCGGGATAGGCAGGAGCATGGCCGGTGTCACGATCGGGGGACGCCTGACCGCCGACCGCGCGCGCCACCCTTATCCTCCACCACCTCTTGAGCCGCAGCTCGGCCGGAAAGCGCACGCCCACTGCCATGACGGGACCATCCTGGCTCCGGACCAGGGCCAGGAGCTTGGGGGCCACCACCGCGATGCTGTCCCGGTTTCTGATGGAACGCACCGCCTCCGTGCTGGCTTCCGTCAGGTACTGCTCCTTCACCGCCGCAGCGGGCAGGGCAACCCCGGCGTAGCTGAACCGCCTGTCCGCCCGGGGGAGGATCAGGATGTTGGCCCCTATCTGGTCAAAGGCGTCCCCGACCGCCCTTCGCATGGCTCCCGTGAGGCCAAACATGGCCGTCACCGTAGCCACGCCGGTGGCCACCACCAGGAGGAGGAAGGCCGTCCTGCCCGCAGTGCGACGCAGGTTGCCCCAGGCGATATCGGCCAGGCCCACCGGGTTCACCTCCCGCCCGTATGCCCCTCAACTTCTGCTGTGTTGCCGCGTCCGGCTAGTAGATCTCCTGCCACTGGCCGTAGCGGTAGGTGTAGCTCTTGACCAGCCGCCCGTCCTTGTAAACGTCGGCCTGCAGGTGACACCCGAAGTCCCTCACCTGCACCTGGACCGGTCCCGTGTCCCCCGTTTGCTGGCGGTACAGATCCAGGGCAGCCTGCTCCAGGCTCTGCAGATCAGGTGCGGACCCGCCGGCCGAGGAACTTCCGCCCCGGCCCCAGAAGCCAAAACCACCAGGTCCACCGGCACAGCACCCGCAGAAACCTGGCCCACCGCCGCGGAAACTGCCCCTGTCCGGCGCAGCTAAGGGTGCGGTGTTAGGTGCACCCGTTCCCCAGGTCGGAGCCGCAAGGACACCTGCGTACTCGAGGGCAGCGTCGCGCAGTCCGGCCGCCGTCACACCGCCCCAACCACGAAAGCCCCCGACCAGCACCACCCCCACCACCAGCACCAGGATCAGCACCAAATCGGCCCGTCTCCCGCCAAGGTAACCTCTTTGCACCCCCGTTCATCCCCTTTCTAGATCCTGGGTTGCCAGGATCGGAGTTCCTGCTCGTCTAGGATGAGCTTGCCGCCTTCCACCCGGTAGTTGACTTCGTCGGGCGGGAACAGCAGGCACCCTCCGTTCAGCCCTTTGAGATCCTCCAGCCGCCACTGGGTACCGCACACGTTGCACACCAGCCGGTCCCCGCGGATGTGGAAACTGGTACCGCTGCAGGGTTCGCAGAAAGAGACCGCCGCCACCACCCGGCCCGACGGAGCCACGTACACGGTTACGGGCAGGTAATTGAAGTTGCTCCCGTTGGGCAACCTGACGGGCTGATTCGGGATCCTGAACCTGACGATCCCCTTCTCCTCGACCGTTGCCAGGTCAACGTATATCCTCCCATCGCGAAACTCCGGCACGATGTCAGCCTGTTCGACCCTCACGGCCGGGTCGTACCTGCGAGGTGCCAGGTGGTAAGACCCTCCCTCCGCCGCCCGCCCGGGGGTGTTCCGGCTCCCCGACAGGAGGGTACCTGCCAGCACGATCTCCACCAGCACCACCGCCCCCACGAATACGGCGACCGCAGGGAACCGGCGGCGCTCCCCGCCCGGACCGCCCATCACCCTCGCCTTCTTTTGGGCGTTCGTGCTCACCTCCGCCCACCTCCTACAGTGCGTAGTAGATACGGGCACAAAAGAAGGCCCGTCAGCACAGAGGAACCAGGATCGCTCCCGTGAGGAGCCACACGGCCGGCACGAGCCAGCGCCCCTTGCCCGCTCTCGGTCCGGACTGCGCGGACCCCTGCAGCAACGCCTCCACACGACGCTGCAACTCTCCGGCGCCGCTGAGCGATGAGAAGTTGTCCAGCGCCAGCTGCCACCAGCCTCCTGCAGTACCCAGCCGGTAGCCCTTGAGGAGGGCGGCTGCCAGGGCCAGGGGCCTGCCGGTGACGCGGGCGGATGCCGTGTCGGCCATGGCCTCCGTCTCGGCCTGGAGCCGGCGAAACGCCGAGGGAGAAAGCCCGGTGAACAGGAGGATGTCCCGCGCCGTGGCTGCCAGCCACTTCTTCCAGTGGTCGCCGGCCCCCACGTGAGCCAGCTCGTGGGCCAGCACCGCCTCCAGTTCCTCAGGGTCCAGTTTCTCGACCAGGGGCCGGGAGAGTATCACCACAGGGTGCATGAGGCCCGCGGTGAACGCCTGCGAGACGGGACGTGGTACCACCATCACCGCCGGCGGCCTGACGCCCATGCGCTCCGCCACCGCCCTCAGCGTGAGGGTCACGCGGCTCTCATCCGGCTCGGGCCGGAAGTGGCGCCGGAGCCGGCCAACCAATACCGCTCCCGCGATCGCCTTGCCCACCCCCACCACCAGAGAAACCGCGAAGAAGGGTGCGAGCACGTGACCGAGCACGGTTCCCGCCCGGCACAACCAGGCCAGGAAGACGCCTGCGAATCCCCGCCCCGCCAGCAGCGGGACCCAGCACGCCAGCCGCCAGCGCCACGCCCAGGAAGCGGCGTACAGAACGAAGGGCACCGCCAGGGGGACCCACCAGACGCCGCGCCGAACCTCAGGGGAAAGCCCCGGCAGCCTGGTGACCAGCCCGGCCAGGGCGCTGCCCGCGAGCATCCCGAAGAAAGCGTAGACGATGAACGGGTGCAGGTGGCTCATCCTTGCCCGCGTCCCTCCGGCCCTTGCGGCTCCGCCGATTCTGCCGACCCCCGCGACGAGGCCGGTTCTCCCGACCGACCCCGCCTGATGACCTCCTCCAGTTCTCTCAGCTTCGCTTCATCCTCGGCACCGAGCCTTTCTACCAGGTGGGAGAAAACGGGCCGGGCGAACTCCTCCAGCAGGCCGTCCAGCACCGTCCTGGCCACCCGGTCCATGAACTCCTCCCGGGTGAGGGTGGGGCGGTAAACGTAGTAGTTGTTCTCCAGTTCCCGCTGAAGGAGGCCCTTTCGGGCCAGGCGGGTCATGGTGGTCATCACGGTGGTGTAGGCAAGAGGTCGCCTGGCGAGCAGTTGCTGGTGCACGTCGCGTACCGTGACCCGACCCCGGCTCCAGGCCACCTCCATCACCTCGGCCTCCAGCCCACCCAGCACTTTGCCCAGTCCCGCGCCGCGCGGCCTGAACTCGATGGGGATGTCCCTGCTCACGTTTCCACCCCCGGCTGGGGGGAATTATACAACTCCGTCGTACTACAGTCAATAGTAAGTAGAGGTAGGAGGTACCGGCGGTGGGCAATGTACCGGCGGTGGGCATTGACAAGGGTGAGCATTCCGTTGTATATAGTTGAGCAAGCCGATTGGCTTGCACATCAACTACGGCTTCCGGCAACAACCGAATAGGACCCGGGCTTCTTATCAAGAGAAGGGGAGGGACGGGCCCGATGAACCTTCGGCAACCATCAGCCTGCAGGGGCTGAAAGGTGCCAACTCCCGCCGGCGGTGCAGGTCGGGGAGATAAGGAGGGGTCAGCGCTATCGCCAGCCCTCTTCTTACCGCCGAAGAGGGTTTTTCGTTGCCCGCGCCCCGAATGCACCGCCCGATGCCCGTCAACATGGAGGCCCGGGGCAAGGGCCGCGGCCGGGAAGGAGGATGACCGTGAAGGAACTGAAGGGGAGATCGCTGGATACTCTGGCCCTGCACGCCGGGCAGGAACCCGATCCGACCACGGGCGCCAGGGCCGTGCCCATCTACCAGACCACGTCCTATGTGTTCCGTTCGGTGGAGCACGCAGCCAGCCTGTTCGCGCTGCGCGAGTTCGGCAACATTTACACCCGCATCATGAACCCCACCACCGAGGTGCTGGAGAAGCGCCTGGCGGAGATGGAAGGGGGGTCGGCGGCCCTGGCGGTGGCATCGGGCCAGGCTGCCATCACCCTGGCAGTCCTCAACATTACCAGGGCCGGGCAGAACATTGTGTCTACCAGCTGCCTTTACGGGGGGACGTACAACCTCTTCCGCCACACCCTGGCACGCCTGGGGATCGAGGTTCGTTTCGTCGATTCCTCCGATCCCTCCAACTTCGCCCGGGCCATCGACGAAAACACGCGGCTCCTGTACACGGAGGCGGTGGGCAACCCCAAGAACAACGTGGACGACTTCGAGGCCATTGCCCGGGTGGCTCACGAACGGGGCATACCCTTCGTGGTGGACAACACCGTTACTACGCCCTACCTCTTCCGTCCCTTTGAGCACGGTGCGGACGTGGTGGTCCACTCCCTGACTAAGTTCGCGGGCGGGCACGGGACGTGCATCGGCGGGGCTATCGTGGAGTCGGGGAAGTTCGACTGGAACAACGGCAGGTTCCCCGAACTCACCGAGCCCGACCCCTCTTACCACGGGCTCAGTTACTGGGGTGCATTTGGTGCCCACGAACGGGCTCTCGCGCCGGGCACCGCGTACATCGTCAAGGCCAGGGTCCAGTTGCTGCGGGACCTGGGGCCGGCCATGTCCCCCTTCAACGCTTTCCTCATCCTTCAGGGCCTGGAGACCCTCCCCCTGCGCATGAGGCGCCACTGCGAGAACACCCGGAAGGTGGCAGAGTTCCTGGCTTCCCACCCGGCCGTGTCCTGGGTGAACTATCCCGGTCTTCCCAGCCACCCCGACTACCAGCGGGCCAAACGCTACCTGCCCCGCGGGTCGGGTGCCATCGTGGGCTTCGGTGTCAAAGGCGGGTATGAGGCCGCCGTCAAGCTGATCGGGGCTGTCAAGCTCTTTTCCCACCTGGCCAACATCGGCGACGCCAAGAGTCTGATCATCCACCCGGCCTCCACCACCCACCAGCAGCTGACGCCCGAGGAACGTTTGGCCGCCGGCGTCACCGATGACTACATCCGCCTGTCAGTGGGGCTGGAAGACATCGACGACATCATCGCGGACCTGGATCAGGCCCTGGCCGCCAGCCAGAAGTGACGCGGGGCCGGCCTGTGGCGCCCGGTTCCGCGGCTCAGGCGACCTCCTCTTACCGGGGTGAGAATGATGAGCGATCCGTTGAATGTCCTGGTCGGCAGGAAGCCCAGGGAGTTCGATCCCCCGCACTCGCCCCGATCGGTGGGCTGGACCCGCCCCCTGAGGGTGCGGCTGGCGGACGAGTCGAATCCTCTTCCCCTGGACTGCGGGAGGTTTTTCGCCCCCGTTGACGTGGAGTACGAAGTGTACGGCACCCTCAACGAGGAGCGGGACAATGCCATCCTCATCCTTCACGCCCTCTCGGGAGACGCCCACGTGGCCGGTTGGGACGCTGCCGCCGACGAATATGGACGCCCCTGGCGGAAGACGCAACCGGGGTGGTGGGACAGCATGGTCGGCCCGGGCAAGGCTTTCGACACGCGCAAGTACTGCGTGATCTGTTCCAACGTGCTGGGGAGTTGTTACGGTACCACCGGTCCCTCCTCGACCGACCCTGCCACCGGTCGCCCTTACGGGCTGCGCTTCCCCGTGGTGACCGTCCACGACTGGGTGAGGCTGCAGGAGAGGCTCATCACCCACCTGGGTATCGAGCGCCTGCTGGGGGTTGCGGGTGGTTCCCTGGGTGGGCAGCAGGCACTGGAATGGACCCTCGCCCACCCGGGGCGGGTCAGGTGCGCCATCATCCTGGCCTCCGCCGCCCGGTTGAGTGACCAGGGCCTGGCCTTCAATGCGGTGGCGCGCCACGCCATCACCACCGACCCCAACTTTCGAGGGGGCGACTACTACGGGGGGCCCACCCCCGACCGGGGCCTGGCCGTAGCCCGCATGCTGGGCCACATCACCTATCTGTCCGAGGAATCCATGCGGCAGAAGTTCGGGCGCCGCTTCCGCAACGGCTCAGGCCCCGGCTTCCAGTTCGGCCCCGAGTTCGAGGTGGAAGGGTACCTGGAGCACCAGGGCAACGCTTTCGTGCAGCGTTTCGATGCCAACAGCTACCTCTACATCTCCCGGGCCATGGATTACTACGACGTCTCGGTGTGGGGCGATGGCGACCTGGATCGGGCCTGCGCTCGCGCGGAGAGCCGCTTCCTCCTCATCTCCTTCTCGTCAGACTGGCTGTACCCGCCTCGCCAGATGAGGGAACTGGCCATGGCCCTGTGCCGGAACAGAAAGCCGGTCACTTACATCGAACTCCCTTCCACCTACGGACACGACGCCTTCCTGCTGGAGGTGGACAAGCTGCAGGAACTCATCCCCGCTTTCCTGGAAGGGAGTCTGGGAGCGTGAACGGCCTGGTCGGGCGGCGCGTACCGGCCCCGGCCCCCGCGGACGGGGAGCCGGGGAACGGGGCAGGGGGGCTGCGCTGGGACCACCGGACCATATACGAACTGGTGCCACCGGGGGGCCCACGGTACTCAGAGGTCCTCTTCGTGGTCATGGGCGGCGCCGGCATCCCGGCCTAGCAGCCCGGGGGACGGACTCATTCCGCCAGGTCGGCGAAGAGCCAGGTGCTGAGATAGCGCTCTCCGGTGTCGGGCAGGATGACCACGATCAGCTTGCCCTCCATGTCGGCGCGCCTGGCGACCTCCATTGCCGCCCATGCGGCGGCCCCCGAGGAGATGCCGGCCAGGATGCCCTCCTCCCGCATCAGCCGGCGGGCCATCTGACCTGCCCGGTCGGCGGTGACACGGATTATCTCGTCAATCAGGTCGGTCCGCAGGACCTCGGGGACGAACCCGGCCCCGATCCCCTGTATGCGGTGCGGGCCCGGCGCCCCGCCGGAGAGGACCGGGGACTCGGCCGGCTCCACTGCCACCGCGCGGAAGCCGGGCTTCCGCGCCTTTATCACCTCGGCGATGCCGGTGATGGTGCCGCCGGTGCCCACCCCTCCTACGACTGCGTCCACGCGTCCGTCGGTGTCGGTCCAGATTTCCTCCGCCGTGGTCTGCCGGTGGATGCGGGGGTTGGCGGGGTTGCGGAATTGCTGGGGCATGAAGGCTCCCGGGATAGAGGCCGCGATCTCCTCGGCCCGACGCACGGCCCCGGGCATGCCTTCGGCACCGGGGGTGAGTACCACCTCGGCCCCCAGGGCTGCCAGGAGCTTGCGCCGCTCCACCGACATGGTCTCGGGCATGGTGAGGATCAGCCGGTAGCCCTTGACGGCGCATACGAAGGCCAGGGCTATGCCCGTGTTCCCGCTGGTGGGCTCGACCACCACGCTCCCCGGGCCGAGGCGCCCTTCTTCTTCCGCTGCCCGGATCATGGCCACCCCGATGCGGTCCTTGACGCTGCTGCACGGGTTGTAAAACTCGAGCTTCGCCACCACCTGCGCCCGCACCCCGGCGGTGACGCGGTTCAGATAGACGAGAGGTGTCTTACCTACCAGTTCCGTCATGTCCCTTGCGATGCGCACCTCGGATACCTCCCCCGGCATGGCCGCTCGACCTGCCGCTTCCGCGCCTAGATGTAGTACATCGGGGCCTCCGTAGCCAGTTCCTCTTCGCGGCGGGCCAGGTCGGCCAGGGTATACTTCTCCAGCGTCGTCTCAACGGCTTTCTTAAGCTGGACCCATACCTCACGGACTGCGCAGCGGGGCGACCGGGGGCATTTTCCCGGATGGCCCACGCACGCCACAGGCGCAAGGGTCCCTTCCGTCAACCGCACCACGTCCGCCACCGTCACCTCGGCTGGAGAACGGGCCAGGGCTACCCCTCCGCTGGTTCCCCGCTGCGTGCTCACCAGCCCGCCGGAGCGCAGGAACCCCAGCAATTGGGCCAGGTAATCGGCGGAGATATCCTGGTCGGCCGCTATTTCTTTGATCTGCACGGACCGCCCCTTACCGCCGGCCCGGGCCAGGGCCACCAGGGCCCGACAGGCGTAGCGGCTTCGGGTAGAGAGCTTCAAGGGCCTCACTTCCTTCCTGACGCGACGATAGCCTTCACGGCATGAACCGCCTGTTCCACATCCTGCATGGTGTTGAAGTAACCCACACTGAACCTCACCGTCCCCGTCGGGAAGGTACCCAGGGCTTGGTGGGCCCAGGGGGCGCAGTGCAGGCCCGCCCGGCAGGCGATCCCGAAGGATTGATCCAGGACCGTGGCCAACTCCACGGGATCCCATCCCTCCACGTTGAAAGAAAGCAGGGCCGCCCTCCCCCTTGACCCCGGTGGGCCGTACAAGACGACGGAAGGGACGGAAGCCAGGCCCTCCCACAGCGCCTCTGTGAGCTGGGCCTCGTGTTCAGCTACCCGATCCACGCCTACCTCGGTGAGGAATTGCAAGCCCGCTCCCAGGCCCACGATGCCCGCTGTGTTGGGCGTCCCGCTTTCCAGCCGCTGAGGGTAGAAGTGGGGTTGGGCAGCCAGGTAAGAAGCCACCCCCGTGCCGCCCTCGCGATAGGGGGCCAGATCCACGTCGGGGGCCAGGAGTAACAGGCCGGTTCCGGGCGGACCCATGAGGCCCTTGTGGCCCGAGGCGGCCAGCATGTCAACGCCCACGGCCTGCACGTCGATGGGGATGTGCCCCGCCGCCTGCGCGGCGTCCACCAGGAGCTTGACGCCGTGCCGGCGGCAGATCCGGGCCACCTCCGGTACCGGTTGCAGGGTGCCCACCACGTTAGAGGCCCAGGTGAGCACTACCAGCCGGGTGGTTGGCGCGATCGCCTTGTCGAGAGCTTCCAGGTCGAGCAGACCCTGCTGGTCGCACGCGACACGAGTGACGCTTACGCCGCGTTCGGACAGCGATTGCAGGGGGCGGGCCACCGAGTTGTGCTCGAGCCAGGTCGTGATCACGTGATCCCCGGGTCGCAGGTAGCCCTTGATGGCCATATTGAGGGCATCGGTGGCATTGAGCGTAAAGATCACCCGTTCGGGAGAAGGGAGGTGGAAGAACCGGGCAACCCGCAGCCGCACCGCCTCCACTGCTTCTTCCGCCCGCCGGGCCAGGGCGTGCCCGCCCCTCCCCGGATTGCCACTGCTGCGCAGGAAACTGTCAACCGCTCCATACACCGATTCTGGTTTGGGAAAGGAGGTAGCTGCATTGTCCAGGTAGACCACCGTACTTCACCGCCGCGGTTTGGCGTTCAGCCTGACCCCGACGAGACCAATGTAACCTACTTGATCAACAAGGTCAACAGCTACAGCCCCTGCCGGATCCGAGGGCTACGCACAAGACCAGACATCCCTCTCCTCAACACGAAACAAACAGTTGACTGAACCGATCATCTTCCTTAACATGTTCCCGGAGGGAGAGCCCTTGCCGTATTCGCGCTACCTCCGACAGATGCTTTTCCCGGAAGTCGGCCGGGCGGGCCAGGAAAGGCTGGCCAGGAGCACCGCCGTGGTGGTGGGACTGGGAGCCCTGGGGACAGGGGTGGCCGATCTCCTGGCGCGCGCCGGGGTGGGCAGGGTGCGGCTGGTGGATCGGGACTACGTAGATGAGACCAACCTGGCGCGCCAAACGCTTTACGACGAAGACGACTGCCGGCAGTCCCTGCCCAAAGCCATTGCCGCCGCAGAGCAGTTGCGCCAGGTTAACTCGGGGGTCCAGTATGAGCCGTGGGTGGTGGATGTCAACGCCCGCAACGCCGAGCAGGTCATTCGGGAGGCAGGCGTTGTGGTGGACGGCACTGACAACCTGGAGACGAGGTACCTGCTCAACGAGGCTTGCGTGGGCCGCGGCATCCCCTGGGTGTACGGGGCGTGTGTGGGCAGCGTGGGCATGACCTTCACGGTGCTGCCCGGTGACGGCCCTTGCTTCCGATGCTACCTGCCCCAGGCCCCGGCCCCCGGGGAACTACCCACCTGTGACACGGCCGGCATTCTGGGGCCGGCTGCGGCATTGGTGGCAGCCCTGGAGGCAGCCCAGGCCTTGCGAGTACTCCTCGGTAAGGGCGATGATTCCTACACCGCCCTCAAGTACATAGATGTCTGGACCGGAGAACTGCTCAGTCTCCCGCTGGCCCGGGACCCGGATTGCGCCTGCTGCGTCAGGCGGCAATTCCCGTACCTGGAGGGAAGAGTAGGCAGCAGTGCCACCGTCATGTGCGGCCGCGATATGGTACAGGTTATGCCCGCCGAGCCTGTCTCCCTGCGACTGGAGGAGGTGGCCCGGCGCCTGAGCCTGGCCGGCGAGGTGACTGCCAACCAGTTCCTGGTGAGAGCGAAGCTGGCAGGGGAAGTCGAGTTGATCGTGTTCCCCGATGGCAGGGCTCTGGTCAAGGGAACCACACAGCCTGAGGTGGCCAGGAGCCTGTATTCCCGCTACCTGGGGACGTAGCAGTGGTACGGCCCGTTCTTTTCGGAGCGATCACGGAGGCGCCCGACCCGCGCAGCAGCGCTTCCGGTCTGTGGAGTTAATCAAAATAGATCTTGACAAACTGGGCTAATGTGATAACATGCACTTGGGAGGGATCCGATGGCGGCTCAACCGTCCGGCACGCGGGCCAGCATCCTGGAGCTCCTGAAGCGATCCGGGGAAATGACAGCTTCGGCTCTGGGGCGTCGGTTGGGGGTCTCGCCCATGGCGGCAAGACAGCACCTGGCCGTGCTGGAAGCCGAAGGCCTGGTGGAAGCCAACCTGCGGCGCAGGGCGGTAGGCCGGCCGAGCAGCGCGTACCGTCTGACGGAAAAGGGGCAGGAGACCTTTCCTCGTCTTTACGATGCCGTCCTGCTCCTCGTGCTCCAGGCGGTGCGGGACCTGCACGGGGAGGGGGGGCTTCAAGCCATCTGGGAATGGCGGGCCGAGCATACCGACCGCCTGTACGGTCCCCAGATGCGGCAGCTTCCCCCTCGAGAGAGAGTCAAAGCCCTGGCGAAGCTGCAAGAGGAAACGGGGCACATGGTGGACCTGGAAGACCTGGGAGAAGAAGTCGCGCTAGTCGAACACAACTGCCCCATCGCCCGCGTTTCCCGGGAGTTCCCGGACATCTGCCATAACGAACTCGTCCTCATGCAGCGTCTCCTCGACCTGCCCGTTCTCCGCGAAGCCTGCATCGCCGAAGGAGCCCGGGAGTGCCGCTATCGCATCAGACTGTTCCCCTCCTAAGGAGGCCCAAAACGTGTTCCGTGATCCGCGCTGGCGCCCGGTGTGGTTCTTGCTGCGCCTCTGGCTGGGGTACCAGTGGCTGGAAGCAGGGCTCCACAAGATAGTGGACCCCAAGTGGATGGTGACGGGAGAGGCCGTCCGCGGCTTCTGGATGAGGGCCGCTGGTATGCTTCCTGACTCCAAATCCCTCATCAAGTACGGCTGGTACGAAGGGTTCATCCGCTGGCTGGTTCAGACCGGACAGCACGTATGGTTCGCCAAACTGGTGGCCATAGGCGAACTCCTGGTGGGGATCGGACTCCTGGTGGGCGGCCTGACTATCGTGGCTGCTGCCTTCGGCGCCTTCATGAACCTGAACTACATGCTGGCCGGAACCACCAGCACCAATCCAGTGCTTTACACCGCCGCCATCCTTATCATCATGGCGGGACCGGCCGCCTACCACTGGGGGATCGACCGCCTCCTGCTACCCCACCTGAAGGCGCTCCTCACCCTCTCCCGCTCGCGACCCATCCCGGCAGCACGCCAGACCTGATCCCTCCGTGCGCAGTCCGGGACCCGCGTCAGCGACCCGCCATCTCTGAAAGGCTAAGGGCAGGG
>JACIYH010000064.1 GCA_014360055.1 Bacillota bacterium | reverse complement strand
GGCCTCTGCGGGCACCTCGGGCGGCGCCCCCTCTGACCGCGGGTCCACCGCGGACAGGGGCGGCGCCCCCTCCGGCCGGGGCTCCACCGGGGACACGGGCTCTTCCCCGACCCGGGTGGGCTTTTCCACGGGCTCACCCCCCATCACGGGCTCTCCAGCAGGCGGCCCCGCTCCACCACTACCTTGCCCTTCTTGACCACCCAGCTTACCGGAGCACCCCCCATGCGGTAGGGGATATGCTCGTAGCCGGGGACGCCGAAGATCACCAGGTCCGCCTGTTTCCCCACTTCCAGGGTCCCCAGGTCCGGTCGACCCACGGCCAGGGCAGCGTTGGCGGTCACGGCCACCACCACTTCCTCGGGTTCCATGCCCATGCCCACACAGGCCAGCCCCATAACCAGGGGCAGAGAGGCGATGGGACAGGTTCCCGGGTTGAAGTCGGTGGCCAGGGCCACCGCCACCCCCGCCCCGATCATGTCCCGGGCCGGCGCGTAGGGCTTGCCCAGGAACAGGGCCGTACCCGGCAGGAGTACGGCCACCACCCCGGCCTGCGCCATACGCCTCCAGCCCTCGGGCCGGGATCGGAGCAGGTGATCTGCCGAGGCGGCGCCCAGTTCGGCGGCCAGTTCCGCGCCCCCCAGGGAGGCCAGCTCGTCCGCGTGCAGGCGCACTCCCAGCCCCAGTTTCCGGGCGGCACTCAGCAGGTGGCGCGTCTGGTCGAGGTCAAACACCCCTTCGTCACAGAACACGTCCACGAAACGGGCCAACCCCTGCCGGGCCACCTCCGGCAGCATGACACGGACGATATGTTCTACGTACCCGTCAGCATTTCCTTTGTATTCCTCGGGCACGGCGTGGGCGCCCAGGAAAGTGGGCACTATCTCAACCGGCTGGGAGCGCGCCACCTGAGCCATGACGGAGAGCAGCTTGTGCTCTTCCGGCCACGACAGGCCGTACCCGCTCTTGACCTCTACCGTGGTCACACCGCAGAGCAGCATGGCCGCCAGGCGCCCTTCCAGCAGGCGGGCCAGTTCCCCCGCCGACGCCGCCCGGGTGGCCCGCACCGTGGACAGTATCCCGCCTCCGGCGGCCAGGATTTCCAGGTAGGGCACGCCCCGCAGGCGCAGGCGAAACTCGTCGGCGCGCCAACCGGCGAAGAGGGCGTGGGTGTGGGGGTCGATGAGGCCCGGGAGCACCGTGCCCCCCTCGGCGTCCACCACTCTCGCCCCTGGCTCCAGGTCCACCCGGCCGCGGACCTCGGTCTCCTCCCCCACGGCCACGATGCGGCCGGCGCGGGCCGCCACTGCCCCTCCCGGGATCACCCCCACCTCCCTCATGGCCTTACCGCTGCGGGGGCCCGCAGGCGTCCCGGGCGGGGGCGCCACCGTCACCACCTGGGAGGCCCCCATCACGAGGAGGTCAGCCTTCACGCGCCGCATGCCACCACCGCACCTCCAGCAACTGATCCGCCCGCAGGCCGGGGGCACGCAGAAAATGCCGCGCCACCTCCAGCAGGGCTTCCGCCGGGGCCAGGCCGACCAGTTCCGACTCCGCCACCTCCACACCCCGGGCCCGGGCCTCCTCCTCGACCCGGCTGTAGAGGGTCACCAGAGAGGTACGCCGGAAGTCGAGGAGATTCATAGAAACTTGCACACGGCCGTCCTGGAGGCGCAGCCCGAGGGCCTGCACGGCAGGCAGTCCGCCGCTCGACTCGCGCACGGCGCGGGCGATGGCACGCGCCACCCCCAGGTCGGTGGAATCCAGGTTCACATTGAAGGCGATGAGAAAGGGACGCGCCCCCACGGCGGTGGCCCCCGCCCGCGGGTGCAGGCGGGCGGGCCCGAAATCCGGCCGCCGTTCCGGGAGGAAGATGGCCTCCTTGAGCCCCTCGTACTCCCCCCGGCGGACGTCGGCCAGGCGCACCCGTTCGGGCCGGGTGGCCGCCGCGCCGTACAGGTACACGGGGATGCCCAGTTCCTCCCCTATGCGCCTGCCCAGTTCCCGGGCCCAGCGCACGCAGTCCTCCAGCGTCGCCCCCTCAAGGGGCACCAGCGGGATCACGTCGGTGGCACCGATGCGGGGGTGTTCACCCCGGTGCCGCTCCATGTCGATCAGTTCCGCCGCCACCTGGCAGGCACGGAAGGCCGCCTCCAGCACCTTCTCGGGCGCACCAGCCATGGTGACCACACTGCGGTTGTGAGCGGGGTCCGCGTGGTAGTCCAGCACCGTGACCCCCTGCCCGCGCATCACCTCCACGATCTCGGCCACCACCTCGGGCCGGCGCCCCTCACTGAAGTTGGGCACACACTCAATGAGCTTGTCCACCCAAAGAAACCTCCTCTCCACACGCCAGCACGGGACGCCTCCCGCCCTGGCCCCCCGCCCGGTCCAGGGCCGACAGGGCGGCACAAGGCACCCGACCACGGGACCACCGCGGGTGCCGGTCGACGGCAGCGCTGGCCTGGGAAACTCCCCGCGCGTCAGCGACGCCAGCGCCAGCGCCAGAGGTGGCGCAGCACATAAGCCTCCAGGCTCAGACTCTCCTCGCCGGCGCGCAGGAAATAGACGTCACCCCGCGGGCTTACCCTCACGAACTTCTTCAGGCGCACGGGACCCGAGGTGGGGATATCGAGCACCCCGGCCAACTGCCCGTTACGATCGAACCGGTAGAGCCCTGTCGATTCGCCGCCGTCCAGCAGGTAATACATGCCGCCCCTACCGTCCACCCCCACCAGCGACCCCTGCCCCATGAAGGTCCCCGTGCGCAACTCCACCTGTCCCCAGGGCTCGAGCCGGGGGGAAAGTATCTGCACCCGGCGGGCGAAACCGTCCGGTGAGTGCACGTCCAGGTAAAGGCAGCCGTCGGGCGCCACCACCGTACCCCGTACGGCCTCCGAGACCACGCCTTCGCTTTCCTCCCGCACTCCCGACACGCTCACCAGGACCGAGGCCAGGGTACCCCGCGGCTCCCCCCTGCCCTTGAGGTAGGTCACCCGGCGGAAGAAGCCCGAGGTGGTCCATCCCGCTTCCTGCACGAACACGGACTTCTCCGCAACGGCCAGTTCTTCTATCAGGTAGACGTCCATTCCTTCCGGCCGCATGACCTCCCGCCCGGCGACGCCGGCCGCGTCATGGAGCCACACCACTTCGCCCTTGACGTTCTCGGCCAGGTATATGGTGCCCGACGGAGAAATGGCCACGTCATCGTAACCGGTGCTGTCCAGGGGGATGGTTCCCGCTACCCGTCCCTGCGCGTCCAGGACCAGAACGCGGCTGTTGAACGTGTCCAGCAACAGAACACCGCCCCCGGGGCGAAGGGCAAAGGCCCGCGGCCCGTACCGGTTGCCGTCCTTCCCTTCCGCCCAACCCACCTGCCCGGGCTCCTTGCCCCAGGGTGCCTGCCAGATCACCCGGTGCTCGTAATGGACCACCCTCACGGGACCCCCGGCCGCCAGCACGCCCGCACACAACGCCACCAGTACCAGGACCACCGTGCAGCCCGGCGTCCAGGGCCTCCGCCCCCTCATTTCCCTCACCCCTCGCCTAACAGCTATGCTGCCGGGCGGGGGATTATTGATGGAGTTCCCGTGCCGTGACCCCAGCCGCGGGCATGGCGCGACCGCGAGCAAGGGCAGCCGCGGGTGCCAGGGCGCCAGCGGGAGTGGTCAGGCGAGGGGGCCCACCGCCTCTTCGGCCACGCGCAGGATCTCCCCCGTGGAAACCAGTTCCTTGAGCCGGGCCAGGTCGGGTGCGGGCGGACGGTCGTCCTCCAGGGGCGGGATGAAGCGGCGGATGTGCTGCCAGACCGGCCTCGTGCCCGCTCCCAGGCCTTCCGGACCCAGGAACTCGCACGCCTGGGCGGCCGCCAGCAGTTCGGCGGCCAGCACCCATTCCACGTTGTCCAGCACCCGGCGGGCCTTGCGGGCCGCCCAGGGACCCATGGAAACGTGGTCCTCCTGACCCGCCGAGGTGGGGATGGAATCCACGCTGGCCGGGTGTGCCAGCGTCTTGTTCTCGGACACCAGGGCGGCGGCGGTGTACTGCACCAGCATGAGTCCCGAACACACGCCGCCAAACTTGGTGAGGAAGGCGGGAAGGCCGCTCTGCCCGGGATTGAGCAGCCGTTCCACGCGCCGCTCCGCTATGTTCCCGAAGGTGGACAGCGCAATGGTGGCGTAATCCAGGGCCATGGCCACCGGCTGACCGTGGAAGTTCCCCCCCGAGATCACCAGGTGGTGTTCGGGGAACACCAGGGGATTGTCGGTGGCGGAGTTGATCTCGCGTTCCAGCACCTCCGCCAGGTGGGCAAGAGCATCGCGACAGGCGCCGTGCACCTGGGGGACGCAGCGGAGGGAGTAGGCGTCGTGCACGCGCATTTCCCCGGGGGCCGTCACCAGCCTGCTCCCCTCGGTGAGCCGGCGCAGGTTGCGGGCTACCTCCTCCTGGCCGGGATGGGGACGGGCGGACTGTACCAGGGGATGGAAGGGGTCCAGTTGCCCGCGCAGGGCCTCCAGGCTGAGGGCGGCGGCCACGTCTGCCGTACCCGCCAGGCGGCGGGCCTCGCTCACCAGCAGGCACCCCAGGGCGCCCATCATCTGGGTGCCGTTGATGAGGGCCAGCCCCTCCTTGGCCCCAAGTACCGCAGGCTCGATGCCGGCCCGGCGCATGGCTTCCCCACCGGGCAGCCGCTGACCCCGATACCACGCCTCCCCCTCGCCGATGAGCACCAGGGCCACATGGGCCAGGGGAGCCAGGTCGCCGCTGGCGCCCACCGACCCTTTCTCGGGCACCACCGGGTGCACGCGCCGGTTGATCATCTGCACCAGGGTCTCCAGCACTTCCAGGCGGATGCCGGAGTACCCCTTGAGCAGAGCGTTGACCCGCAAGGTCATGGCGGCACGCACCACATCTTCCGGAAGAGGATCCCCCACGCCGGCAGCATGGCTGCGGATGAGGTTGCGCTGCAGGGCGGCCGCCTGCGAAGGGGAAACGGCCACATCGGCCAGCCTGCCGAATCCGGTGGTCACCCCGTACGCCACACGTCCTTCGGCGAGCAAGCGGTCTACTTCCGCACGCGCCGCCTTCACCCGGCGCGCGGCCTCGTCCCCCACCTTCACCTTCCAGCCCCGCCGTGCCACCCCTTCGACTTCCAGCACGGTCAGGGTCGACCCGGTGAGCACCACCGTCTCCACGCCACCATCACGCCCCCCGTCGCATACGTGCCGTAACGCCTTCTGCGTCGGGCCGCCGGTTCCCTGCCGACCCCACCCGTCCGGGGTTGGGACCGGATCTTTCTAGTTTGGGCCCCTCCGCCTCTCCCCTATCCACGGGCGGGTAAACCGGCCGGGCACTCAGCAGACGGGAGCGCGAACCGCGCCGGGTGCGGGGCGAATGCCAGCGTCGCCTCCTGCAAATGATGGAAGCGGTGATGTCCAATGGCGACGACCCCGGGGCCGCGGGTGGCGGTGGTGGGTACCGGATACGTGGGTTCCACGGCAGCCTATACCGTGATGCTCTCCGGCCTGGCCCGGGAACTGATCCTGGTGGACGTGGACGCGGCCAAAGCTGAAGGACATGCCCTGGACCTGGTGCACGCCAGTCCCCTCACCTCCCCCGTGTCCATCCGGGCAGGGAGCTATGAGGACTGCCGGGGGGCTGACGTGATCCTGTTCTGTGCGGGCGCGGCCCAGCTACCGGGACAAAGCCGCCTGGATCTGGTGGAGAAGAACCTCCGGGTCCTGCGCGACTCCCTACCTTCCGTCGCCCGTTACTGTCCCCGCGGCATCCTGGTAATGGTCTCCAACCCGGTGGACGTGCTCACCCTCGCCGCCCTGAGCCTTACTGGTTGGCCTCCTTCCCGCGTGATCGGGTCGGGCACCGTGCTGGACAGCGCCCGCTTTCGTCAGGCCCTGGGCCATCACTTCGGGGTTGACCCGCGCAACGTGCACGCCTATGTGGTCGGCGAGCACGGCGACACGGAAGTCCCCCTCTGGAGCCGGGCCACCGTAGCGGGGCTCACCGTGTCCGAGATGGAAGCGCTCACCGGCAGGCCGGTCGGCGACCGAGAAGTGTTCTTCTCCCGTGTGCGGGAAGCGGCCCACGAGGTGATCACCCGCAAGGGCGCCACTTACTACGCCATAGCGGTAGTGCTGCGCCGCATCCTGCAGGCCATCCTGCTCGACCAGCACTCGCTGCTGACCGTGTCCGGCCTGGTGGAAGGCAGCTACGGCATCACGGGTATCTGCCTCAGCCTCCCCACCATCGTCGGCAGAGCGGGCAGAGAGCGGGTGCTGACCCCGTCCCTCGATCCCGGGGAACTGGAGGCGCTGGAAAGGTCTGCCCGCGTTCTGGCGCGCTTTTCCCGCCTGGCCGACCCCCCACCTATGTCTAATGGTGCCGCCGGCCGGGTTGGTGCGGGATAAGGGTGGCGGTTACGGTCGGCTCAGTGGGGGATGACGGTGGAGGTCACGGCCTGCTCGGGCCGCAGGGCCTCTTGCAGGTAGCGGGCAACCGCATGCGAGTCGACCTGCTGCAGCACGCGGTAGTAATCATCCAGGGACAGCCCGTAGAAGTGCAACTCCGGAACCAGGTAGGCCGGTGCCTCCAGGGAATCAAAGAGGGAAATGAACTGCCCCAGTGCGGCACGCCGACAGCGATCCAGATCGGCCTCCCTCCAGCCGGTGAGGGCGGCGGAGATGCCCTCCCGGAGCCGCTCCCCCAGGCGCGTCGGGTCGGGGGTGCGCCCCATGAAGACGGTGAAGGCCCAGTCCCGGCCGCAGGCATAGCTGGCCGCAAACGAGTCGTCGATGAGACCTTCCCGGTACAGCCGGTGGAACAACTCCGATCCCCGGCCGGCCACCATCTCGAGGGCCATCTCCCCGGCCATGCGCCGCTCCAGGTCGCTGCCCCCCGGGTAGGCCCCATCACGAAAGCCGAGCGCCAGCAGGGGGACGGCAATGGACATGCGCTGCTCCACGGCCCTTTCCGCGGGCTCACCGGGGTCCGGTACCCCCACCCTGCGGAAACCGGGGGCGGGGCCGCGACGTCGCCGGGCCACCGCTCGCGCCACGTGCTCCAGCACCTCGGCTGGATCCACGTCCCCCGCCACGTAGAGCACCAGGTTGGAAGGATGGTAGAAGGCCCGGTAGCACAACTCCAGGTGCTCGAAGGTGATGTCGCGCACCGACTCCAGGGAGCCGGCCACGTCCTCCCGCACGGGATGACGGCCAAAGAGCAGACGCCTCAGGTTGTGGACCACGGTGCGGTGGGGGCTATCCAGGCCCATGCGGATCTCCTGCTCTATGATGGGCTTCTCCTTTTCCACCCCGTCCCGGGTGAAGTGGGCCTCCTGCACGAAGCCGAGCAGGATATCGAGGGCTTCCCAGAAATTGTCCACGCAGGAGAAAAGGTAGCTGGTCACCTCGTACGACGTGTAGGCGTTGGCGGAGGCACCCAAACGGGCGAAACGGTCCAGCACGGGAGCCTCGGGGTCCTCAAACATCTTGTGTTCCAGGAAGTGGGCCACCCCGGCCGGAACGCTGTGGGCCCGACCGTCCGGAGAGACGAAGTGCAGGTCCACGGACCCGAACCCGGCGGTGAGGCTGGCGTACCTGCGCACAAAGCCGGGACGGGGCAGTATGTAGACGGTCAGGTCGTCCTCCCAGCGGTGGTGGATCAGCTTCTCTCCCAGATCGGCCAGGGTTCTCACGTTGCCGTCGCCCCCTCCCCGGTGAGGAAGTATACGGTGTCCGGCTGCAGGCGGCGCGCCACCTCCGCCACCTGCTCCCGCGTCACGTGGTCTACCGCGGCGACCAGTTCGGCGGGAGCGAAGTCCCTGCCCACGGTGAGCCCCTCCAGCAACCCCCAGGCCAGCCCGTCGGGGTCGTCACTCCAGCTGGCCACCTCGGCGCGCAGCGAACGGTAGGTGGCCTCCCATTCCCCGTCCCCTATCTCCCCCCGCCCCAGGGCGTACAGTTGTTCCAGCGAGGTGTCGCGGGCCTTCTGGAACGCCTTCGCCTCGATGCCGGCCACCATGAGCACGATCCCCTTGACGGGGTCCAGCATGGTGTTGGCGTAATACGCCAGGCCCGCCTTCTCCCGCACGTTCACAAACAGCCGGGAATGGGCATAGCGGCCCAGCAGCCCATCAAGGAACAGCAGGGCGGGGAACAGGTCGTGCCCCATGGTCACGGTGGTGCGCAGACCCACCACCAGGCGGGACTGGCTCACCGGCTGGTGCTCCACCACCTCACGTACCTCGGCGCGGGCGGCCTTCACCTCCACGGGCGCCAGCGGGCCCGGCCTCCGCTCCCCCGGGTGCTGCCCTCCAGGGCCGTCCGGGCCGGGACCGTGCGCGCCCCCGGCCGTTCTCGGGAGCAGGGGCCTGAGGATTTCGGCCACGCCCGCCCCGGACGGGTCGGCAGCGCCGCCTGCGGCCAGCGCCTGCCAGTCGCCCACCGCCACTACGTCGAGGTGGCCGTGGGCCAGGATCTCACGGTAACTGGCATAAAGCGTGCGGGGGTCGATGTCGGCCAGATCCTCCTCCCGCCCCAGCGGGTGCAGGGCATACCTTTCCCCGGCGCACATCTCCTCCACACACCGCAGGTTGGCCCAGGAGGCCTTGTTATTGAACCGCGCCCGCAGGGCCCGCCTGAGCACCTCACGTTCCTCGGCCACGTAGTCGGAGCGGAACCCGCCGTCTTCCGTCACCGGCTGCCACAGCAGTTCCCCCAGCAACCCGAGTACCCCCTCCAGGTACCCGGACCCCTCCACGTAGCGCGGGTGGGGGAAGTCCAGGCCGACCCACCACACCTGCTGCTCCCCCAGGCGGTACACCCGGCTCGAGATCCTGCAACCGTAAAGTTCCTCGCAACGACGGGCCAGATCCCGTGCGGTGGGGAAGGAGCGGGTCCCCCGTCGCAGCACCGAAGGCACCAGTGCCACCCTGGTCACCGTCTCCCTCTCCAGGTTGACCCGCCAGGCCACGCTCAGGGAGAGGTCCTTGAACCGGGGCGCGTGGAAATAGTGGATGCGCGCGCCGGGTCCCACTTCCCGGCTGACGAACCGTTCCGCCGCTTTACCCATGTCGCCGTCAGTCCCCACCTTCGGCCGGCCGCCGGGTCACGTAAAAGATGCGGTCGGTGCCGGGCCGCACCGGAGATAGGGTATACGCGTGGTAAAGGCCCAATACCTGCAGGCCAGCCGCTTCCAGCCGCTCACACACCTCGGAAGTGGTGTGGGCCTTCTCCCGGTGCACCTCCCGGAACCTTTCCCAGCCCTCCCCCCTGCGCAGGAAGCCGTCCAGGGTGATCTGCCAGATGCGCTCGGGCACGATAAAGCGGTTGCGCCAGAAAAGGACGTATCCCTCGCCCTCCAGCAGGCTGACGGTGTTATCCATGGTGGCCAGCTTCTCCAGAGTATTCAGGTCGAAGATGAACGCGCCCCCGGGACGAAGCACCCCGGCCACGCGCCGGAACACCTCCTCGAGGTCACGGGGCGTCAGGATGTAGTTCAGGCTGTCGAAAAGGCTGACCACCAGGTCGAACCCCTGCGGGGCCAGGGGAGGGTCTCCCGCACGCGCTACTTCCCCCAGGTCGAGGGCGGTGGCATCCTGCTCCAGGAAAGGTATGCCCAGTCCCCGGGCGGCGGCCTTCTCCCTCGCCACCGCCAGCATGTGGCCCGAGCGGTCGACCCCCACCACCCGGTAGCCGCGCCGGGCGAAGGGGAGGCTCGAGTTCCCGGTGCCGCAACAGAGGTCCACCACCGTCCTGGCCTCCAGGCCGTGAAAACGGAGCAGGTCCTCCACGTAGGAGGCCCACATCTCGTACTCCACGTCCCGCATGACCAGGTCGTAGATCGAAGCAAATCTGGTGTAGGCCGGGTATTCCACGCCTCACCTGCCCGCCGCCGCAGGCAATGTCCCCCGGCGGGCCAGGGGCACCGTCACCAGGTGGATGATCAGCGAAAAGAGCACCACTTCCAACGGCTTGGAGACCAGCCGCGGGGGGATGAGCACGGCATAGGGAATCAGGAAGGCCAGGTGCAGGAACCAGGGGGTCAACACCATACCGACCAGCACCTCGGCAGCCGCCACCGCGGCCGCAATGCGCGCGAAATTGATCTCCTTGCCCGCGAACAACCTCAGCACCAGTCCGGGGATCAGCCCCAGCATCCCCGAACTCAGCGTAATGAGGGGCACATAGGGGCCCATGGGATTGATGCCGTACCCCACCAGGTCGGCCACCGCACCCACCAGGAAGCCGAACACGGGACCTCCCCAGATACCCGCCATCAGAATGGGGAGGGTACCGAAACCGATGCGCACCGCCTCCACGCCCCCTACAGGTATGCGCACACTGGCCACCCTGGTCAGCACCACGCTCAGGGCGATGAGCATGGCCGCCCAGGTGAGCAGGCGGGTGGGGATGCGGGAACGCAGGGCGGGACGGGAACCAGGAGACACACCCAGGTCAGAAGGCACGGCGGCAACTCCCTTCCAGGCGTCATACGGTCCCCTATATACTCGCCCAGGACAGCCCCCCTGTCAACTACCGCCCCCGACACTACCGCCCCCGGTAGGAAATGCCTGGTACAGTGGAGAAAGACTGCCCGGGGCGCGGTAGGAAAATGCCCGGGACGCCACGATCGTGGCCCCCGAACCCGCGGGCGCGAGGGAGGTGCCCCAGGATGAAGGCCCGGCGAACACAACGACTCGCCACGGCCGTCTTTCTTGCGGCGGCGCTGCTTGCCGCACCGCCACGGGGACTGTGTGGCGGCCCCGTGGCGGAAAACGGATCCGTCCCGCCCACCCCGGATACGGGCACGTCCCTCCAAAAGGGGACAGTTTCCTCCGTCCTGATCATGCCACAGATGGAACTGCTGGCAGGTGTGCTCTCGCAGACTATATTGATCGAATGGAGCGGGCCGCAGGGGGAAGGAAACCGGTATTTCCGCGCTCTGCGCGAGTTCATGGCACGCTACCGCGATCACCGGGCGGTAGGGCTCGCCCAGCGACTCACGGTGGGGGGCTTCACCGCCGACGCTCCTCCCGGCTTTGTTTGCCACCTGGGGCCGCCCCCGGAACTGCCGCTGCGTTACGAGTACAGCGCCTATCTGGCGCAGCGGGCGGGTGGCAGGGAGAACCTGGAAGAGTTTCGGCTGGCCCTGGCCGACCTCGCCCGGGAGTCCGACTTCATGGGCTTTTACGACTCGTGGAAGGGAGCGTTCTCCCGGTGGGTCGCCGCGGCGACAACCGGCTTCGACGGTGCGAAGGTTGCCGGTTGGCTGCAGGAGTTCTTCGGTTGGACGGGGGAGTTCCACACCGTCCTCGCTCCCGCCATGTTTCCGGCCGGCGGCTACGGTGCAATCATTGAGCATCCCGTGCAGGGCTTGATCTCATATCAGATAGTAAGGGACACGGGGCAGGGAGGAGACGAACCCAGCTTCCCGTCCGGCGAGAGCCTGGAACTACTGAGCCTTCACGAGTGGGGCCACGCCTTCGTGAATCCCAGCCTGGATCGCTACTCGACCCGCATCATGAGGTTATCCCCCCTGCTCGCGCCGGTCAGTGACGCCATGCGCAGACAGGCTTATTACGGCGTCCAGACTTTCCTAAACGAGCAGGTCCTGAGGGGGGTCAACTGCCTGGCCGCCCGGGAGTTGTACGGAAGGCGGGTTTGCGAGCTTGCCATCGAAGATCAGGAAAGGAGGGGATTCTACCTAACCCGCTTCACTATCAGGCACCTCGAGTACTACGCCGCCCACCGCTGGCAGTATCCCACTTTCAGGGAATTCGTGCCCTACCTGCTTGACCGGTACGAAGAATACCTGCACCAGCCGCCGAGGCGGGCCTTACCGCCGTATGCAGCCGCTCTTGTAGCCACCCTCACTGCGGGGGCCGCACTTGTAATCTGGCAACGAGTCAGGTCGGCCAGGTGGGTTCGGGATCAGGAGTCTCGTTCCGGCTCACGGCCGTAGGCGCGCCGGTGTCAGCCGAACGGCTGCCGCACGGGTACCTGTCCCGACGGCGTGGGTGGCCTTACCGTCCCCGCTGCCGCCGCCCCCGAGGCGGCGGGGGGCCAGGAGGCGGGAACCTGCACGCTAGCCGTGACCCGGGCGGGGCCCACGTACCCCGGGGTCGGGCCCGGGACCACCACGCTGCCGCCTACCACGCGCGGGACCTGCGGTGCCGGGCCAGCGGGACCAGCGGGGGCGCCGGGTACCGACGCGGGTGCGGGGCCGCGCGGGGGGACGGCGACCGTGGCGCCGGGCGCGGGGGCTGAGGCGGGCCCGGGCGCGGGCGGGGAAGTGGCGGGGCCAGTTGAGGCAGGCGCGGAGGGGGTGACGGGCGGCGGAGCGGGGGCGGCGTCGGTGGGGGCGGAGGGTGGCGGGGCGGGAGCGGCGTCGGTGGGGGCGGAGGGTGGCGGGGCGGGAGCGGCGTCGGTGGGGGCGGAGGGTGGTGGGGTGGCGAGGAAGGGCGAGGGCCCGGTGGGTTCCAGCAAACGCATTCCCTCCCTTCTTTCGAGCGGGTATTCTATGAGGAAATCGAGGACCCCCAGGAGCAGGCCCTGCGCGCAAGCCTCCCGGAATGCCGGGTCGGCGAGCCTGCTTTCCCCCAGGACGTCCCCGTGGTTGCCCAGGTAAGTGAGCAGGGCCAGCCGCGGCGGTAAGGCCCGTGAGAACGGGAACCGGGCACCGGCCAGCCACAACATCGAGCCGTACCCTTCCTCCGAACCGGGGAGCAGGCAGCAGCGCGTGCGGTACGGCAACTGGGTCTGCCGGCTCAGCCAGCGGCCCACATGGTCGGCCAGGTGCCGCGCCCGGGTCCATCCCGCCAGGTGATACACCACCTCCACCCGGTGTTCACCACAAGAAGGGCTGGTGTGCAGGGAGATGAACAGTGAGGGACCCGCGCCCCGACCTGCGGCCGCCCGCACGGTGGCGATCCGCTCCGCCGGTGAAACGGTGTCATCGCCGTGCCTGGTGAGGACCACGGTGGCCCCCAGGCGGGAAAACCGGGGGGCCGCCCGCATGGCCACGTCGAGCGCGAACTGGGCCTCGGAGTGGCCGGCGGGACCCCGCCCTCCCCGGTCCACGCCCCCGTGGGCCGGGTCGAGGATCACGATCCACCCATCCAGATGAGAATCGACGTGCAGGACGCCTTCACTTTCGTCCCAGAACAGCCGGTGCCCGAGGGCCTGGCAGACCACACGCCAGGCGGCCAGCGAATCGGCAGGTACGGGTATGGATGCCCGGTTGCGCACCACGACGGTGACGTTCATGCGGGGTCCCCCCCGGTTGTCTCCCGCAGGGTCTCCTCCCCACCAGCTTATGACGTAAAGTCGCCCAAAGCCCCCCGGGTCTCTCCCCGGACGCCGCCCGAACGCCCCGGGTCTCTTGGGCAGGGCGCTTTGCCGAGCTGGATCAACCCATGCCGCGGACCGAACGATAAAACACCTCAGACCAGGTGGCAGGCCACTTCGTGGTCCGGTTCGAGGAAACGGAGGACGGGTACCTCGCGACGGCACTCCTCCCGGGCTTGCGGGCAGCGGGGCCAGAACCGACAGCCGGGCGGAGGAGAAGAGGGGTCCGGTACATCGCCCTCCAGGGGGGCTCCCATGGTGCGCCGGCGCGGGTCGGGGACGGGCACGGCCCCGATGAGGGCCCGGGTATACGGGTGCAGGGGCCTGCCCAGGACCCTGTCCACCGGCCCGGTCTCCACCAGCACGCCCAGGTACATGACCCCCACGCGGTCGCACATGTGCTCCACCACCGCTATGTCGTGCGAAATCAGCAGGTACGACAGGCCCAGCTTCCCCTGCAGGTCGCTGAGGAGGTTGAGCACCTGAGCCTGCACCGACACATCCAGGGAGCTGGTGGGTTCATCCAGGATCAGCAGCGCGGGATTCAGGGCCAGGGCCCGGGCGATGCCCACCCTCTGGCGCTGGCCACCGCTCATCTCGTGGGGATACCGGTTCAGGAAGTCGGAGGGGAGGCCTACCAGGCTGCACAATTCTTCCACGTGCTGGCGCAGCTGCCGCCTGGTCATGGACATGTGGGCGCGCAGTGGTTCCGCCACGATATCGAGGACCCGCAGGCGGGGGTCCAGCGACCAGTACGGATCCTGGAACACCATCTGCATGTGCCGGCGCATGCGCCGGAGTGCCTCTCCCCCGAGGGAAGTGAGGTCCCGGCCCTCGAAGAGAATGCTCCCCTCCGTGGGCTCCAGCAGGCGCAGGACGGTGCGGGCCAGGGTGCTCTTGCCGCAACCCGACTCCCCCACGACCCCGAGGGACTCCCCCCGGGTGCGCACGCTGAAGCTCACGCCGTCCACGGCCCGCACCCAGCCCGTAACCCGGCGCAAAACGCCGGCCCTGATGGGAAAATACTTCTTCAGCCCCTTCACTTCCAGAAGGGGGGTGCCGGCGGCGGTCATGGCAGGCCCTCCTTCAGCGGTCACGGAAGGCCCTCCTCCGGGAAGTGACAGGCCACCGCACGACCGCCCCGCCTCTCCAGGAGCGGGCGCTCGCGCCCGCACTCTTCCCGTGACCGCGGGCACCGCGGCGCAAAGCGGCAACCGGGGGGCAACCGCAGGGCGCTCGGCACCTCACCGCTGATCACCTGGAGCTTACCCCTCCTCCCCCGGCGGGGGATGGCCGCCAGCAGAAGACGCGTATAGGGGTGGGCGGGATGATAGAAGATGTCCTCGACCGGCCCCCACTCCACCAGGTCGCCGGCGTACATAACTGCCACATGGTGGGCGATCTGGGCCACCACCCCCAGGTTGTGGGTGATGAACATCACCGCCGCCCCCACCTGTTCCCTCAGCTCCACCAGCAGCCGCAGGATCTGGGCCTGGATGGTGACGTCCAGGGCAGTGGTGGGTTCGTCGGCTATGAGCAGGGAGGGCCGGCAGGAGAGGGCCATGGCGATCATCACCCGCTGCCGCATGCCGCCGCTCAGTTCGTGCGGGTACATGCCCAGGGTTGCCTCCGGCCGGGGCAACCTCACCAGGCGGAACATCTCGACCGCCCGCTCCCGGGCCTCCCTCACGGTGAGGCCCTGGTGCAGGCGGATGGCCCTCACCATGGCGTCACCCACCGGGAAAACCGGGTTGAACGCGGACATGGGGTCCTGGAACACCATGGAGATCTCCTTACCCCGGATGCGGTCCATCTCCCGCTCGCTCTTTTGCAGGAGGTCCTCCCCGCGGAAGAGGACGCTGCCCGAGACTACCGCCTTGCCGGGCGGGAGCAGGCGCAGGATAGCGCGGGCGGTCACCGACTTGCCGCAACCGGTCTCGCCCACCAGGGCCAGCACCTCACCCGACCCCAGGGAGAGGTACTGCAGGTCGACCGCGTGCACGGTCCCACCGTAAACGCGGAAGCGCACCTTCAGGTCCCTCACGTCGCTCAAGGG
>JACIYH010000063.1 GCA_014360055.1 Bacillota bacterium | reverse complement strand
GCCCTGCCCCGCCGCCCCCTGTCCCGCCGCCCTGGCCCCCCACGCCCCGCCCCCTGTCCCGCGCCTTGGCCCCCACGCCCCGCCGCCTCCGTCACCGCCGCCCGTGGCCTCCGCCCCGCGCGTTGCGCCGCTGCCTCGCCGTTCCGTGGCTGGCTGGTGACGCGCCAGCACCCAAACCAGTATACACCAGTTCCCTGCCGGGCCAAAACTCCCAACCCCAGGCCGTCGCTGGGCCCGAGCTATACCCCCCGCCGCTTAACGCCATCCCGGTGCACTTGGTCGCCCGGGTGTGCGCCTCCCGGCGGGACACGATAAGGGATGGAGGTGCTCATGGTGCCGACAGTCATTGCCGCCTTCCCGTCTGCCGACAAAGCCCACCGGGCCCGACGCGAACTTGAGCAAACTGGCGTCCCTCAGGTGCACGTAGTCGGGCCTCAGAACTGGTTCGACGCGCAGGCAGCCCTGCTCGAGCCCGAAGAAAACATCCTGGCCGGGCGGGCAGGAGAGCACAACCCGGAAATGGCCGCGATAACCGCTGCCATGGATCTCCTGGACGCCACCCGCCAACAGGGTGACCTGCCGGGGGTCCAACGCCAGTGGGTAAACCACGTGCTGGTGGTGATTCCAGATGCTCACCCCGACCGTGTACCGGGCATCACCGTGGCCCTGCACCAACTGGGAGCCGAGCACGTTCTAACAGGGAGGTAGCTCCCCTCCCGCGCAGCCCCCCGTGCGGGGGGCAATCGCGGTGCAGGGACCCCGGTTGGGGCGCCCGTCGAGCGCTGTTGACGGGGTTGGGGCGCCTGGATATGCTCACAGAGAGATGACCGCTGGTTCACATCCGGAGAAACAATTGGCGAGGGAGACACAGGCAACCAGGGCCCGCTACGACCGTCTGGCGGCCCTGTATGACAGGCTTGTAGGCTCCGACGGGCGCGGATCGGCCGGGTCGCAGTGGCGCGCACGACTCTGCGCGGCCGCCAGCGGCCGGGTTCTGGAATTAGGGATGGGAACCGGCGCCAACCTGCCCTACTACCCAGCGCGCGTGGAACTCACAGGCGTCGACATAAGCCCAAGGATGCTCTCTTTCGCCCGGCAGCGGGCCGAGCGGCTAGGCCGCCCGGTCAACTTAGTGGTGGCCGACGCCCAGGATCTTCCTTTCCCGGACCAAACCTTTGATGCAGTGGTGAGCAGCTTTTTCCTGTGCACCGTGCCAGACCCCGGGGCCGCCCTGGCCCAGGCGTGGAGGGTGCTGCGCCCGGGCGGGGAACTCCTCCTCCTGGAACACGAGCGCAGTTCCCGCCCCCTGTTGGGCCGCCTGCTGGATCTGGTCGCGCCTCTCGCCGTCCGCCTGGTCGGAGACCATCCCAACCGCCGCACCCGCCTGGAGGCGGCACGAGCGGGGTTCGTCATTCTGGAAGAAGTGCCGTTGTGGCTGGACGTGGTCTACTTCGTGCGCGCCTGCCGGCCCCGTGCTCCCGGTGTGGCAACTGGCTCGCCTATCCGCGCCTCCTGCACAGGATGATCCTCTGCTCAGTGCGCTCCGAACCGGCGAAGTCGAGGATCTCCCACGCCCCCTCGACCAGGACAGCGATCTCTTCGTTCTGATAAATCCGGAGCAACATGCCCTCCCGCTCCCCGCCCGTGTAACGGATGGTGCCATCGGCCAGGACCTCGTGGGGCAGAATCCCCTGGCCCTCCTCCTCCCCGTCAAACGAACAGAGCAGGACCCCGCCCGGCCTCGTGATGCGGGCAAATTCCCGCACCACCAGCCTTCCCTCGAAGAGCGTCATGTGGTCGAGTACGCTCCAGGCCAGTACACCGTCGAACGATTCCGTGTCGGCACCGATACTGCCCCACTCGTAGCTGCATCTTTGCAGGCTGAGACCTTCCCGCGAAGCCCTCCCCTGGCAAAGCCGGACGGCCTCTGCCGAGATATCCGCCACCGCCACGCGATAACCGAGCCTGGCGAGGGCAAGAGCGTTACGCCCGAGGCCGCAGCCGAAATCCAGGATCCGCCCTCCTTCCGGCAGCATGGCCAGGAAAGTGCGGCAGGCCTGCCGGGATCCTTCGAACACCGACGGTCGGGTGGGTCCGCCAGCGCCTGACGCCCGGCGCACAGACTCCTCCCAAAACTCCCTTGGCGTCCTCAACTATGACTCTCCGCAGCACCCGGTACCGCGGCACCCTCCGCGGCACCCGGTGGGGCGGAACCCTCCCCGGCACCCGGTAAGGCGGAACCCTCACCACCTACCTGGGCGACGGGGCGCGCCTCACGTCCCAGCACGCGGGGCAGGGCGCGGCAGACCGCCCCTAGGGTGGTCGCCAGCCGCGTCGTCCGGAAGCCTTCTACCCAACTGTCGCCGAAGAGTTCGTCGGTAATGAGGAGCACGGCGACAAAACCAACCCCCCGGTACATGGCGATAGACATTGGCGCAGTACATTCCATCTCCACCGCCAGTACGCCCTCCCGGGCGTACCGCTCCACCTTGTCCCTGGTCTCCCGAAAGGGGGCGTCGGTCGTCCAGACCCCGCCTTCCCGTGGCCCGACCGCACCCAGAACCGCCCTAACCTCCGCCAGCAGTGCGGGCGACGGCCGGCAGGGCGCTCCGGGCGGCAGGTAGTGGTGAGACGTCCCCTCCTCCCGCACACCCCACGTCGGAAGCACCACGTCACCTATCCTGCACTGCGGACTGAGCGAGCCGGCCTGCCCCACCATGATTACCCGTCCCACCCCCGACGCGATCAGCGCTTCCATCAGCATCCCCGCTTCGGGCGCGCCAAAGGAGGAATGGTACACGGCCACCTCGCCATCCATCCTCCCTTCCAGGGCACCCGGCAGCAGAGGCGCCGCCCTACCGTCCGCCAGCCCGAATGCCCCCAGCAAGGACAGGTAAGTTCCTCTCGCGAAAGACAGCACGGCAAGCCCCACGCCCAACTCCTTCGCGAATGTCCTCGGCTCTATCACCGCCGGCGCGGCGGATTCCGGCAGTCGTTCGGGTACAGGAACTGCCTGAGCTTGCTCATGGATTCCGGGCTGAAGTAGTGGCGACCTGGCGAACTTCCGCTCCGCGCCCCGGTACTCTTCTCAAGAGTCGGGATTCTCTCTGGCAGGACCTGCCTCCTCCTTTGACGATGCGGCAAGGAACCTGGGGCAATGTCAGCGCTTCACCGGGGGCTTCACCGGGGACCAGGCGCCCGGGCCCGCCGGGGACCAGGCACCGGGGCCGGTTGGGGAACGGGCGCCCGGGTGCGTCGGACCAGGCGCCCGGGTGCCGTTGGGTTTGAGGGGCAAGCCCAAAGCACGAGCTGCACCCGCGGCAACCCCATCCGGTATCACCCGGGCGCCGCTGTGGGGGGTCCGTATGTCGATGCACGTGGGGCGCTAACTGGCCACCTGCGGCAGATCCCGTCCCCAGTCGGTCGTGCTCCCGGCGAGCAGCCTGGCTGATTCTTCCGCGTCAAGCTGCATGATGTGGGGAACCCCGCTCACCCGTGCAGCCTCCTCGGTCAGGGCAGCCAGGTCGTCCCGGCCGAGGCAGGACAGGTTGAACTTGCGCGCCCCGGCCATCAGTTGCCGCAAACCCTGCCCCAGCCGCTCCAGGTACGTGTACAGGCCAATCGCCCCGCCCGGCAGGCGGTCGAAGTCGGCTCCCATCTCGCGCCTGAGTTCGCCGGCCAGCACGAACACCTGCTCCCGGCTGGAGCCGAATTTCCGGTAGTCGGCAGGCACCTTGCCCTCCCGCAACATGGCAGCCACCGTCTTGCCCACCATGGCGGCCGCCAGGGGAGCACGGGCCATGCCGATGGCCCTCGCGTAGGGGGCCGCCAGCGCCAGACCCTTGAACACGTGGTCCTCCAGGGAAAAGCCTCCCGCCACCGCCACCGGGGGCAGATACGCGCCTTTGGCCCGTAGCTCATCCATGTACCTGCGCAGGAGGCTCACCAGGTAGACGGTGGGAATCCCCCACTCATTCATCATGCGCCACGGGCTCATCCCCGTCCCGCCGCCGGCGCCGTCCACCGTCAAAAGGTCGATCCGGGCCTCCGAGGCGAGCCGCACGGCCAGGGCCAGGTCCCGCGGCCGGTAAGCGCCGGTCTTCAGGAAGACGTAACGGGCCCCGGCCCGGCGCAGTTCCTCCACCCGGCGCAGGAACGATTCGGGGGTGACCATGCCCACCCGGGAGTGCCGCTCGAACTCGGTGAAAGCCCCTCCTTCGTAAGCCTCCTGCACCGCCGGATCGTCGGGGTCGGGCAGCACGATGTACCCCTTGCGCTTGAGGTCGCGGGCGCGCTCGATCCCCGCCAGCTTCACCTCGCCGCCGATGTCCTTGGCTCCCTGCCCCCACTTGACCTCGACGGCCTCCACCCCCAGCCGGCAGATGGCATATTCATGCACGCCCAGGGCGGTGTCCTCCACATTGGCCTGCACCGCCACGAATCCCCAGCCCCGGTGCCATTCGCGAAAGGCCCGGACACGGGCCTCCAGCGCAGGGGAATGCACCACCCGCCCTCCCCGGATTTCCACCTCGGGGTCCATGGCACATACGTTCTCTCCCACCACCAGGCCGATGCCGGAGAGCGCCGCTCCCGCCGCCAGGTGGGGCCAGTTCTCGGCGGCAATGTGAGTGGAGCCAAGGGCCGGGATGAATACGGGGAGCCTCAGCCTAAGGCCGCCGTCCCGCCCCAGGCACGTGGTGATGTCCACCGCCGGGAAGATGGCCCGGTCGCTGTCGGGCTCGATTCCCTGAGCACCCACCACCGTACCCATGATGCTGAAGTGGGAGAGGTCGAGGGGGTAGTCCTTCTGGGCCGCAGCGCTTATGCGACCAAACGGCTGCGGATACAGTACTTCCCGCCCGCGTACCGCCGAACGGCCGACCTCGCAGAAGCCAGTGCAACCGTCCAGGCAGGTGGCACACATCCCGCTGAAGGGTGAATAATCCTTGCTCCTCCTGCGGGTCAGCGTTGCCTCGCTGGCCCCCATTCCACTGCTGTACGTCACGCGCGCCACCTCCATACCCTGCCCCGGTCCGGCCCGCGTCCGCGGCCGCAGCGCCGGACAATTGGCTCCTGGCCATTTGCCGGGGATTTGGCGAAGGGTATTCGATGCGCGTGCGCAAACTCCTGCCGCTCGGCGACTAAAAATACAATGTTGCGCATTATACTCTAATGGCACCATTCCAAACATCAGAACCGTCAGGCACGCCGCAGCCTCCCATCCCCGTTGGTCTCACGGGAGGGCAGATTCTTCCTCCGGTCTGCCTGCCCCGGGCTCGCAGGTCACGGCTCGGGCACCAGCAGACGAATTGCCCCCCAGCGCCGTCTTCCTCTCACCCCTGCCTGCTGCTCCCAGGCGCACTCCCGCACCCCGGTGCACGCACCTCGCTTGGGGCGGCGATCGCGGCGTAGGCACCCCAATTGCAGGGGCGATCGCTGCGCAGGCACCCCGGTTCAGCCCACCACCGGGGCGTACACACCCGGGTTCAGCCCACCATCGGGGCGTACACACCCCGATTCGGGGGGCTATCCCGGCGCGGGCACCATGGTCGGGCAGCAATCCCGGAGGGCGCCAGGCCCAACCTGTTACTCACGGGAGGCGGCGATGATGGCGTCGCCCGAACTGGTGCCGAGCACGTCCGCACCCGCCTCCAGCAGGGCAAGGGCCTGCGCTATCGTGCGGATGCCACCCGAGGCCTTGACGCCCAGCCGGTCCCCGACCGTCTGGCGCATCAGGCGAACGTCTTCCAGCGTGGCACCCCCCGGTCCGAATCCGGTGGAGGTCTTCACGAAGTGGGCCCCTGCCTCCTCCGCCAGGCGACAGGCCGCCACCTTCTCCTCGTCCGTCAAGTGGCAGGCCTCGATGATGACCTTGACCACGATCCCCTCCGCCGCGCGGGCGGCGGCCCGGACCACGGCGCGGACTTCATCGCGCACGTAGTCGAGGTCAGCCGCCTTGAGGCGGCCGATGTTGATCACCATGTCGATGTCCCTGGCTCCGGCGCGCACCGCCTCTTCCGCCTCGTACGCCTTGGCCGCCGGTGTGCTGCTGCCGAGGGGGAATCCCACCACCGTGCACACCCGCACCTGGCTCCCTTCCAGGTGGCGCACCGCCAGGGGCACGTAGGACGGGCTCACGCAGACCGCCCGGAACCGATGCTTCCGCGCCCCTTCGCAGAGGGCCTCCACCTGTGCCGGGGTGGCGGTGGGGGCAAGGAGGGTCTGGTCTATGCGCGCGGCCAGTTCAGCGGGCGTCACAGTTGGCACCTCCCCGGGGGCTCGCCGGTGGCACCTCCCGGGGGCCGGGAAGTGGAAGGCGGCGGGCAGGAGGTCGGAGACCGACGTGGACGTGCGGTCACCTCTGAGGTTGGCCAGGATGACGCGGAAGTCCCCGAACTCCGCCATCACCTGACGGCAGGCGCCGCACGGGGGGCACAGACCCTCCGTGTCGGCCACTACCGCCAGGGCTCGGAACTCGCGGTGGCCCCGGGCCACCGCGTTAAAGACGGCCACCCTCTCGGCACACACGGTCAGCCCGTAGGATGCGTTCTCGACGTTGCAGCCGGTGAACACCTCACCCGACCGGGTGAGCAGGGCGGCCCCCACCGCGAACCCGGAGTAAGGGACGTAGGCGTGCTCCCGGGCCCGCGTGGCCCGTGCCACCAGTTCCCCGTCAGAGAGACCCGTCCCCACTGCGGACGGGTCGGCGCCGGCCGGAGCCCGGGTCTCATCATGCATGGATCACGACCCCCTTCCACGGACCGCGGCCACCCGGTCAGGCACAGTAGCGCTCGACGCCGTCCCTCGTCACGAGGGCCATGATCAGGGGCCGGACAGGCGGGCGCTGCCCCTCGATGCGGTAGGCCGCCTCGAGCAGTTCCAGCGCGGCCGGCAGGCGGTCGTCGTCATTGTAGTGCACTTCCGCCAGTGGCTCTCCCCGCGCCACGGGATCGCCCACCTTGCGCCGGAGGACGATGCCGACCGCGGGGTCGATGAGGTCCTCCTTCCTGGCCCGGCCCGCCCCCAGCACCATGGCCGCGCGGCCCACCAGCAGGGCGTCCACGCGGGTGACGTACCCGTCGGCACGGGCGGGGACGGGGTGGACGCACCGGGCGACGGGAAGCAGGCCGTCTGCGGGCGCCGCGGGAGCAGTCGCTGCCGAAGGGCGGGGCGGCGGCACGGCTCGGGGGTCGCCGCCTTGCCCCTGCACCGTGGGCGGGAGGACGGCTCGGGGGTCGCCGCCTTGCGCCTCCACCATCGCCCGCAGCCTGGCCAGGGCCGCACCCGACACCAGCAGTTCCTCCAGGCGCGAGCGCGCCTCCGCCAGGTCGCGGGCGGCCCCGCCCAGCACCAGCATGTGGCTGCCCAGCACCAGACACAACTCCCTCAGGTCGGGCGGGCCCCCGCCGGCCAGGGTCACCACAGCCTCCCGCAACTCCAGGGCGTTGCCCACCGCATGGCCCAGTGGCTGGTCCATGTTGGTGATGAGCGCCCGCGTATGCCGGCCCGCCCTCTCCCCGATGTCGACCATGGTGCGCGCCAGAGCCAGGGCGGCGTCGAAATCCTTCATGAAAGCGCCGCTTCCCGTCTTGACATCGAGCACGATGGCGTCGGCTCCGGCGGCGATCTTCTTGCTCATGACGCTGGAGGCGATGAGGGGGAGGCTGTCCACCGTGCCGGTGACGTCGCGCAGGGCGTACATCTTGCCGTCGGCGGGGACCAGACGGCGGCTCTGCCCCACTACGGCGACGCCGATGCGGCGGACCTGCTCCAGAAAGCGATCTGGAGATATGTCCACCGTGAGCCCGGGGATGGACTCCAGCTTGTCCAGGGTCCCCCCGCTGTGGCCCAGGCCGCGGCCCGACATCTTGGCCACGGGCACCCCGGCGGCGGCCACCAGGGGGGCCAGCACCAGGGTGGTCTTGTCGCCCACGCCGCCCGTGCTGTGCTTGTCCACCTTGATCCCGGGGATGCTACCCAGGTCCATGCGGTCGCCCGACTCCACCATGGCCATGGTGAGGTCGGCCACCTCGCCGGGCTCCATGCCCCGGAAGTACACGGCCATCAGGAAGGCGGCCATCTGGTAGTCGGGGACTTCCCCCCGCACGTAACCCTGGACCAGAAAGTCCAGTTCCTCGCGCGACAGCGTGCCCCCGTCCCTCTTCTTCAGGATCAAGTCCACAGCCCGCACCGGCACCACCTCCCCCGGCAGCCGCGAGCGTCAGGCTTCTTCGCGCTCGTAGGGGATGCCGTCGGCCGCCGGGGGCCTGGTCCGCTTCAGCACCCCCGCCAGTACCACCAGGGTGAGGGCGTAGGGGATCATCTTGATGAACTGGTAGGGCACCACGGCGCTCTCGACCACCCGGAAGCTGAGCGATTCGGCGAACCCGAAGAGAAGGGCAGCACCCATGGCTCCCACGGGAGACCAGTTGCCGAAGATCATGGCCGCCAGCGCAATGTAGCCCTTGCCCTGGGTCATGCCCTCCACGTACATCCCGGTGTGTTCCACCGAGAGGTACGCCCCGGCCAGCCCCGCCAGCACCCCGCTCAGGAGCACCCCCGCGTAACGCAGGTGAAACACCTTCAGGCCCAGGGTATCGGCGGCCAGAGGGTTCTCCCCCACCGCCCGCAGCCGCAGCCCGAACACCGTCTTCTCGATGACCCAGTAACTTAACGGCACCAGCAGGAAGCCCACCACCACCAGGGGGGAAAGATTGGTCACCAGGGGCTTGAGCCAGGGAACCTGATCCAGGCCGGGGACGCTGATGGGCGTGAACCCCTGGACATGGGGGCTCATGGTGGCCTTCTGGAAGAGGGCGATGCTGGAGAAGCGGGCGGCGCCGTAAGCGAGGATGTTGAGCGCCACCCCGCTCACGATCTGGTCCACCCGGAAGGTCACCGAGACCACGGCATGCACCAGGGCCATGAGGACGGAAGCCGCCACCGCCAGGGCCATGCCGGCCAGGGGTCCGGCGTAATAGGCACCCACCGCCCCCCAGAAGGACCCCGTGATCATCATACCCTCCAGGCCGATGTTGACCACGCCCGATCGCTCGGAGTACACGGCCCCCAGGGCGGCCAGCAGCACCGGCAGCCCCATGCGGATGGCGGAGGCCAGCAACTCGCTCACCATGGCACCACCAACTCGCTCACCATCCCAGCCGGCTTACCACCAAATCACCGGCTCGTCATCACGGGACCGCCAACGCTCACCATGAGGCCCCCAGCGCCTCCTTCCGTTCCTGACGGCGGATGTACCGGCCCATCACCGCCGAGGCCACCACGATGCTGAGGATCATCACTCCCTGCAGGATGACCACCGTGTCCATGGGGACGCCGGCGAAGGTCTGCACTCCCTCGGCGCCCCGGTTGAGGAACCCGAAGAGCAACGCCGCCAGCACTATGCCCAGGGGACTGTTCTTGCCCATGAGGGCCACCGCGATCCCCGTGAACCCATACCCCTTGGGGAAGTCGAGATCCATGTACCCGAAGTACGAGAGGAGGTCACTCAGGCCGGTCACCCCGGCGATGAGGCCGCTCAAGAGGAAGGCCCTGATCTGGACGGCAGCCGGGTCGATGCCGGCCGCCTCGGCTGCCGCGGGGTTGTGGCCCACCGCCCGCAACTCGTACCCGAAAGCCGTCCTCCAGATGAGGTAGTGCACCGCGACCGCCAGGAGCAGACCCAGGGGGAAGAACCAGTTCAGGTAGACGTGCCTGGGCAGATCGACGCCCAACAGGGCCAGGAACCCGTGCATCCTGGGCATGAGGGCACTGGCCGCGATCTTGGGGAGCCGGATGAGGGGGTTGCCCACGCCCGGCATGAGGCCCTGCTGCTTATCCATGAAGACGTCGGCGATCAGGTAGTGGATGAGGGAGAAGGCGATGTAGTTGAGCATGATGGTACTGATGACCTCGTGCACCCCCCGCCGCACCTTCAGGTAGATGGGCAGGAGAGACCAGAGCGCGCCGCCCAGCGCCGCCACCACGATCACCAGCGGGAGGTGAACGAAGGAAGGCAACCCCTTGAGGGCAAACCCGGCCAGGGCGGCCAGGAACGTACCGATAAGGTACTGGCCCTCCACCCCGATGTTGAAAAGCCCCGCCCGGAAACTGATGGCCACCGCCAGCCCCGAGAAAATGAGAGGCGTGGCCCCGAACAGCATGATGCCCACGCTGTCCAGCCGACGGAAGGCGAAGGTGAACATGATGCGGTACACCTGCACCGGGTTCTTCCCGATGGCGGCGATGACCACGGCACCCACCAGAACGGCAAATGCTATTGCCACCAGGGGCGAGGCCAGTTCCAGGGCCACATACCGGTACCGCTTCCTCATGCCATCCCCCCGCCCGTTCCCCCTGCCTCGCCAGCCCCTCCCCTTCCGCGCACGCCGCCATCTGCTCCGGCAGCCCCGCCCGTTCCGCCTGCTGGGCCCACGCCGCCGCCTGCCCCGCCAGTCCCGCCTGCTCCGTCTGCCCCGCGCGTTCCGCCCACCGCGGCTTCTGTGGCGCGGGCGCGCCCGCCCAGCATGTAATGGCCGATTTCCTCCGGCGTCACTTCCCCCGGCCGGAACTCGGCCACCAGTTCCCCGCCGTACATCACCCCCACCCGGTCACTCAGGGAGAGCACCTCTTCCAGGTCGGCCGACACCAGGAGGACGGCCCGGCCGCGGTCGCGCGCCCGCAGCAGTTGCTGGCGCACGAACTCCGTCGCCCCGATGTCCAGACCCCGGGTGGGCTGGGAGGCCACGATGAGGGTGGGTTCCCGGCCGAGCTCCCGCGCCAGGATGAGCTTCTGCTGGTTCCCCCCCGATACGTTGCGCACGGGGATGTCCAGTCCAGGCAGGCGGATATCGAACTCCCGCACCAGGGACTGGGCGTGTTTCTTTATGGGGCGCACCTGCAGCCACCCCCGCCGGGCGAAGGACGGGCTCCGGTGCAGGCCCAGGACGCCGTTTTCCCAGACGGTCATGGCCAGGATGAGGCCGCGCCGCTGGCGGTCTTCGGGAATGTGGGCGAGGCCCAACTCCCGCAGCCTGCGCACCCTGCCCTCCGCGACCGGGCGCGCCCTGCGCACCCTGCCCTCCGTAACCGGGCGCATCCTGCGCATCGTCGCCTCCGTGACGGAGACGCCCCCGATCAGGATGCGCCCGGCCGACGCCCGGCGGAGGCCGCTCAGGGCCTCCACCAGTTCGGACTGGCCGTTTCCCTCGATCCCCGCGATGCCGTAAATCTCCCCCGCCCTCACCCGCAGGCTCACCCTCCGCACGGCCGGGCGCCCGCCCGGGCCGGGGACGGTGAGATCCTCCACCACCAGCCGGTCTTCCCCCGGCCGGTAAGGTCCCTTCTCCAGTTCCAGCAGGACCGGCCTGCCCACCATCATGCGCGCCAGTGCAGCCCTTTCCGTTTCCTCCCTGCGCACCGTGCCCACCAGCACTCCCCGGCGCAGCACCGATATGCGGTCCGCTATCTCCAGCACCTCGTCCAGCTTGTGGCTGATGAAGATGATCGTCTTCCCCTGGTCGCGCAGGTGCCGGAGGTTCACGAAAAGCTCCCGCACCTCCTGGGGGGCCAGCACGGCGGTGGGCTCATCCAGGATCAGGATTTCAGCACCCCGGTAGAGCACCTTGAGGATCTCGACCCGCTGCTGCGCTCCCACCGAGAGGTCTTCCACCCGGGCCCCCAGGTCGAGGGTGAACTCGTACTTCTGACAAAGTTCACCCACGATGCGGCGGGCCTCCCGCTCCCGCAGCAATCCTCCCCGGGCGGGCTCCGACCCCAGCACGATGTTCTCGAGCACGGTAAAACGGGGGATCAGCATGAAGTGCTGGTGCACCATGCCGATCCCCAGTTCAATGGCACGGCGCGGACTGTCGATCACCACGCGCCTGCCGTCGAGGCGGATCTCCCCGGCGTCGGGCTGGTAGAGACCGGACAGCACCTTCATGAGCGTGCTCTTGCCGGCCCCGTTTTCCCCCACCAGGGCCCGGATCTCACCCCTGTCGATTTCCAGGGAAATGCGGTCGTTCGCCACCACCCCTGGAAATCGTTTCGTTACTTCTCTGAGTTCCAGAAACGCCATTTACTTGGGCAGCGCCTTCTCTGAGGTCCACGAACGCCATCGGCCTGCGTCGCCCGGTTTACTTGGGCAGCGCCTTCTCGAACTCCGCCAGTTCCTTCTTGTCCTGGGGCACCTTGATCTCGCCGCTGATGATCTTCTTCTTGAGTTCCTCCAGCCTGTCCTGGATGTCCTTGATCATTTGCTGGTTGTACTCGTTGACGGCGTACCCCACACCGTCCTCGGCCACTCCGAACACCTGGTATCCGCCCTGGAACTTGCCCTCCAGGGCCGCCTTAATGGTCTCGTACACCGCCACGTCCACCCGCTTGAGCATGCTGGTGAGGACGTACGGACGCTGCTCGGGCTTGGCGGTGAGGGACTGGTCGGAGTCGACGCCGATGACCAGTTTCTTCTGGGAACTGCACGCTTCGATCACACCGATGCCGGAGGCACCGGAGGCGTGATAGACGATGTCGGCGCCCTTCTTGATCTGGGAAAGGGCCAGTTCCTTACCCCGCACGGGATCCTTGAAGGCCTCGCCCGTGGTGCCGATGTAGTCGCTGAAGACCGTTACCTTGGGATTGACGTACTTGACACCGGCGATGTAGCCCGCCTCGAACTTCTCGATGAGCGGGATCTTCATGCCGCCCACGAAGCCGACCTTGTTGGTCTTCGTCTTGAGGCCGGCAGCCGCGCCCACCAGGAACGAGCCCTCGTTCTCTTTGAACAGCAGGCAGGAGATGTTGGACGACTCGGTGAGCTTGTCGATGAAGCCGTCGATCAACCCGAACTTGGTGTCGGGGAACTCCTGCGCCACCTTGGCCACGTGCTCGGTGAACATGAAGCCGACGCCGAAGATGAGGTCGTACTTGTCCTCCGCAAGCAGGCGCAGCAACTGTTCGCGGTTCTCCCCGCCCGCCGACGGCTCAAGGTACTTGGTCTCTACCTTGTCTCCAAATTCCTTCTGCGCCCTCTCCAGGCCGGCATAGGCCGCGTCGTTGAAGGACAGGTCACCCCGACCGCCGATGTCGAAAACCAGCCCCACCCGCAGCGCCTTGGGCTTTTCCGGCTCGGCCGGCTGCGCGGGTGTGGGAGCGGGGGCCTCCTTCTTCGCGCAACCTGCACCCACCGCGGCCACCACGAACAACAAGAGCAGGCCGATCACCGCCAGTCTCCGCCACGTCATTTCCCGTCAACCCCCTCCCGTGGAATGGACGAACCCCCTACCAGAAGGGAGAATGTTCCCCATCCTTCGGTCAAAATCCTTCCTGCCGGGGCACCGCCAGTGAACCGCGCCACCCACCTTTGCGGCGGGCCCCACCTGCCGGGGCACGCGGTATGCGCCCGCGTGACCCCCTCTCCAGGGCCCCCCTACCGGGAGGACACGCAGGCCATGTTGCAGAGGGCATACATTTCCCGGACCAGGTCACCGTACGCGAGGACGTGGTGGTTCCCCAGGGGCCAGTCGAGGAGCGAGGAGACCGCCGCCGGACAGCGCACGACGGCCTGCGTACGGCACAGGTCCGCTTCGTGGCCGGTCGCCACCAGGGTGCCGGCCTCCGCCAGCAGGTCGTCCAGCTCAGGCCCGCCGATTCGTGCAATGGTGACCGGCCCGTTGCGCAACTCCCCCGCCACCGCAACCCCCACGCCTGACTCAAAGTGGGAACGCAACGCGTATGAGGTGACCAGTCTCCGCGCCACCGTGCAATGGGCGAGCCACACCGTCTCCCGCCCGCGATCTATGCGGACGGGGTTCCCCATGAACACCGGTTCCCCGCTCAGGCGGGAGAGGAGCATCATGGTGACGGTGGCGGGCAGGTCTCCCTCGCATCCTGCCACCACCCCCTCGTCGTTGAGCCGCGAAAGGGCCAGGCACCCGGTGGTACCTGCAGGTCCCAGCAGGTCGAAACAGCGCACGGTGAGGGCGTCTAGCCGGTAGTCATCGACCAGCCGGCGCAGGGCCACGTATACTGCCGCCGCCCTGCGCACGTCCTCCGCCGACACTTCCCGCCCCGTCGCCCTGTCCACGTCCTCCGTCGACACTTCCCGCGCCCCCGCCGTCCCCGCGCGGGAATCCTCCCTCACCCGCGTCGCCCGCGCCAGGAAATCCTCCCTTACCAAGCCGACCTCCCCGGGGTCAACCTCGTCCAGGCGGGCCAGGAACTCTTCCATCTCGATGAGTACTACCTTCGGACCCCACATGCAGGTGACCAGAGCAGGTGCCGGAGAACTCGCCACCAGCCACTCGGAGGGCGCACCGACCAATCCCAGGTGGGCGGAGTGCATCCAGCGGTGCACGGCCACCACACGCAGCCAGCGCTCCAGTTCCTCCAGGGCTGCCGATCCCTCTTCCCCCAGGTACACGACGTGTGCGTAATGCCCCTCCGCTCGCAACCGCGCCACCGCTTCCAGCGCGGCCGGCAGGGAGTTCTGCCCGGGGTGGGCCAGCAGGATCGCCGGACCACCCCTCTCCTCGACCATGGCCAGCAACCTGCGCTCGGTGCCACCGGTCACCACCAGAAACAGAGCGTCCCCCTCGCCACTCGTTTCGGGAGGCTCCCATAAGCGCACCGTATAACCAGGCAACCCGGAAACCTTCGCCAGGACCCCCGATACCACTTCCCGCACGCGCCTGGGATCATGCAGGGGCGAATACACCGGTACCAGCCACAGTTCTCCCACAACTCATCCCCCTGGGCGGGCGTGGCCTCGATCGTATCCCCCTGGCCGGGGGGACCGCGCTAGCTTACCTTCTCCCGCATACGATACTCCAGGTCTGTCAGGCGCCTGGTTACCAGTTCGTTCCAAACCTTCAGCAGGGCGCGCACGTCGCGGAGTTCCGCCCTCACCTCCTCGTACTGGCGGTCGATGGCCCCATAGAGGATGCCGTGCCCTTCCGCCACCAGGCGCACCTGCTGCTGCACCGACTCCAGCAATACACCCAACCGGCTCGTCTCGCGCTCAATCTCATGCAGGCGCTGCTCGAACCCGCCCATGCACTGCTCAAGCGCCTCCAGGCGCTGCTCGAACCCGCCCATGCGCTGCTCAAGCACCTCCAGGCGCTGCTCGAACCCGCCCATGCGCTGCTCAAGCGCCTCCAGGCGCTGCTCGAACCGGTCCATGCGCCCTTCAAGGCGCCCGAAGCGATCCTCGAGAAATGCGCGAAGTTCGGTGTCCATTGTTCTTACCTCCCATATTCTGGGAGTCGCCGACGCACTGAATTCCATTTCGGGGCATCCCGGAGATTTCCCTGCCGTTCGCCTGATCGCTCCTGACCTGCCCCGCAGTCTGGGCCACGTGCCTGGACCTCGCGAACCACGGCGAAGGCCCTGTCAGCCAGAGCACCTGACCCGCGCACGTGACACCCGGCAGGCAATCCCCAACTATGCCCGGCTTGGCATGGGAAATGCAGCAACTGCCACGAACCCGCAGCCGCCCCGTTCCCCCGGATATCCGGTATGATGGTGGGGGTCCGGGGCGCGCACCGTTGACCCGGACATGCGGTATGATGGTGCCGGTCCGGTACGCACCGC
>JACIYH010000062.1 GCA_014360055.1 Bacillota bacterium | reverse complement strand
ACCGCCTGCCTGTACACGTCGAAAGCGGGTCTCCAGTTGAGCTCCTTCAGGCGGGTGCCCTCCGCCCTGGTGGCGACGTAGGGTCCCTGGAACGCCTGCCAGCCGTGCTCGACCCCGACGGCCACGGTCTGGTCTGTGGCGGCCAGTATGGCCCCCCCGGCGAACATGCCGTTCGGGTGGCGCTGCGCTTGCGGCGGATTTGCATGTTCTGGACAGGAAGGTGGTGGCAATGTGTCGAATGCTGGAGGAGTGTGGGTAGGGGGGGTGCAGATGTGACGGCGCTGAATCAGGTTTACAGGTGCGGCGTTTGTGGGAATGTTGTCGAGGTCGTTCATACCGGGAAGGGCACGCTGGTTTGCTGCGGGAAGCCCATGGATCTGCTTGCGGAGCGTACGGAGGAGGATGATTACAGCGAGAAGCACGTGCCGGTGGTGGAGGAGACGGGTGAGGGCATCAAGGTGACTGTGGGTTCGGTGCCCCACCCCATGGAGCAAGAGCACTACATCGAGTGGGTCGAGGTGCTGGCGGGCGGACGGGTGTGCCGGAGGGTCTTGCGGCCGGGCGATGCTCCCGAGGTTCTCTTCGGGGGGCAGGCGGCGGGAGGGACGGTGCGGGCTTACTGCAACCTGCACGGTTTGTGGAAAGCAACGTTTTAGGCTTACTTAGGCCCGCGTGGTGAGGCGGACAGGGGTCACCTCCAGCATGCGGGAGACCGGAGGGGGAGTGACGGTGGAACTGAAGGGGTCCAAAACGGAGCGCAACCTGAAGGCAGCTCTGGCCGGGGAATCGGAGGCTCGTTCGCGCTACACCTTCTTCGCCTCGGTGGCCAAGAAAGAAGGTTTCGAACAGATTGCTGCCGTTTTCCTGGAGACGGCGGAGAACGAAAAGGAGCACGCCAAGCTGTGGGCCAGGGCTCTCGGCCTGATCGGTGACACTGCGGCTAACCTGGAGGCGGCGGCGCAAGGAGAGCACTACGAGTGGACCGCCATGTACCGGGACTTCGCCCGGGAGGCTCGTGAGGAAGGTTTTGACGAGATCGCCCGGCTGTTCGAAGAGGTGGCCGAGGTGGAGAAGGCCCATGAGCAGCGCTATCTTCAGCTCCTGGCCCGGGTGAGGGAGGGTACGGTGTTCCGCCGGGCGGAGCCCATCCGCTGGCGCTGCCGTAACTGCGGCTACGTGTACGAGGGGACGGAAGCGCCCGAGGTATGTCCGGCCTGCGCCCACCCCCGTGCCTTCTACGAGCCTGCCGCGGAGAACTACTGAGCGGCGGGGGGTGGGGGTGCGAAGGTGAAGAAGTGGCGTTGCCGGGTGTGCGGATACGTGCACGAGGGTCCGGTGCCGCCGGAAGTGTGCCCGGTGTGCGGGGCTCCGGCCAGCGAGTTCGAGGAAATCGTCGAGACGGCGCCTGCCTCCGGGGCAGTGAGTCCCCCTGCGGGAGGGGTGGCTTCCCCCGTGGGGGCGGGGGTACCCGCGGGAGGGGCAGCCGCTCCGGTGGCCCCCCTGGTCCCGGACGGGGAGGACGTCAAGAAGGCCCTGTTTGCCATTTCGTACGGGTTGTTCGTGGTGGCCTCCCGGGACGGCGAGAGGCAAAACGGGCAAACGTGCAATACCGTTTTCCAGGTCACCGGCGATCCGCCCCGCGTAGCGGTGGGGCTCAATCACCGCAACCTCACCCATGATCTGGTCAAGCAAAGCGGCCTTTTGGCCATCACCGTGCTGGGCAGGGGCAACTTCTGGCTGGTGAAGCACTTCGGTTTCCAGTCGGGGCGCCAGGCGGACAAGCTGAAGGATATCAACTACTTCCCGGGACCGCTCACCGGGTGTCCGGTGGTGGCGGACGGCGTGGCCTACCTGGAGTGCCGGGTCCGTCCGGAGATGAGCACGGACGTGGGAACTCACACCCTGTTCGTGGCTGACGTGCTGGGCGGCAAGGTGCTCCGGGACGTTTCTCCCCTCACTTATTCCGATTACCGGCGGAGCAGGGGGCGGCCTGATGTTGATGACCTGGATACCCAGGACGTGGTAGCTGCGCTCAACCTTGAGTACGGGGCCAACCGCCGCTACCGGGCGCAGCTCGAGGATCTGTCCTTCCCTGCCCTGGTGCGCGTGCTGGAAGGGGTCATGCGCACGGAGGGGGACCACGTCGACGACGCCGTCCGGTACCTTTTGGGCAGGCTACCCCGGGAGTCGGGGCTGGCCCGGGCCCTGCTTTACCTGAAGATGAACCTGGAGTTTGAAGAGACCGCCCGGGACACTTACCTGGCCTTTGCCCGGGAAGTGAAGGATCCCGGCCTGCGGGAGATGTTCGGGGCCCAGGCGCGGGCGGAAATGGGGCACGTCAACATATTCCGCCGGCTGATCGAGGAGATGGAAGCCGGCGAGTTCCCGGTGGTGCTGTTCTGCCCCGTGTGCGGCTGGGAAGTCGACTTTGGCACCTCGCCCCGGCTGGGGCAGGAAGAAGTGTGCGGCCGGTGCGGGGTCAGGCTGCGGCTTGGGCTGGAGCGCGGCAGCTGGGTGGCGGTTCAGGCCGGCTGAAGGCTGTTCCTGGGCGGTGGGAGCAGGCCGTGCTTGTGGTCGGGGTGAGCGAGAGCCCCCGTGTGGAGGGCAACGGCGAGATCCTGCTCCGGGGGGTGCTGGAGGGAGCGGCTGCGGCCGGGGCCAGCGTGGAGCTTGTGCGGCTGCGGCAGCTGCGGTTTAGCCACTGCCTCGCGTGGGAGCTACTGCGGACGTCGTGCTGCCGTACTCGGACTTTGCTTCCGTGTCCTCGTGGGCGGTGCAGGCGTGCTACTCGGTCGGGCTCATGCGCGGTATCTCAGAGACGGAGTTCGACCCCGCGGGTGCTGTCACCAGGGCGCAGGCCGCCAGCCGCTTCCCGCAGGTGAGGAAGCTGATCCTGTTCGGGTCTGCCGCAAGGGGCAGTGCCGGGCCGGAGTCCGACGTGGACTTGCTGGTGCTTACAGACCGTGTCCTGCCCACCTCCGTAAAGCACGAAATCTACGATCTCGTCTTTGACATAAACCTTCGGTATGACGCGAGGCTCAGTGTGATCTGCGTAGGTGAAGATCAGTGGGAGAGAGGTCCTCTTTTTGTCCCCATCCGACCGGAGGTGGAGCGGGAGGGCGTGGCGGTGTGACTGACTCGCACGACCGGGAGGCCCTGATTGGCTACTGGCTCGAGAAGGCAGACCGGGCGGTGGCGTCTGCAGCCCGGGAACTCCAGGGTGGAGACCTGGCGTTTGCGGTGAACCGCTGCTACTACGCATGTTTCTATGTCCTCACCGCCGTGCTCGTCCGCGACGGGCAATTCCCAAGGAAACACACCATGGTGCGCAGTTGTCTCAACAGGGACTACGTGCGGCCGGGCATCATGCCGCGCCGTTTGGGAGAACTTTACAACCGGGCGTTCCTAGACCGCCAGGAAGGCGACTACCAGCCCCCTGGTGAGCTTTGACAGAGCGGAGGTCGAGCAGTCGCTCGAGGGTACCAGGGAGTTTGTGACATGGTGCAGGAAACACCTTGGGCTGTTGCCACAGTAGGGCCTCTCCAATGACGTGCCGTCCCCCTACGTTGGTTGGGTAGTACCGGGCTGCGAAGGAAGGGCAATCGGTGGGTTGATTCCCGGGCGAGAAGTCCGTCCGGCCCTCACAATAGTAATTGTGCGACGCTGCCATGGGTCTTGGGCGGCCGGTGCTGGCAGGTCAGGTCGCGCGTACGGGGTGAAGGTCGCCGAGCGAGCGGCGCCTGGGGCCCGCGCGCGTCCGTCCTGCTCGCTCCCGGTCGGGAGGGGGTCCTTGAGATCCCCGGGCTGGTGCGCGTCCGGGTGCCGGAGAGGCCGCAGGGTGCGCCTGCCTGCTGGAGGTCGAGGAGGTTGGAGAGTCCGCCGCTGGCGCCCTGGGCCTTCCCCCGGGTGGCGCTCGCTTGGGGCCGGGGGTGCGGGTTTCCTGGAGCGGGGACGTGGGGGTGGCCGGGGTCGAGGTGAACTGGCTGGCGTCTGGCCTTCGCTGATGCGGCGGACATTCGGGAGCGGGCGAGGGCCGGGGTGGCGCTGTTGCAGGGCGCTCGGGTGGTTGCGGGTAGAGGAGGCCGGCGCCGTGGCTTGCGTCAGGGGGCCGGCGGGCTATTGTCTGCTGCTATTGCCCGTTGGTGTCGGGAGGGACGGGCTCTTCGGCGGCCTCCATGGCCGGTGCGGGGCGGGGAACCGGCCTCCGGGCTGGAGCGGCGGGCCGCGGTACGCGGGCGGGCTCCGGGCGGCGGGCCAGCAGACTGTGGCGGACGGAATAGGCGCCGTAGATGATCAGGCCGGTGCCCAGCCATACCCCGAAGCGCACCCAGGTGAGGGCGGGCAGATTGGCCATCAGGTAAAGGCAGAACAGGGCGGCCAGGCCGGGGAACCAGGGTAGCCACGGTACCCGGAAGGGACGGGGCAGGTCGGGCCGCGTGCGGCGCAGGGCGATGACGCCGGCGGACACCAGCACGAACGCCGCCAGCGTGCCGATGTTGGCCAGTTCCGCCACCGTCCCGATGGGAAGCAGGGATGCCAGCAGGGCGACGGCCCCGCCGGTGAGGAAAATGGAGACAGTGGGAGTGCCCCGGCCGGGTGCCACCCGAGCAAAGACCGGTGGTAGCAGGCCGTCGCCGGCCATGGCGAAGAAGATGCGGCTCTGGGCGAAGATGTTGACCACCAGCACGCTGGTCAGCCCGGCTAGGGCCCCCGTGCGGAACCGGGCGCGCGCAAGCTCTCCCCACATGGCAATCCTGGTTTGCGCGCGCCATGGCGTTTTTGTGGTGCCACCAGCACCTCGAACACGCACTGTCGCCAACGGGGCCGCTTCGGCGGGCCGGACCGGGCGGTGCGCTGGCGAGCAGGAAAGGGCGGGCGGTGATGGCGAATTGCCCGGGGAGGTTGGGGGCAGTATGCTTTCGCGCAGGGACTGGCTGCTACATAAACGGCGGATGGCGGAGTTGCGGTACGACACCATGTTCGCCCCCCAGTACGACGAAAGGTGGGGCCGGGTAGACCCCACCCACGCGCGCATGGTGGCCCGGTTCCTGGAACTGTGTGGCGAGGGCGCGGCCATCCTCGATGCGGCCTGTGGTACGGGTAAGTACTGGGAGATGGTGCTGGCCCGCGGGTGCCGGGTGGTGGGCGTGGATCAGTCCGCCCAGATGCTGAGGCGGGCCACGGAGAAGTTCCCGGGCGTCCCCGTGCGCAAGCTCGCCCTGCAGGAACTGGACTTCCACCGGGAGTTCGCCGGAGTCATGTGTATCGATGCCATGGAGAACATCCCGCCGGAGGACTGGCCCGGCGTACTGGGCAGCTTCCACCGGGCCCTGGTGCCGGGTGGGTATCTGTACCTGACGGTGGAGCAGGCAGCCCCCGGACAGGTGGACACGGCCTGGCAGGAGGGGCAGCGTTTGGGCCTGCCCGTGGTGTACGGGGAGGTCGCCCATGAGGGAGGGTATCACTACTACCCCCCTGCAGACGGGGTGCGGGCCTGGCTGGAGGAAGCGGGTTTTACGGTGATCGAGGAAGCGAGCGGGGACGGATATGATCATTTCCTGGCTCGCAAACACTCACTGATGGGAGGGAGGACGGGTGAAGGCTAAGGCGCTGGTATGCCTTACGCCGTCGGAGTCGCGCCGGCTGATCGCCAAAGGGGTGGCGGCGCTTCCCGAGGTGAGGCACGCCCTGACCCACGGCCGCGTGGTCATCGCCGTGGGCACCACCAACACCTACGTGGCGGAGGAGATCCTGGGGGAGAAGATGCCGCGGGGGCCGTTCGTGGCCGGCTTCGTGGGCCCGCAGGGGCTGTGGGAGACGCCTCCCGAGATCCGCCTGCACCCCATAGTGCTCATCCGCGGGGAGAAAGTGGACAGGCGCCCGCGTGAGGTGCTGGAGGAGTTCGGGGCGGGCGACGTCTTCATCAAAGGGGCCAATGCGGTCGACCCGGCCGGACTGGCCGGCATCTTCCTGGGCGGCGCCAGCGGGGGGACCATCGGCCTGGCCATCGGCTACCTGGCGGCCCGGGGTGCCCACCTGGTGGTGCCGGTGGGGCTGGAGAAACTGGTGCCCTCGGTGGCGGAGGCGGCGGGGCGCATGGGTACCTCGGCCGTGGAGATGGCCACGGGTGAGCCGGTGGGCCTGATGCCCCTGCTGGGAGCCCGGGTCGTCACGGAAATCGAGGCCCTGAACGTGTTGACGGGAGTGGAGGCCAGCCACGTGGGCAGCGGCGGCGTGGGTGGCGCCGAAGGTACGGTGACCCTGCTCCTGGAAGGTGAGCGGGACCGGGTGGAGGCGGCCTTCTCCCTGGTCAAGTCCGTGAAAGGGGAGCCGCCCTTCCCGCTGCCGCCCGCCCGCGAACGATGAACTGGGCGCGGGAGTGGAGCCGGGCGTGCGCCCGGGTGGTGGCCGCCCCAGGAGTGGCGCTCCTGGTGGGGGCGCCCGACACGGGCAAGAGCACGCTGGCCACCTGGCTCGTCAACGCGTGCCTGCAGGCGGGACACCGGGTGGCGGTGGTGGATGCTGACGTGGGCCAGTCGGACGTGGGCCCGCCCGGCACGGTGGGCCTGGGTTACCCGGCGGGGCCCATCGATCGTCTGGATCAGGTGCAGGCGGCGGCCATGGCCTTCGTGGGGGCGACGTCGCCGGCGCGCCACCCCGCCCGGCACGTGGTGGCGACCGCGTCCATGGTGTGGCAGGCCAGGCGGGAGGGGGCGGCCGCGGTGGTGGTGGACACCACCGGCACCGTGTCGGGACGACTGGGGCAGATGCTAAAGGAATTGAAGATAGCGGCCACCTGCCCGGAGTGGGTTCTGGTCCTGGAACGGGGTGACGAACTGGCTCCCATCCTGCGCGGGCTGCGCGGTCGCGCCGAGCCGAAGGTCCTGCGTCTACCTCCCTCGGGCGGGGCGCGCGAGCGCTCCCGTGAAGAACGCCGTGCCAACCGGGAGCGCCTGCTGGCCCGCTACCTCGAGGCGGCCTCCCCCCTCGACCTCCCCCTGACCGGGCTGGGCCTGGTGAACTCCTTCTGGGAGAGTGATCTGTACGAAGAGGTACCCGAGTCCGAGTGGCAGCACCTCTGGGTGGGGCTGGCCGGCGCCCGGGGGGAGGTGCTTGCCGCCGGAACGGTGCTGGAGGCGCACTACGGGGAAGATCGACTGCGCATCCTCACCCCCTGGAAGGAAGGGGCAGCGGTGAAGGGGATCATCCTCGGTGACATGCGCGTGACACCCGAGGGCCGGGAGGCCGGTTGAAGCCCGGCCCGGGAGGCCGGTTGAAGCCGGACGGGCGGGAGGTCGGGTGACGCGGCGGCCCAGACCGCGGGTCGGTTGACGCGATTTGCGGAAGGGGATATAAAGAGGCGAGGAGGTGCGGGAGTGGAAGGAAAGGGACAGCAAACGGTCGACCGGGGCAAGGTGGAGACCGTCCTCAATCGCGTGCGCCCCATGCTGCAGGCCGACGGCGGAGACGTGGAACTGGTCGGCATCGAGGGCGGTGTGGTGAAGGTGCGCCTCAAGGGCACCTGCGGGGGATGCCCTTTTGCCGCCATGACCATTAAGAACGGGATCGAGGCCGCCCTGAAGGCTGAGATTCCCGCGGTGGAGGCCGTGCAGGCAGTCTAGCGAAGCCGGCTGTCCGGGAGGGGGGAGTGGGGCGATCCGGAGGTACCCATCGCCATACGGTGTCCTGGGCGCAGGAGTCCTTTCCGTATCGTTCAGTTCACTGTTCATCCGGCTAAACTCGGCACCCCCGCTCGCCATTGCCGCCTACCGCATGGGGATCACCACCCTCATCCTGGCTGCGCTCCTGGTGAGTTTCGACCGCGGCGCCTTGAGGCAGCTCAAAGGGAAGGACCTGGGCTGGTGCCTGCTTTCCGGGCTCTTTCTGGCCCTGCACTTTGCCACCTGGGTCACCTCCCTGTTTTACACCACGGTGGCCAGCTCCACCGTGCTGGTGTCCATGCAACCGCTCTTCGTAATGGCCGGTTCCCACTTTCTGTACCGGGAGCGGGTGCCGGCCCTCGGGCTGGTGGCTGCCGGCCTTGCCATTGCCGGTAGCGGACTCATCGGGGGAGGGGATATCCGGGCGGGACGGGAATTCCTCCTGGGCGACGTGCTCGCCTTCGTGGGGGCGGCCATGGTGGCCGGCTACGTGCTGATCGGGCGGCGCCTGCGGCAGAGGCTGAGCCTGTTGGGCTACACCGTGCCGGTTTACGGGTTCTGCAGCCTGCTGCTGTTCGCGATGTGCGGTCTGGCGGGACAGGCCGTCTCGGGCTTCCCGGCGCGGGACTGGTTGCTCTTTGTCGCCCTGGCCGTGGTCCCCACCATCGGTGGTCATACCCTGTACAACTACTGTTTGCGCTACCTGCCCGCCCACGTGGTCTCGGTTGCCTCCCTGGGGGAACCGGTAGGAGCCTCCCTGCTCGTGCTGGCCTTCCTGGGCGAGGTTCCCGCCCTCACCACGGTGGCGGGAGGAGCCCTGGCCCTGGGGGGCATCGCCTGGTTTCTCGTGCTCACGACGCCCGGCCGCACTGTGACCGCGTAGCCCATGCCGGTGGCGGCCGCGCTGCCTGCCGCAGTTGAGGCGGGGCGCGGGCTGGGGGAGCCCCGGCGCTGCGAGGTGGTAGAGCCGTGTACGCCAAGCCCCGATACCTGGTAGCGGGGGACAGCAGCCTGGTGGTGGAACTGGGGGAGGGGATCGACCCCGCCGTCAACCGCCGGGTACAGGGACTGGCCCGCCTCATCCGCGAACGCGGGCCCGCGGGAGTGGTGGAGGTGGTGCCTTCCTACCGGTCGGTACTGGTTTACTACCGGCCGTGGGAACTCCCGCTGCACGCCCTGCTCGGCTGGCTGGCGCGCGTGGAGCTGTATGAGTCCGACCCCGGGCCCTCCCGGTTGGTCCGCATACCGGTGGCGTACGGAGGCGAGTTCGGGCCCGATCTGGACGAGATCGCCCGCTTTTCCCGGCTTTCCCCCGAAGAAGTGGTGGCCCTGCACTCGGCACCGGAGTACCTGGTGTACTGCCTGGGGTTTGCACCCGGCTTCCCGTTCCTGGGGAAGGTTCCCCCGGAGATCGCCATGCCCAGGCTGGCCACGCCCCGCACCCGGGTGCCCGGGGGGTCGGTGGGTATAGCCGGGGAGCAAACCGGCATCTACCCCGCCGATAGCCCGGGCGGGTGGCGGCTGTTGGGGCGTACCCCGCTTTCCCTCTTCATCCCTCACCGCGACCCACCCGCCCTGTTGAAGCCGGGCGACCGGGTCAGGCTGGTACCGGTAAGCGCCCGGGAGTTCCGGGAGTGGGAGGAGCGGGCCCGGCGCCACGGACCGGAAGCGCTCTGGGACGAAGTGGTGGTAGAGGGCGGGGAGGGAGGCGGGTGACGGTGGGAACCATCAGGGTGATAGAAGGTGGTCTGCTCACCACGGTTCAGGACCTGGGGCGACCCGGTTATCAGATGCTGGGCGTGTCTCCTGCGGGCGCCGCCGACGAATATGCCTTCCGCCTGGCCAACTGGGCGGTGGGGAACCCGCCCGAGGCGGCAGGTCTGGAGATCACCCTGGTAGGGCCCCGCCTGCTCTTCACTTCGGATACACTGGTGGCGCTCACGGGTGCCGATCTGGGGCCGGTGCTGGACGGGCAGCCGCTGCCCATGTGGCAGGCGGTCAGGGTACGCGGGGGCAGTACCCTGGCCTTCGCGGGGGGTACGCGCGGTTGCCGCGCTTACCTGGCCGTGGCGGGGGGGATTGACGTGCCTCCTGTACTGGGCTCCCGTTCCACCGATCTCCTGGGTCGCTTCGGGGGCGTGGACGGCCGCGCCCTGCGGGCGGGGGACGAGTTGCCGCTGGGCCAGCCGCCACCCGGGGCGCCACCGCGTCCCATCCCCCCGGAACTGGTCCCCCTTTACCCGGAGGAAGTGGAGGCGCGGGTGGTGCTGGGCCCCCAGGAGGACCATTTCACCTCGGAGGGCCTGCGGGTCTTCCTGGGCTCGCCTTACGTGGTGACGCCGCAGTCCGACCGGATCGGCCTCCGCCTGGAGGGTCCTGCCGTCCGGCATCGGGGCAGGGCTGATATCATATCGGACGGTATGCCGGCCGGGGCCGTACAGGTGCCCCAGGACGGCCGACCCCTGGTGGTGCTCGCCAACCGGCAGACGGTGGGCGGTTATCCCAAGATCGCCACCGTGATCTCCGCGGACCTGTGGCGCCTGGCTCAACTGCGCCCCGGGAACCGGGTGTTCTTCCGTGCCGTCACCCCCGAAGAAGCCCACCGGCTGGCCATCCGCCACTGGCAACTGTGGGACGAGGACCAGCTGGCAGCCCGGGTCCGGCAGCGGACCACCCGGTGGCAGCTCACCGTGGCGGGCTTCCGCTATTCCCTCTCCCTGGAGGAATCCACCGAGGAGTGAGCGGTGGGGGCTGTTGCCAGGCGATCAAGAGAGGAGGACCGGTGGGGGCCACCGGTCGAGGTGATCAGTGAGAAAGGAGATGGTGGGATTGCTCATGCGCCCGTTCACGGCGGGGCGGTGCCTGATGGGGCGCCTGGCTCCGGGCGATGACCTGCTGGAGGCGCTGGAGGCTCTGGTGAAGGAGGAGAACGTCACCTCGGGGCAGTTGCAGTTCATCGGCGCCCTGCAGAAGGGCGCCCTGGGTTACTACGACCAGGGGGCACGGCAGTACCGTACCATTACCCTGGATCGCCATGTGGAGATAGCGGCCGGGATGGGCAATGTTTCCCTGCGGGAGGGCCGCCCCATGGTGCACGCCCACCTGGTGCTCTCCGATGAAGAGGGCCGCTGCTGGGGAGGACACCTGGTGCCGGGCAACCGCGTCTTCGCCTGCGAGTTCGCCCTGCTGGTGCTGGAAGGTGACCCGTGGACCCGCCACGCGGATGACTTCACCGGCCTCACCCTGTGGCGTTGATCGTCTGCAGGCGGGAGGGGCCCGGCGAGTTCCCGGAAACGCCAACTGCAAAGACGCCAACTAGAGGAGAGGTGAACGTCCGTGGGGTGACTTCGGCAGGACGGCAACTGCAACTGGCCTCCAGTTACACGAGGGGACAGAGCTTCCCGGGGAGGCGTGGGGAACGGCCCGCCCCGTACCGCGAGTACGAGCAGCGCCTGGCGCGGCTGGAACTCCCCCCGCCCGCCACCGCCGGTGGACCCGGCCTGTGGGAGGTGATGAAAGCCAGGCGCACCCTGCGCACCTACCGTCCGGATGCCCTTACCCTGGCCGAGGTGGCCCAGCTCGTGTGGGCCGCCCAGGGCATCACGGGCGGGGACCTGCGCCTGCGCACCGTGCCCTCGGCCGGGGCACTGCACCCCTTTGAGCTGTTCCTGGTGGTGAACCGGGTGGAGGGCCTGGAGCCCGGACTGTATCACTATCACGTGCCCTCCGCCTCCCTGGAGTTCCTGCGGCGCGGGGAACTGGGGGCTGACCTGGCGCGCGCGTCCCTGGACCAGGAGATGATGGCACGCGCCGCCCTCAACGTGGCGCTGGCCGCGGTGGTGGGTCGGGCCACCTGGCGCTACCACGAGCGGGCCTGGCGCTACATGTACCTGGACGCCGGACATATCATGCAGAACCTGGCTCTCGCCGCCACCGCCCTGGGTCTGGGCCTCTGCCCCATAGGTGCCTACTACGACGGCGAGGTGGATGCCCTGTTCGGCCTGGACGGGGAGGCGGAAACGGTCATGTACATGGCTTCCATAGGCCGCCAGTCCTGAGCGGCCGGGCGGGTTCGGCGGGCGGGGCGGTGGGTATACTGGTCGGTGAGGTGGAACCGATGAGCCGTACTCCCCGACCGCCCCGCTGGGAAGGCGAGGACAAGGCGGGCGACCTGGGACAGGATCCCGAGTTGCAGGCCGAAGTCTACGAGGAGCAGGCCTCGCGCCAGCCGCAGCTCATTCCCTTCCTGTTTGCCTGGACCCAGCCCGACGAGATCAGGGATCGCTCCGATTACCTGACGCGCATGGTGCGCCGCCGTATCCCCGGAGGACAAGCAGGAATCCCCGCAGAGGGAGAGAATCCCCGCTAGGGAACCGCAGCCGCGGCTACCTGGGGGGAGTTTGTGAGCAGGCTTCTTGGCCGCTGGCGCCAGCGAATGCGACTCTGGGCGCTGGCATACGAGCTACCGGACGCCACCACGCGAGCTAACGCGCATAACAGCCTGGTCGATGGGGCCCTTTTCGGGGCGGCGCAGGGACTCACCCTGCCCTTCCTGGGGCCCTTTGCCATGGTTCTGGGTGGTTCTGACGTTCACGTGGGACTGGTGACGGCCGCGCCTGCCCTGGGCGGACTGCTCGGTCAACTCCCGGCGGTTTGGCTCACCGAGCGGTCGCCCGTGCGCATGCCGGTGGTGCTCTCCTACGCCCTGGCCCACCGGCTCTTCTTCCTGTTCTTTGCTGCCCTGCCCTTCCTGACGGGGTTGCCCCGGGCGTGGCTGCTGGTGATCGGCCTGGGTCTGGCCACCGTCCCCGCCACGGTGACCAACACGGCCTGGACCACCCTCGTGGCCGAGCTTTTCCCGGGGAGGGTGCGGGCCCAGGTTTTCGCCGACCGCAACATGTGGGTTGCCCTGGCAACGCTGGCGGGGACGGCGGCAGCCGGTCCCCTCCTCGACGCCGTGCCCCACCCGTGGAACTGGTGGGCGCTCTTCCTGCTGGCCTTTGCCTGTTTCATGGGGTCGTACATCTTCCTGGCCCGCCTGCGCGAGGAAGTCCCGCCTCGCTCCACCGTACCCCGCCCGGCCGGGGGCCTGCGGGGGTATGCGCAGGTGTTGCGCAACCGGGAGTTCCTGGCCTTCCTCATCCCGGTGGCCGTTTTCTATGCGGGCATGATGCTGGCCGTGCCCATGTACCCCATCATCTACGTGCGCAAGCTGCACCTGGCCAATAGCTGGATCGGGTCTTTCTCGCTGCTCTCCGGTGTGATGTCCGTGCTCAGCTACCGCTACTGGGGGAGGGTGTGCGTCAGGCGCGGCAATCACTTCGTCTTCACACTGGCGGCGGCCGTCCACATAACGTTCCCCCTGGGATATGCCCTGGCCGGTTCTCCCTACATACTGCTCTTCTGGTCCGCAGTGGGGGGCTTTTTCGGGGCTGCCTTCAACCTGGCCCTCTTCAACCTCCTCCTGGATGCGTGCCCCGGCGAGGGCCGGCCCCGCTACGTGGGCGTTTACAACCTGGTGATCAACGGCACCACCCTGGTCTTCCCCATGCTGGGGGTGGCCGCCTATGCAGCCTGGGACCTGTATGCCGCCATGGGGATATCCACCGCGGGCAGGTTGCTGGGGACGGCCATGCTCGTCTTCTGTGCCCGTCGCCCGGTGCCCGTCCTCAGCGGGGCAGGGACCCGAGCCACGGCCGGGGCCCCGTGAGGGAGGCCGGGTCCACTGAGTTGAGCCCCACGGTGACCGACCAGTGGAGGTGGGGGCCGGTGGAGAATCCCGTGTTGCCCACCCACCCCACCACCTGGCCCTTGCGGACGGTGTCCCCCGCCCCGACGGCGATCCTGCTCAGGTGACAGTACGAGGAGAACAGGGACAGGCCGTGATCCACGATCACGGTCAGGCCGGCCGCGTGCAGGCGGTCGGCGAACACCACCCGCCCGGCGTTGGTGGCCACCACCGGTGTCCCCGCGGGGGCCACCAGGTCGACGCCCGCGTGGCGGCCCACCTCGCGGTCGTTGATGTAACGGATGAAACCGTAGGGCGTGGAAACGGGGGCATCCAGGGGCAGGATGAACTCGCCCTCCCACAGGGGCCGGGGGGCGGAACTGCTCTTGGCCCTGCGCACCTTCTCCTGATCCTCGCGTAGCTTTTCTTCCGACCGCGCCTCCAGTTGGGAGGGGCTGGCCCGAATACGGGAGGCTGGGAAACGGCGGGGCTGCACCCTGATGGTGGTGGTCGCCCGCTCCGGTACCCCGGCTCCCTGCAGGAGGGCGGTCACCACTACTTCCCCGGGTGCCTGGGAAGCGGGTACGGCCAGGAAGGCGGCCAGGCGATTACCCACTGCCACCATGGGTTGCCTGCGCCCGCACGCTTCCAGGGAAGCCGCGGTGGGCAGGGGACCACCCACGACCCACAGGGTGCCCAGGGCGATCTCGCCCGGCAGGAGGTCGGCCGGTTCCACCACCAGGACGTACTGGGGCGACGGGGCCGGGCTCGCGAAGGGTAGGGGGCCGCGGCACCCGGACATGACCGCCAGGCCCAGTGCCGGCAGGAGGCTGAGCACCCTCGCCAGGATGGTGGCGCCCCCCGGTTGCTTCCCCCACACTTCCGGTCACCTCCGCGGGGTACCCCGCGCCCGTGTTCCGTCCCTGGCCCGTGCCGCGTGGCCTGCGGCCGGCACTCCCGTCAGGGGCCCGCCGTGCCGCGGGGGCTAGGGCCGGCACACCCGTCCGGGGCCCGTGCCGCGGGGCGGGGGGAGCCGCCAGCCCCGTTGTTGTTAGCGGCCATTATGGTGAAATCCTGCCCGGTGCGCGGGCCATTCTCACCACCGGTATGGGGTCCGGCATATATTATGGTAGCCCAGGGGTCTCTGTGGCCTATCAGATTTCCGGGAAGAAAGGAGGTTCAGAAGTGAGCCAGATAAGGCAGCAACTCATCGTCACCCGGGAACCGCTCCGGCTCGAAGAGGTGATCGCGGAAGGGACCACCCAGCAGAACGTGATCGGGATTATCACCGTCCCTCCGCAGAAACCAAACGTCACCCAGGTCATCGACAGCATAGGCCAGGTGACCATAACCAAAGTGACCGTGGTGCCCAATAAGGTGCTGGTGGAGGGGATCCTCTCCGTCAAGGCGATCTACGAGGCGGCCGTTCCCGCCCAGACGGTGCACGTGGTCCACGGCGACATCGCTTTTGCCGGCTTCGTGGAACTGCCGGGCGTGGAGCCGGACATGACGGCCCAGGTCACGGCCGAGATCGAGCACCTGGCGGTGGACGTGGGGGCCCAAACAGGTGGCGGGGAGGGCTCATGCCCGGGTGGCCGTACCCTGGAGGTGGTGGCCATCCTGCGGCTGACCGCCCGTGTGGTGCGGACCGTCGAACTGGAGGTGGTCACCGAGGTCACCGGCGTAGAGGGACTGGTGGTCCAGCGAGAGGCCATCCGCACCGAAGTCACGGTGGGTGAGGGTGAGCGTCAGGCGGTGGTACAGAGCACCGTCCCCGTGCCCCCGCAGAAGCCTTCCGTGGCCCAGGTGATCGACTTCCTGGCTACGGCCCGGGTTACCGAAGTGCGCCCGCTGCCCAACAAGGTGATCATCGAGGGTGAGATCGACATCAAGATCATCTACGAGGCGGCCGTTCCCACGCAGACCGTGCACGTCATGCATGCCACCATTCCCTTCCACCAGTTCGTAGACGTGCCCGGTGTGCAGCCCGGCATGATGGTGGTTGCCGACGTCAGCATCGAGCACGCGACCTTCGACGTGGGATCCGAGGGGCGCACCGTCGTAGCCCGCATCATCCTCATGCTGCGGGCCCGGGTCACCCGCACCCAGACCATCAACGTGGTCGTCAACGTGACCGGCGTGCCGGGGCTGCAGGTGGAGTTCGCCACTGTCCGGGTGGTGGAAGCGCGCGGGCAGGGTACCACCCAGTCGATCGTGCGCGAGGTCGTAGACATCCCCGAGACCAAGCCCGATGCGGTGCAGATCCTGGATATCCGCACCCAGGCGCGCACCCGCCGGATCATCGTGGTGCCGCGCAAGGTGATCATCGAGGGCACCCTGCAGCAGAAGATCATGTACGAAGGGCGCACGTTCGACCAGGCCGTACACGTGGTCGAACACACCACCGACTTCAGCGACTTCGTGGTGATCCCCGAGGCCGCGCCCGGCATGAGGGCCCAGGCCAGCTTCCGGGTGGAGTTCGCCACCGGCGACGTGGGCACGGGCGACCCCATCTCGGTGCAAGACGGGATAGGGCACACATCGGGAGCCGAAAAGCCTTGAAACACAAGGGCCGGCCGGCGTTCCCCAGAATGTGG